>NZ_CALADU010000119.1 GCF_937890665.1 uncultured Subdoligranulum sp.
CAAGGATACCTCGCTGATCACCGTCATCGGCGGCAAGGAGCTGCTGTATGCGGCGCAGGGCGTCATGAACCGTACCTACGAAGCCATGTTCCCGCTGTTGGGCGTGGCGGCCATCTATCTGGTGTTGGTGTTGCTCTTCAGCACCTTGCTGGGAAAACTGGAAAGGAGAATGGCGCAAAGTGATCGACGTTAAAAATCTGCAAAAGAATTTTGGCGGTCTGCAGGTGCTGCGTGGGGTCAATTTGACCATCCACAAAGGGGACTGCGTGGTGCTGGTCGGACCGTCCGGCTGCGGCAAATCTACCTTCCTGCGTTGTCTCAACCGTCTGGAGGAACCGGACGGCGGGCAGGTCATCTTCAACGGCACCGAGGTCAACGACAAAGACATTGACCGGGTGCGGCAGAAAATGGGCATGGTATTCCAACACTTTAACCTGTTTCCCCACCTGACGGTGAAGCGCAACATTACACTGGCTCCCGTGCGTTTGGGCTTGATGAAGCAGGACGAGGCGGACGCCAAGGCTATGGAACTGTTGCAGCGCATCGGTCTGACCGACAAAGCCGACACCTATCCCAACATGCTGTCCGGCGGGCAGAAGCAGCGGATCGCCATTGTGCGGGCGCTGGCCATGAACCCGGACGTGCTGCTCTTCGACGAACCCACCTCCGCCCTTGACCCTGAGATGGTAGGCGAAGTGCTGGAACTGATGAAGGAGTTGGCCCGGGGCGGCATGACGATGATCTGCGTCACCCACGAGATGGGCTTTGCCCGGGAGGTGGCCAACCGCATTATCTTTATCGATGAGGGCGTCGTCAAGGTCGACAAACCGCCCAAAGAATTTTTTGATAACCCGGAGAACGAGCGTCTTAAGGCGTTTCTGTCCAAAGTTCTGTAAACAAAAAAGCGGCCCCGCCAAGGCGGGACCGCTTTTTTGTATCTGTTACCGGGCGGCGGCATGCTGCCGCGCCAGTTCCCGGTATTCCGCTTCGTTGGCGGCAATGGCGGCTTTCTGTTCCTCGCTCACCGGCCGCACCACCTTGCCGGGCACCCCCATTACCAGGCTGCCTGCGGGGATCTGAGCCCGTTCCGGCACCAAAGCGCCGGCGGCGATCAGGCATCCGGGGCCGATGACGGCGCCGTTGAGCACCGTGGCATGCATACCGATCATGCACCCGTCCCCGATCATACAGCCATGGAGCACGGCGCTGTGTCCCACGGACACCCCGCGCCCCAACACAATGTCCAGCTCGGGGCCGGTGTGCAGCACGGCGTTGTCCTGCACATTGCTGCCCGCGCCCACCACAATACGCCCGGTGTCGGCCCGCAGTACCGCGCCGTACCAGACGCTGGCGCCCTCCTCCAACCGCACCGACCCGGCCAGAGTGGCATTCTCCGCCACAAAGGCTGCGCCGTGGTCGGCGGGGGATTTTCCGCCGACGGTAATCCATGACATACGCATCACCTCTTGCGTCTATCATACCGCAAACGGGTACAAATTGCAAAAGACTGTGGGGATATGCTACAATATAACCGCCGCATTTATTTGGAAGGTGCGGCGTAAATCCATACAGGCAGGGGAACCCTATGAATATTAAAATGATCTGCAGCGATCTGGACGGTACGCTGGTGCCGTATGGCCGCAAAGGCCCCACAGCGGAAGCCTATTCGCTGATCGAGGCGTTGGCCGAGCAAGGCATTTTGTTCTGCCCGGCGTCCGGCCGGCAGTACACCAGTCTGCGCACCTTGTTTGCACCGGTGGCCCAGTACTGTGCGTTTCTGTGCGAAAACGGCGGTGTACTCTATAAGGAAGAACAATGTATTGGCAAGACGACCATGCCCCGGGCATTGGCCGAGGAAATCGCCCATGATCTGTGGGAACGCAGCGACGGGCAGGGGGAGGTCATGCTCTCCGGCCAGAACTGCGCCTATCTGATGGAGCGGGGACTGGGCATGCTGGACCGGGTTCGGTTTATCGGCAACCGGTATCAGATCATCCATGACCCGTCGGAGATCCCGGAGGAGATCGTCAAGGTCTCGGTCTATCTGCACGAAGGGGTGGAGGCCTATGTGGACCGTTTTGTGCCCCGCTGGCAGCAGGCCAACTGCGCGGTAGCCGGTCCCTACTGGATCGACACCACAATGGCCAACAAAGGCACCGGTGTACAGACGCTGTGCAGCGTGTTGGGCATTGACCCCAGCGAAGTGATGGCCTTTGGGGATAATTATAACGATACCGCGATGCTGGATCTGGTGGGGACACCCTACATTATGGACAACGCTGCCGCACCGCTGCGGCAGCGGTATGCCCACCATACAGCCAGACCCGAAGATGTGATGCAGGCGTTGCTGGCGGGGGCGCCGCTGCCCTAAGGACAGCGCGGGGTTGGTAGGCAAAAAGGGCACAAATGTACAAAAAACAACCCGGAATATGGACGGACGATGCCTTTCTACGAAACAAAATTGACCGAAATATACAAAAAACCTGTATATTTTTGGCCTATTTTCCGTTGACGATGCCCGCAGAGTATGTTATCATAATAACGACTAAATATTATGTCTCGTGCGGTGGAATGCTGTGCGACTTATGGGAGGAAAAAACAATGAAAGAGTTCACCTATACGATCAAGGAGCCTGTTGGCATCCATGCTCGTCCGGCCGGCTTGCTGGTCAAAGAGGTCAAGGGCTACCAGAGCACCGTCACCATCATCAAGGGCGACAAGTCTGTGAATGCCGTCAAGCTGATGGCGCTGATGGGCATGGGCATCAAGTGCGGCGACACCGTCACCGTTCAGGTGGAAGGCGCCGACGAGGAGGCCGCCGCTCCTGCGCTGGAGAAGTTCTTCAACGAGCATCTGTAATTTTTGCAAACGCAAGGGCCGCGGTCGCTGTATTGATATAGCGGACGCGGCTTTTCCCATTAAGGAATAAGGGAGGTTCCCCATATGATCACCATTCAGGGCAAAGGTGTTTCGGCCGGTGTCGGCATTGGGCCGTTATATTTTTACCGCCGCGCTACCGCTGAGATCAAACGGTATACGGTAGAGGATACGGATGCCGAGTGGCATCGTTTTAAGGGCGCCCAGACCGGCGCCATCGAGCAGTTGGGCAAGCTGGCCGAACAGGCCCGGGAAGAGGCCGGCGACGAGGCCGCCATGCTGTTTGAAACCCACCAGATGATGGCCGAAGATCTGGACTATGAGGAAGCCATCGAGAATCTGATCCAGAACGAGAAGCTCAACGCCGAGGCGGCGGTTTCCGATGTGGCGGAGCAGTTTGCCGAGATGTTTGCCGCCATGGACGACGCCTACATGCAGGCTCGTGCTGCCGACGTGAAGGACGTGAGCCAGCGCATTTTGGGCATTCTGTGCGGCGTGGTGCAGGGCGGTATTGCCTCGGAGGTGCCGGTGCTGCTGGCTGCCGACGATTTGGCCCCGTCCGAGACCATCCAGTTGGACAAGTCCAAGATCTTGGGCTTTGTGACGGCGGGCGGTTCCGGTTCCAGCCACACGGCCATTCTGGCCCGCACCATGGGCATCCCCGCCATCGTAGGTTTGGGCGACGCCCTTAAGCCGGAGTACGAGGGCCGTCAGGCCATTGCCGACGGCAGCACCGGTGCGCTGGTCATCGACCCCGATGACGATACCCGTGACCGCCTGATGAAGAAGCGGGAAGAGCAACTGCGTCTGCAGCGCCTGTTGGAGACCCTGAAAGGGCAGGCCAACGTGACCAAGGACGGCAAGACGATCCGCATCTACTGTAACATCGGTTCGCCCGAGGATGTCCACGCCGTGCAGGTCAACGACGGCGGCGGCATTGGTCTGTTCCGCAGTGAGTTCCTCTACCTGAACAGCAAGGACTATCCCACCGAGGACGAGCAGTTTGAAGCCTATAAGACCGTTCTGTCCGATATGGATGGCAAAGAGGTCATTATCCGCACGCTGGACATCGGTGCGGACAAGCAGATCGACTACTTCAATCTGCCCAAGGAAGATAACCCCGCCATGGGCATGCGTGCACTGCGCATCTGCCTGACCCGGCCGGAGATCTTCCGCACCCAGCTTCGTGCCCTCTTCCGTGCCTCTGCCTTCGGCAAACTGGGCATCATGTTCCCCATGGTCACCAGCGTTTGGGAAGTGCGGGAAGCCAAGCGTATGTGCGAGGAAGTAAAGCGCGACCTGAAGAAGGAAGGCATCCCCTACGGGGAGGACGTCCAGATCGGTATCATGATCGAGACGCCGGCCGCCGCGGTTTGCAGCGACCGTCTGGCCAAGGAAGTGGACTTCTTCAGCATCGGCACCAACGACCTGACCCAGTACACGCTGGCCTGCGACCGTCAGAACAATGATCTGGGCCGCTTCTACGACCCCCATCACCTGTCTGTGCTGCGTCTGATCCAGATGGTCACCGAGAATGCCCACAAGAATGGCATCTGGGTAGGCATCTGCGGCGAGTTGGGCGCAGATCTGACCCTGACCGAGACCTTCCTTGCCATTGGCGTGGATGAACTCTCTGTCACGCCTCGTTCGGTATTGCCGCTGCGCAACGCGGTCCGCATGACCGATACGCGGGAAACGGCCCCCCGGATTCTGGCCGACCTGGCCGAGGATTACACGGCCCGGTAATCTCTGTTACAAAGACTAAGGCGGCGAACCCTACGGTTCGCCGCCTTTTTGTTATCTTGTTAGAGAAAAAGCGCAGAACTTATGGGAATAGGTTCTGCGCTTTGGTGTTTTATGCCGTTAGTCCAGTTCAAAATCGCCGGGCAGCAACAGTGCAAGATCGGCTTCCGGGTCGGCGATCAACCGTTTGGATTGGTTCAAAATCGCCTTTTCCAGCGCGTTGCGGGCCATACGGCCATTGCCGTTGGTGGCGGCATCCTCCGCCTGCTTGCGGCTGTACCAGTCGGTCAGCGGTGTTTGGCAATCCTCCGCCAGCACATAGCCTTTGCCCTGAGCCAGCGAAAGGGTGATGCGGTAAAGTTCTTCGCCGGTGTAATCGGGGAATTCGATCTGGTTGGGGAAGCGGCTGGCCAACCCGGAGTTGGCCCCGAGGAACTGCTGCATCTCATGGGTGTAACCCGCCAAAATGACCACTAGCTCGTCCCGGTGATCCTCGATGCCCTTCACCAGCGTATCGATGGCCTCCAGACCAAAGCTGTCCTCGTTGCCGCGGTAGAGGCTGTATGCCTCGTCGATAAAGAGCACACCGCCCAAGGCACTTTGGATCACGCTGTTGGTCAGCGGCGCTGTGTGGCCGACATAACGCCCTACCAGATCGGCCCGGGTGACTTCCACCAGTTGGCCGCCCCGCAAAGCGCCGATGGCTTTCAGGTATTTGGCCAAAATTCGGGCAATGGTGGTCTTGCCGGTGCCGGGGTTGCCGGTAAAGATCATGTGCATGTTCACATCGGCCACCGGCAGTCCCTGCGCTTTGCGGCGCTGCTGGGCCTGCACATTCTGGGCGACGTCCCGCACATAATTCTTGACTTCTTCCAAGCCCACGATTTTGGAAAGCTCGGCCTCCACGGCATCCACGTCGCCGCGGTATTGCTGGGGCAGCAGGGCCAGCAGATCCAGCGGCGTACCGCCGTTCACCGCCATATACAGGCGGTTCCCCTGCGCGGTCAGCAGGGCAGGGGTGTTGTCGGCAGGCAGAACGTCGGCGTCCAACACATATTCGGCAATGGCGCGGTAGACGGTGTCACAGTAATCTCGCATGGCCTGCATGCCGCTGGTCTTGCCATATTGGGAAGCCAGCAGATCCCGCACATCGCCGCCCATCGTCAGGGTCAGCCCGCACTGTTTGCGCACCCGCTGGGCCAGTTCGTTCAGCTCCCGGGCAGCCACCGCGGACAGGGTCTCGGGGGCAAAGGGTTCGGTACGGCAGATGTCCCCGGCAATGGCATCCACAAACCGGGCGCCGAAGGTCTCGGCCAAGGCGTCCTCCCCCTTGCGGGAGAAAAAGACGAAGTACTTGCCGCCCGCCTGCAATTCCCCGATGGCGCCGGGGGCCAAGGCGGTGCCCACATCCACAAGGATGCCCCGCTGCAGCACATACCGGCTGGACAGTGCCAGCGTTCCGTCGATGGACAAGGTGGCCAGCATGTTCAGATAGGTGGGGGCACAGCCCTCGTAGTGGTCAAAAGCCAATACCTCGGCGTCAGATTGCAGCGCCGCGTACAAGTCCTGCAAAAACAGTTTTTCCTGTGCCGGACCGGGGTAGAGGGAAAGATCTAACGTTTCCACCGCCGCGCTGCGCAGAATGCCCCGGGCCGCCAGCTCCTCCACCACGCAGGTCAGGGCATAGTGGCGGCCGGTACCTTCCGGCCCGCAAAGCAGCATCAGGTTTTTGGCCCGGTCGGTCTGCTTCGCGGTACCCAGCACAAAGGGGCGGCGAAAGGCCTTGACCACGGCTGTCACAAAGGCATCCTGTCCCAGCACCTCGGTTTTGACCTTGTCGGCCACGCCGGAAAAGTCCGGGCGTCCGGAAGCGGCTGCCGGACGGGGCGTGGGGGCAGCTACCGTGCCGCCCAGCAAACCATCCTGTTTCAGGGAACGGGTCAGTTCACTGCTCATCTGGCGTACATGCTCCGCCGTGGCGCTGCCTGCCTTGTGCAGGGCATCCACCGCTGCGGTAGCCTGTTTCTGCCGTTTTTGGGCGGCGTTCAGCGCTTCTAACTGGGCCTGCATCTGCTGCACGGCGTCGCTGGCCTGCGCAGCCTCGTTAGGGGTGGCAGCGTACTTTCCGCCGCCCATCAGGCCGCGAACCCAAGCATCGTATTGCTCTTCAAGACTCATGATGGTCCTCGCTTTCCGTCCGGGGCAGTTTGACGGTATAAAAATCCTTTACGCTGCATCCTGCACGGCCACCGCCGGCACAGGCGCAGGCACAAGCGCAACTGGACGCACAGGCACAAGCGCAGGTAAAGTGATGGTCGTTGCCGCCGCTATCCCGACGGCCTACGCCGCCGCCCCGGCTGGTGCCGCCGCCCGGACGGAAATTCTTGGGCGGGTCGGTGCGGTGATACCCCGGCGGGGGCGGTGCAGTCCGGGCACGCCTGATGGTGTGGATACCGTTGGTGTACCAGAACCAATCCATCGGGTCGATGCCGCCGCCAAAGCCGCCGCCCCAGTAGGGGGGACGGTAGGCAACCAAGAAGATGCACACCCCGAAAAAGACCACGAAGAGCAGGATATAGCCTACCTCGGTGAAATCATCGTCGCTGGACTGCTGTACGCCGCTGTAATCTTCGGCGGTCATGGCGTCCTCCGGGGCATAGACCGCCGAGTAGGTGACCGGCACCGTCACATGGACTTTGGCTGCCTGCCCGTGGGTCAGCGGACCGAAATCCCACACCAGATAGTCGCCGTCCACCCCGGTGTTATCGGCTACAAAGCCTTCGCTGTTGCGCCAGCGGATCTGCATATTGCCCACGCTCAGGTCATCAAACCAGCCGGGGGTAAAGGTGAAATTGGCGGTGCCGTCGTCGTTCAGGGTGAACAGATGGCTTTGGTGGACCGAGAAGGCGAACTGTACTTCGCTTTCCCCGCCGTTGGCGGCGGCGATGGCGGGCGCATAATAGCGCCGGGCAAAGACCACCTTGGCGTAACTGCCCCCGTCGTCGGAGTACTGTAAATCGGAAATGGTATCGGTCAGGGGGGTCAATTCGTCCACATGGCTGTTGGCCAAGCCAATCTTGACCCAGCTCAGGTAGTCGGTCTTTTCCCCGCCGATCACCTGCCAGTCAATATCGTAGGTGATGTCTGCCGACCCATCTTCCCGCAGGTCTACGGTAACGACATAGTTGCGGATATAGTCCAGATCCCCTTCCTCGGCATAGGGGGCGTCAGCAGTTTCGGCTGCGGCAGGCAGCACGGTCAACAGACAGCAGAGCAGCACCGTCAGCACGCAGGCCAGACGGCGCAAAGGATGAAAATGTGTCATCAGCAGCCCTCCTGCAAAGGCGTTGCGCCCAGTTGGCAGCGCCGCTCCATGGCGGCGCTGGTATTGCGGATGGTGCAGCAGGCCGTGCTGCGCCAGATGTGGTGCCACGGGGTGCGCAGCAGATTGCCCAGACCCGGGCCGGACAGCCAGCTTTGGCAGGGCAAAACCGTACCGTCGGGGGCTACCGCCATGTTGGAAAGGCAGGCACCGCAGCTGGGGATCTGGGTAAAGCCCAGTTCCCGCAGCGTTTCCTCGGGCAGCCAGCCGGGGCTGGTAAAGTTGATCTCCATTTCATTTTCCGCGGCGTAGGCCATGGCGGGACGCAGTACTTCCACCAGTTCCTCCGGCGTCAGCCGTTCGGCACGGCTGGCTTCGGTGGTGGCTTTGCCGGCGGGGATCAGCCCGCTGCAGGTCAGGTACCGGATGCCCAGCTCTTTCGCCAACTGCACCGTGGCCAGATAATCTCGGTTCAGGCTGCACAGCGGCGTGTTCAGGCTGACATTCAACCCGGCAGCCAGTGCGTTTTTAATGCCGCCTAGTGTGTCGGTGTAGCCGTCCACCCCCACCAGTTCATTGTGAATGGCAGGGTCAGCGGCATAAAAAGTGATCTGTACCGCGTCCAGACTGGCGTTTTTCAAGTCTTTGCACATGGCGCTGGTCAGCATACGGCCATTGGTGTTCAGCCGGGTGACAAACCACTGGGCTGCCTGTACCAACTTGATCAGGTCGTTGCGCAGGGTGGGTTCTCCGCCGGTAAAGGTCAACTGAGGAATACCCGCACTGCGGCACTTTTCAATCACCGCCAGCCATTGGTCGGTGTCCAGCTCCGGTACAGCACCCAGCGGCTGGTCGGCAGCGTAGCAGTGTTGGCATTTCTGGTTGCAGTGCCAAGCCCCGTCCTTGACCATCGAACTGATCATCAGATCCATACGGTGGGGGGCGTTCATCCGGGGGGCATAGTCCCCCAGATGCAGCGGCTGGACATGAAGCGGCGGGGTTTGGCCCCGGGCCACGGCACACAGACAATCCAACAAGAGCTGCAGGTCGGATTCAATCTGCAGGGGCGGGGTGCGGCGGTAGACTTTGTGGGTCATAGCCACTGCCTGTGCGGTGACGGCAGACCATTCGGCGGGGGTCAGTTCCTTGCCGCTGTGGGGATGAAGTGCCTCGATCAAGCTGGTCAGCAGAATGGCCCAACTGACGTTGAGAGGCAGAATATCCTGCCCGTTCAGGATCGCTACAAAAGGGGTTTCCCGATCAGGATGACGGCAGGGGATCAGGTGGATGCGCACCACACCGGGCCCGTCAGGATCCAAGGTGACGTGCCGCACACGGGAAAGATGCCCGTGCAGGAAGGCATGTTCCGCATAGGTCAGATATTTCATCGGGGATGATTCCTCCGCTTAGTACAGAATAAAAAGTTTGTAAGAAAGTATACCATATATAACGCATAAATACAACTGCGGCACAACCGGTACACGGGGGGAGAAAAACACAAAAAAGCGCCCGCTGGATTCCCGGCGGGCGCTGTACTGGAATTTTTTAGATGGAACGGAATCCTTTGCCCACGATCTCGCTGCTGTTGACGATGGTGATGAAGGCATGAGGATCGTTGCGGCGTACAAAACGGCGCAGATGCTGGGCCTGTGCCCGGGTGAGCACCGTCATCAGCACCCATTTTTCCTCGTGGGAATAGGCGCCTTCGGCTCGTTCCTCGGTGGCGGAACGATTGAGCTCTTTCACGATAAAGTCCCGTACCGGGCCGGGGTTGGTGGTCACCACCGTGCAGACCTTGCGCAGGTTGATGCTTTCGATGGCGCCGTCCACCACGGTGGTCTTAAGGACCATACCCAAAATGCAGTACAATCCGGTGGCCGGACCGTACAGATAGGCGCCCACCAGCACAATGGCCAGATCGCTGACCAATAGAGCACGGCCGATCTCCAAGCTGGTGTATTTGTGCAGGATCATCGCCACGATGTCGGTACCGCCGGTGGAGGCGCCGATGTTGAAAACGATGGCGCTGCCCACTGCGGGCAGAATAACGGCGTAGCATAGTTCCAAAAAGACATCGTGGGTCAACGGGGCGGTCAGGGGCCAGATCTCCTCACACAGGCTGACATAAAAAGACAGCGCAAAGGAAGAGTAGATGGTCCAGCCCATGGACCGTACCCCCAGAAAAGCGAAGCCCAGCAAAACCAGCGCGGCGTTGACGATCCACATAAAGAAGCCCACATTCCATTTGGGAAATAGGGTGGACAGAATGATGGACAGACCGGAGGTGCCGCCGAAGGCAAAGTGGTTGGGCGTCTTGAAGAGGGCGATGCCCAACGCGGTGGCGATCAGCCCTGCGTTGAGCAGGCCGAAAAATTTGGCGTCCTCCACCAAGGTCTGCTTGGTGGGACGCTGCCGCAAAAGATTCAGCATAGATGATTTCTTCTTCCTCACAAAACGGGCCGCAGACTGTTAAAAGGTCAGGTTGCCGAACTCGGACAGCCGCAAAGATTCGTTATGCTGTTCGGCCCAGTTGATGCTCCAGGAGCTGCCGAAGAGCAGCAGATGATTGCCCTTCAGGTCCTCGATGGGACGGGTATCGCTGGTCAGATCCAGATGCTTGGGATCCAGCTCGTCGGGATCGTTGAGGATCCAGCGCAGATACTCATAGGGGAGCTGCTGCATGCGGATGTCCACATTGTATTCGTTTTTCAGGCGGTACTCCAGCACTTCCAACTGCAGAACGCCTACCACGCCCACAATGACTTCCTCCATGCCGGAACCCAAATCCCGGAAAATCTGGATGGCGCCTTCCTGAGCGATCTGTTCCATGCCTTTGACGAACTGTTTGCGCTTCATGGTGTCCACCTGTGTTACCCGGGCAAAGTGCTCGGGGGCAAAGGTGGGGATACCCGCAAACTGGACATGGGGCTTGCCGGTGCAGAGCGTATCGCCGATGGAGAAGATGCCCGGATCAAACAGGCCGATGATGTCGCCGGCGTAGGCTTCGCTGACAATGGCACGGTCATCGGCCATCAGGCTGGTACCGGTGGCCAGTTTGATGTTTTTGCCCTCCTGCACATGGAAGGCTTCCATACCGCGCTCGAATTTGCCCGAGCAGATACGCAGGAAAGCGATGCGGTCCCGGTGGTTTTTGTTCATGTTGGCCTGAATCTTGAAGATGAAGCCGGAGAAATTCTCGCTGCAGGGATCTACCACCTCGCCGGACTCGGCGTCCTTGCGGGGCAGCGGGGTGGGGGTCAGCCGCAAAAATTCTTTCAGGAAGGGTTCTACGCCGAAGTTGGTCAGCGCCGAGCCGAAGAACACAGGGGACAGCGTACCGTTGTGCACAGCTTCCAGATCAAATTCTTCCGCCGCGCCGTCCAGCAGCTCGATGTCGTCGGCCAGTTTCTGGTGGTTTTCGGCGCCGATGAGCTCGTCCAGTTTGGCGTCGCCCAGTTCGGCTTCGATCTCGTCCACCATCTTGACGCCGTTGGCACGGCCATCGCTCTCAAAGGCCAGTACCCGGCGGGCATTCCGGTCGAACACGCCCTTGAAGCCCTTGCCGCAGCCGATGGGCCAGTTCATGGGGTAGGTCT
>NZ_CALADU010000120.1 GCF_937890665.1 uncultured Subdoligranulum sp.
AGTACGGCGCCTACAACATCCAGTGCAACGGCATCGGCCCCGGCTACATCGCCACTCCGCAGACCGCACCCCTGCGTGAGATCCAGCCCGACGGTTCCCGTCATCCCTTCGACCAGTTCATCGTCTCCAAGACCCCCGCGGGCCGTTGGGGCGAAGCCGAGGATCTGGGCGGCCCCGCCGTCTTCCTCGCTTCCGAAGCCTCTGACTTCGTCAACGGCTTGGTCCTCTACGTGGACGGCGGCATTCTGGCCTACATCGGCAAGCAGCCGGGCTAATCGTCCCCTTTGCTCCGCAGCGGCCGGATAAGCCGGTCTGCGGCAAAACCAACAAAAGTACTTCCCCTGTGGCTCTGGGGCGCAATTTCGGTTGCGCCCCGGGGCCGCAGCTTTTTCTGCCCCAAGCCGACAAGGGCGGGGGATTTTCCCGGGGAAAGAGTTGCTTTTTTTCGCCGTTTCCTGTACGCTAGGGGTAATAAAACCGCAATCCGTCCCCCGGCAGGGCCTGCGGGGGACGCGCAAAGGACTGAGCAGATGAACTACCAAGGCGACAACCGGATGAACTTTTTTTCCGAGCTATCGGAACATCAGATCTCGGCGGATGAGTTTTTCAATGTGGTGCTGCTGGACTCGCTGGCCCGCAACTTCGGGCTGCAAAACGTGCTGATCTCCTACTTTGACACACAGGGCAACTTTCTGTCCTGGACCCACCGGGCCGGGGTGCTGGCCGACGGCCCCGACCACCCCTACCGCCAAGTGATGGGGGAGGACACGGTGCGCCGGGTGCTGTATCAGGACGCCGTCCGGGACCACCTGACCTACAACAACGTGATCCCCCGGCTCTACCGCTCCACCGAGCTGATCCCCGCCGACGGCTACGACCAACACCCCTATGTCCGCTTTCTGGAAGAGCAGTTCCACGCCTATTACAGCGTGACGATGGCCTTCGGCATCAACGCCTACATTCAGGTGGCCTTTTTCAAAAGCCGGACGGAAGGGGACTTCACCCCCGAGGAACTCACCGAGCTGGACAAGCTCTATGTCTACATCGCCAACGACTACAAGAACTTCAAAAAGTACGAACAGGCCAAGATCGTGTCCAACATCCAGAGCGAGATCATCCTCTCGGGGGAGAAAGCCTATCTGGTCACCGACGACTTCCACCACATCATGAGCTGCAACGAAACCGCCCGCAGCTATCTGTGCAGCATTTTGGGGGACACCGCCGCCAAGGAACTGAAAGGCGGGGCCACTTGTAGCTGGCTGCCCTTTTTGCTGGGGGACGCCGCCGACCAAGGGGAAAACCATGTCCAGACCCGGGTCATCCAAAACTACGTCTTTAAGATCTACACCTACGACCAGCGGTATTCCAACGGCATTGTGGACCGCTACCACTGGATCACCATTGCCCCCCGGGACCCGGCCCCTGCCCCGCAGGAACCGGTATTTGCCGGCACCGGCCTGCCCCTGACCAAGGCCGAGTGGAAGGTGGCCCGGCTGCTCTACAAGGGGCTGACCTATCAGGCGGTGGCGGATGCCCTGGTCATCAGCTACCATACCGTCAAAAAACATGTGGAAAATATCTATGCCAAGTGCGGCGTCAAAAATCGGTTCCAGCTCTACAAATGGCTGGAGCGCAACGATCGCCTTCCTTGAGCAGACCCCCCCTGCGGGCAGCCTTTGGCTGCCCGCTTTTTTTGCGCCCCAGCGGCGAGAATCCCGCTAAGATAAGGAACTCTCCTTATGCAAAATCAGCCGCTCGCCCACTGTTGCCCCGGCGGGGGATTTGTTACAATCATCTCGGAAAGTGAAAAAAATCACAACAAAGGGGGCCGCCACTGTGCCGGAAAGCGGGATCGTCTTCAACATCCAGCGCTTCACCATCCACGACGGACCGGGTGTGCGCACCGAACTGTTCCTCAAGGGCTGTCCGCTGCGCTGCCGCTGGTGCAGCAACCCCGAAAGCTGGCAGCTCCGGCCCCAACCCGGGGTCTACCGCACCAAGTGCATCGGCCGCAAACACTGCGCCGCCTGCGAGCAAGCCTGCCCCGAAGGGCCGCTGTTCCGGTTCACGGTGGGCAAACTGGCCGCCATCGACCGCAGCCGCTGCACCAACTGTCTGGCCTGCAGTCAGGCCTGCCCCGCCGACGCCATCAAGCAATGGGGCGAGGAGATGACGGTGGACCAGTGTATGACGATCATCCGTCGGGACAAAGGCTACTATGACCGGTCGGGGGGCGGGGTCACGGTATCGGGGGGCGACCCGCTGGTACAAAGCGATTTCGTGGCGGCGCTCTTCCGGGCCTGCAAGGCCGAAGGGCTCCACACCTGCTGCGAATCCACCTTCCACGCCCCGTGGGCCGAGGTGGAAAAGATCCTGCCCTGGACCGACCTGCTGATCTCCGACCTGAAGCAGATGGACACCCACCTCCACCGGCAGTATACCGGCGTGGGCAACGAGCTGATTCTGGAAAACCTGCAAAAGCTGGCTGCACTGGACCGGGAGATGATTTTGCGCATCCCGGTGATCCCCGGCGTCAACGACGACGAGGCCAACATCCGCGCCAGCGCCGATTTTATCCAGCAAGCCTTGGGCGGCAAGGTCCGCACCCTCCAACTGCTGAGCTTTATGCGGCTGGGGGAGGAAAAATACAAGTCGCTGGGCATCCCTTATCCCATGGAAGGGCTGCGCCTCCAGCGCAAAGCGTTTCAAAAAAAGGTGGAGGGCATCGCGGCTTATTTCAACAGCCGGGGCATCCACTGTCTGGTAGGCACCAAGGAGAAAAACTGAACCGTTCCGCACATCCAAAGGAGGCATTTTATGGGCAACATCCACACCACCGCCTGCGGCACCGAGCCGTTTGACAAAACCTACTGTCTGGGGTATCAGGTCCATCACGAAGATTGGTCCCCCTACCCGCGGATCAACAAGCTGCGGCAGGACTTTCTGGACCGGGGGTACGACATCGACGTGGAACGGCTGCGCCTTGTCACCGAGAGCTACAAGGCCCACCCCAACGCGCCCCAAAAGCTCCAAGCAGCCTACGCCTTTGCCCATGTGCTGGACAACTGCGGCATCTATATCTATGACGACGACCTGATCGTGGGGGACATTGCCGCCCCGGTAAAGGCCGCCCCCATCTACCCCGAATTTTCGGTGAACTGGATTCTGGACGAGATCGAGCATCACCCCTTCGAGGAGCGGGAGCACGACCAGTTCTACATCCGCAACGACAGCGAGCGGCAGGAGATTCTGGACCTTTGCCGTTGGTGGCAGGGCCGCACGCTGGACGACTACATCAATGCCCGGCTGGACGACGACCAGCTCAAAGGCTCCGAAGCCGGCAAAAAGATCTTCCAGACCAACCTCTACCACTACGCCGGTACCGGCCATCTGGCCATCGACTATGCCCGGCTGATGCGGCTGGGCTTTGACGGTCTGCTGGCCCAAGCCCAGGAAAAGCTGGACCATCTGGATATGCACGACCCCGAGTTTGTGACCAAGCGGGAATTCTATCAGGCGATGATCCTCATGCACAGCGCGGTCAAGCGGTACATCGGCCGCTATGCGGTGCTGGCCGACGAGATGGCCGCCAAGGAAGCCGACCCCAAGCGGCAGGGCGAACTGCGGGCCATTGCCGAAAACTGCCGGGCCGTGGCAGGCGGCGCTCCCAAGACCTTCTGGCAGGCGCTGCAGCTCTTCAACTTTGCCACCATGCTCATCTGCGTGGAATCCAACGGCCATTCCATCTCCTACGGGCGGATGGACCAGTGGCTTTACCCCTACTACGAAGCCGACATGAAAAACCATGTCATCACCAAGGACTTCGCGCTGGAACTCATCGAGGTGGAGTACGTCAAGCTCAACAACCCCACCAAGCTCAAGGACGCGGGCAGCATGGCGCTGCGCAACGGCCGGGGCTTCGGCGGCGAAAGCCTGACGGTGGGCGGCGTGGACCGGGACGGCAACGACGCCGCCAACGACCTGACCATGCTGCTGCTGGAGGCTTCGGCCCATACCCGGATGATGAACCCCTGGCTCTGCGTGCGGATGCATGAAGGCACCCCCGAGGAGCTGCGTATCAAGGCGGTGGAGTGCATCCGCGCCGGGTACGGCCACCCCAAACTCTTCAACGACGGTCCCGCCATTCAGGGCATGCTGCGCAAAGGCATGACGCTGGAGGAAGCCCGGGACTACTGCGTGGTGGGCTGTGTGGAGATCAGCCTGCCCGGCAAGGAATACGGCTGGCATGACGCCGCCTATGTGAACACCCCCAAGATGATGGAGATGGTGCTCAACGGCGGCCGCTGCATCGACTGCGGCCCCCACTGCCCCCGCTGGGCCCAGTGCGGCGCCAAGGGGGACCATCTGGGCCCCGACACCGGCAGTCTGGACAACTACCAGTCCTTTGAACAGGTGCTGCAAAGCGTGGACCAACAGTTCGAGTACTGGTCCAACCAGATGTGCTCCAGCCTCTGCGTCATCGAGAACGCCCACCGCGCCCTCAAGCCGCTGCCCTATGTGTCGGCCTTCTTCGAGGACTGCATGGAATCCGGCCACGATCTGACCGAGGGCGGCGCCAAGTACAACGGCATCGGCCCGCAGGCCAGCGGCATCGCCACCTGCGCCGACTCGCTGTCCAGCATCAAACAACTGGTCTTTGAGGAAAAGGTCTGCACCGGCGCCGAACTGCTGCAAGCCCTGAAGGACAACTGGGTGGGCCACGAAAAGCTCTACGCGCTGGTGAACAGCTCCAAGGTCCACCACTACGGCAACGACGACGACTACGCCGACGAGCTCTTCAAATTCATGTTTGAAACCTACTGCAAGCATATCGCCGGCCGCAAAACGCCCCGGGGCGGCACCTTCAGCCCCGGCGTCTACTCGGTGAACGCCAACGTGGCCATGGGCCTGAACACCAACGCCTCCGCTGACGGCCGCAAACGGGGCGAGGCCATCTCGGACAATATGGGCCCCGTCCACACCGATATGGGCTCCCACGACATCAGCGGCCCCACCGCCATCGTCAACTCGCTGGCCAAGGTGGACCACAGTCTGGCCACCAACGGCACCCTGATGAACCTGCGCTTTCCCCAGGAGGCGGTGGCCGGCATCGAGGGCCGGGACAATCTGGCCAGCTTCATCGAAGAATACATCCACAAAGGCCCCATGCATGTCCAGTTCAACATCATGAGCGCCGCCACCATGCGCGCCGCCCAGAAAAAGCCCGAGGACTACCGGGATATGCTGGTCCGGGTGGCGGGGTACAGCGCCTACTTTGTGGAGTTGGGCAAACCCCTGCAAAAGGATCTGATCCAGCGCACCGAGCTGCACTTCTAAGGGCAGCGCTCCGCCTGGTCTATTATTACGCTATCTATGGAAAGGGTGTCCCCGTATGAAAGACTTTAATTTCAAAATCCCCCAAAACATCCAGTTCGGCATGGGCAGCCTGAAAAAACTGCCGGAGATCTTGGCCGAAAACCACTCCGACAACATCTTGTTGGTGTCGGACCGCGGTCTGGAAAAGATCGGCGTGGTCAAAAAGGTGCAGGACATCATCGAGCAGGCCGGTCTGACCTGCAACACCTTCTTGGACGTGATGCCCAACCCCACCGTCGAGGTGGTCAATCAGGCCACCGCCCTGTATAAGCAGTGCGGCGCCACCAGCTTGGTGGCGTTGGGCGGCGGCAGCTCGATGGACGTGGCCAAGGCGGTGGGCGTGCTGGTGAACTACGGCGGCAGCATCACCGACTATGAGGGCAACTTCAAGGTGCCCGGCCCCATCGTGCCGATGATCGCCATTCCCACCACCGCCGGCACCGGCAGCGAGGTCACCGCCTCCGCCGTCATCACCGACACCCAGCGCAACTATAAGCTGTCGGTCTTCAGCTACGAGATTTTGCCCAAGTACGCCGTGCTGGACCCCGAACTCATCATGACCGCCCCGGCCTCCATCGCTGCCTCCTGCGGTGTGGACGCCCTCATCCATGCCATCGAAGCCTACATCTCCCGCAACGCCACCCCCTTCTCGGACGCCATGGCGGAAAAGGCGATGGAACTCATCGGCGGCCATCTGCGCCGCTTTGTAGCCAACCGGCAGGATGCCGAGGCCGCCTGCGCCATGATGCTGGGCTCCAACTTTGCGGGCATCGCCTTTGCGTGGGCCCGGCTGGGCAACGTCCATGCCATGAGCCACCCGGTCAGCGCCTACTTCAATGTGCCCCACGGGGTGGCCAACTCCATCCTGCTGCCCAACGTGATGGAGTACAACGCCTTGGCGGACCATGGCCGGTATGAGATCATCTACAACTATATCCGGCAGGGCACCGCCCCGGTGGACGACTTTACCCCCGATATGCTGGTGGAGGAACTGCGCCGTCTGAACGAACAGTTGGGCATCCCCGCCACCCTGTCCGAGGTGGGCGTCACCGCCGACAAGATCCCCGCCATGGCCGAGGACGCCATGAAGAGCGGCAACATCCCCGCCAACCCCCGTCAGACCAACGTGAAGGACATCATCCGTCTGTACGAGAAAACTATGTAAGCTCCCGCGATTTCTCCGATCGCATTTGCCAAAGAGGAGGCAGCCCCGCCAAGGGACTGCCTCCTCTTTGTTTGTAGCTACGAAAAAACTGGCGGAACGTACAAAAAATATTTTAATGAATTAATCAATTCTCACAAAGATTCGGAAAACCTGCAAAAAACGATTGACTTGCAGTTATTTTCGCTATATTATAATCACGGAAGTGAAAAAAACCGTTAGAAATGCACGAAAAACTTTCCGAATCGCGCAGCGGGTTACCAGAAACTTTACTGAATACAAAGAAAAAATAGTTCCTTTTTTCAAAGTTTTAATCAATCCAAACCGCCTGCGTTTTTCTTCCTGTACACAAAGGGCAGGGTGCCCTTACAGAATATTATTTTTCGGTTTCATTTTTGGGAGGTAACAGTTATGAAGTACTTTTTGGACAGCGCAAAACTCGACGAGATCAAGTATGCGTACAACACCTTCGGCATTGACGGCGTGACCACCAATCCCCGCCACATCATGCTCAGCGGCAAGCCGTTCCTGACGGCCATCACCGACATCGCCAACTGGATCAAGGAAGAAGGTCTGGAAGGCTACGAGAAATTCCCCGTCTCGGTGGAGATCAACCCCCATCTGGACGACACCGACGAGATGATCGCCGCCGCCAAGAAGGTTTCCGCCATCAGCGATAACTTCGTCATCAAGATCCCCTGCACCGAGGCCGGTGTGGTCGCCGCCCGCCGTCTGGAGAAGGAAGGCATCCGCACCAACGTGACGCTGGTCTTCAGCCCCGCGCAGGCCATCCTGCCCGCCAAGAACGGCTCCCTCTTCGTTTCCCCCTTCATCGGCTGGAAAGAGGCCAACGGCGAAGATTGCCGCCAGTACATCAAGGACATCGTGGACATCTACAAGAACTACGGTTTCTACGGCAAGACCCAGATCATCTGCGCCGCCATCCGCACCCCCAAGCAGATCGTAGACTGCGCTGTGGCCGGTGCCGACATCGTCACCACCGGTTTGGCCGTCTATCAGGATTGCATGAAGCACGCCTACACCAATCAGGGCATCAACACCTTCATCAACGCTTGGGACAACACCGTTACCGAATGATCCGCCGCGGCAAGGCAGCATGAAAAGAGGGAATCTACTATGAAAATTGGTTTTATCGGTTTGGGCATCATGGGCGAGTCGATGTGCGAGAACATCGTCAAAAAGCATGATGACACCGTCTACTGCTTCGACTTCGTACAGGCCAAGGTAGACCTGCTGGCCTCCAAGGGGGCTGTGGCCTGCCAGAACTCGGTAGAGCTGGCCCAGAAGTCCGACGTCATCATCTCGATGGTGCCGAAATCCGAACATTCCATGAGCGTCTACAAAGAGATCCTGCCGGTGCTGGGCCCCGACAAGACCTGCATCGATATGTCCACCATTGACCCCAGCGTTTCGGTGGAGATCAGCGAGATGGTCAAAAAGACCGGCGCCCAGTTCATGGACGCCCCGGTGGTCAAGAGCAAGCCCGCCGCCATTTCCGGCACGCTGGGCATCTACATGGGCGGCGACGAAGCCACCTGCGAGGCCATGCGCCCCATCTTGGAGTACATGGGCGAGAAAGTCAAGCGGATGGGCGGCAACGGCAAGGGTCTGGTCATGAAGATCGCCCACAACGCGCTGGTCTCTCAGATCCAGAACGGCGTCAACGAAACCATCTGCCTGGCCAAGGCCAACGGCATCGACGTTATGGACTACGCCGAGGCCATCAGCATGGGCGGCGGCCAGAACTTCTATCTGGACGGCAAAAAGTTCCCCATCGACAAGGAAGACTGGACCACCGCCTTCTCCGTCGAGAATATGGCCAAGGACGTGAACATCTGCTGCAAGCTGGCCGATGAGCTCAAGCTGGCCATGCCCGGCGAGCGCAACGTCCAGAAGGTCTACGAGAAAGCTCTGGAAGCCGGCTACGGCAAGGAAGACTTCTGCGCCACCATCAAGGTGGTCCGCGCCGAATAAGAAGGGGTGGCACCAATGCTCGAACATCTCAATCAGGTCAACGATGTACCGGTGCTCAGCGTGATGGATCCCGCCTTCGCCCCCTACGGCCGGGTGGTAACGGGGTACGATTTCTCCGAAATGATCCGCTACATGCAGGACAACACCCCCATCCCCGAAAGCGGCAACATCTACCTGCCCGGGGATGCCACCATGGAAGCGATGCCTGTCGCCGCCCAGATCCAAAAGGTCTTTTACGGCGATATGCCCATTCAGGTCGGGTACTGCAACGGCCGCAACACCACTTGGAACGGCTTTGAGTACCACAAGGGCAGCGAGATCAACGTGGCGGTTACCGACTTCATGCTGATTCTGGGTCACATCTGGCAGATCCAGAACAATACCTACCGGTTCGAGGACACCAAGGTGTTCTACGTTCCCCAAGGTACGGCCATCGAAATGTACCAGACCACCCTGCATCTTTCCCCCTGCCGGGTCTGCGATGCCGGCTTCAAGGGCATCGTGATCCTGCCCAAGGGCACCAACACCCCGCTGGACAGCAAAACCCCCAACGACGACCCCGAAAGCAAGCTGCTTTTGCAGCGCAACAAATGGGTCATCGCCCATCCCCAGCGGGAACCGCTGATCAAGCAGGGGGCACATCCCGGCTTGCTGGGCGAGAACAAAGAACTGCACTACTAAGTATGAAGTTCGGAGGGAACGACCAATGAAGATCATCTGGGACGACCATTCCTTTACCTTACAAAATGGCAGCGACCGGCTGCTGTATACCGACGCCCAGACCCCCATGGTCTATGTGGGCTACGGCGAAGAAGCCGTGAAGATGTACCGCGGCAACTTCCAAATCGAAGATCACCTGATCGAGCGGCGCCCCCTGACGCTGACCGGTGCCAGCAGCACCGAGGACGGGATTCTGCTGGACCTGCAGGGCGAGCTGCAACTGCTGGTCAAGCAGGAAGGCGACGCCGTCACGATGTATCCCCAGAAGGCCAACCCGGCCATCAACCGGTTCTGGCTGCGGGTCGAGGCCGACAAGGCCGAGCACATCTACGGCTGCGGCGAGCAGATGAGCTACTTTGACCTGAGGGGCCGGCACTTCCCGCTGTGGACCAGCGAGCCGGGCGTAGGCCGGGACAAGACCACCTACGTGACGTGGCGCAGCGACGTGGAAAACGGCGGCGCCGGCGGGGATTATTACAACACCAACTATCCCCAGCCCACCTTTGTTTCCAGCCGTCACTACTACCTGCATATGCAAAGCACCGCGTACAGCGACTTTGACTTCCGCAACGAAAGCTACCACGAATTGCAGACCTGGTGTGTGCCCGAATCCATCCGTTTGGAAAGCGCCCCCACCTTTGTGGACCTGCTGGAAAAACTCACCGGCTTCTTGGGCCGCCAGCCGGAACTGCCCGACTGGATCTACAACGGCCTGATCATCGGTGCCCAGGGCGGCAACGAGCGGAGCTTCGGCATCGTGGACAAGAGCTTGGCCCACGGCATCAAGGTAGCCGGTCTGTGGTGTCAGGACTGGTGCGGCAAGCGGGTGACCAGCTTCGGCAAGCGGCTGCAGTGGGACTGGCATTACCACAAGGAAATGTACCCCGACCTGCCCCGCCATATTCAGGAGCTGCACGACCGGGGCATCAAGTTCCTGGGCTACATCAACCCCTATCTGGTCAAGGACGGCGAGCTCTTCCAAGAGGGCGAGCGGGTCGGCGCCTTTGCCAAAAAGAGCGACGGCTCCACCTATCTGGTGGACTTCGGCGAGTTTGACTGCGGTGTGGTGGACTTCACCAACCCCAAGGCCTACCAGTGGTTCAAGGACGAAGTCATCAAGAAATGCTCGCTGGACATCGGCATCGACGGCTGGATGGCCGACTTTGGCGAATACCTGCCCACCGACGACATCGTACTGGCCAACGGCGTCAGCCCCATGATCGAGCACAACCACTGGCCGGCACTGTGGGCAAAATGCAACTACGACGCCGTGAAGGAAAGCGGCAAGCTGGGTCAGGTGGTCTACTTCATGCGGGCCGGCGGCATCGGCAGCCAAAAGTACTGCACCCTACTGTGGGCCGGCGACCAAAGCGTGGACTTCAGCCGCCACGACGGCCTGTGCACTGTCATCTGCGCCGCACTGAGCGCGGGTATGACGGGCTGCGGCCTGAACCACAGCGACATCGGCGGCTACACTTCGCTGTTTGACAACTGCCGTACCAAGGAAGTCTTCCTGCGCTGGGCCGAGATGTCCGCCTTCATGCCGGTGATGCGCACCCACGAGGGCAACCGTCCCGACACCAACTTCCAGTACTACGACGACGAGGATTGCATGGACCGGCTGGCCCGCTTGGTGGACATCTACACCATGCTGGCCCCCTACACCAAGACGCTGGTGGCGGAAAACGCCGCCAAGGGCACCCCGGTACAGCGGCCCCTCTTCCTGCAATACGAGGACGACCCCGAAAGCTACAACCAGCAGTTTGAATACCTCTACGGTCCCGACTTGCTGGTGGCGCCGGTCTGGCAGAGCGAACAGACCCAGTGGGAAGTCTACCTGCCCAGCGATGGCTGGATCCACCTGTGGACCGGCACCGAGTACGGCCACGGCAAGCACACCGTACCCGCGCCTTTGGGCGACATTCCGGTATTCTGCCGCAAGGGCAGCAACTGGAGCGAGCTGTTCCAGTCCATCCGTACCAAATACGGGAAGTAAACCATGGTACAAGAAATTCTCTTTTACATCGTCATTCTGCTGACCAACATCATCCACGGCATCACGGGGTTCGCAGGCACCATCTTGGCCATGCCCCCCGGCCTGATGTTGGTGGGGTACGACATCGCCAAACCGGTATTGAATGTGTTGGCGATCTTCTCGGGCATCTACGTCTTTGTGGGCAACTACAAAAGGGTCTGCTGGAAAGAACTGCTCAAGATCGTCATCATCATGGCGCTGGGAATCTTCGGCGCGGTCTTTATCCGGGGGCTGTTCGTGGGCAAGGAGCAGCTGCTCTACCGGCTGCTGGGCATCTTCGTCATCCTGCTGGCGGTGCAGGGCTTTTGGAAACTGGTCCAAAAACCCGCCCCCCACAGCGCAGACGCGGAACCCAAACCCCAAACCCCCGCCGCCCCCGGCAAGGCCAGCCCCCTGACCTACGCCATTCTGGTACTGGCCGGCATCATTCACGGCCTCTTCGTCAGCGGCGGACCGCTGCTGATCGGTTACATGACCAAGCGCATCCCGGATAAGGTCGCCTTCCGGGCCACCATCTCCACCGTATGGATATTCCTGAATACCCTGATCCTGCTGGAAGATGTTCAGGCCGGGCTTTGGGTACCTTCCACGATCCGGATACTGCTCTTCTCCACGCCGTTCCTGCTGGCGGGCATGTACATCGGCAGCAAACTCTACGCACGGATGAGCCAGCTTGTCTTTATGAAGCTGACCTACATCCTGTTGTTCATCTCCGGTCTTTCCCTGCTGGTCAAATGAACAACCCCGTTTCTACTTTTTTCCCTCTACCATGTGGAACAATCCGGCACAGGCCCGGTCAAAAATTTTGGAGGTATTGATCCCATGAAAAAAATGAAACTCGCATCCTTGGCTCTGGCAGCAGTGATGAGCCTTGGCCTGCTGGGCGGCTGCGCGGCCAGCAACGTCGCCAGCAGCACCGCCAGCGGTGACTCTGCGGCGACCGAAGAATCCAGCAACGGCGGCGAAACAATCAAGATCCTGTGCGGCTACGGCGTCGGCGGTACCGCGGATCTGGTTGCCCGTAAGTATGCGCAGGTCGCCAACCAGATCCAGAGCAAGTACAACTTCATCGTTGAGAATATGACCGGCGGCGACGGCTTTGCCGCAGCGACCTACTTCGCCGATGAAGACCCCACCACCAAGGATCTGCTGGTCTACGGCTACGGCGTCATGTACCGCCACGATCTGGGCAAGACCTACGGCACCGAGGAAGTGGACTTTGACCGTACCGCCATCTACCCCTTGGGCACCATCGATGACCGTACTTGGATCGTCTACACCACCCCCGACCAGACGCTGGAAAGCATTCTGGAAAAGGCCAAGAACGGCGGCATCAAGATGTCCGGCGGCAACCCGCTGTCTGACTGCCACCTGTCCTTCGGTTCTCTGGTCGCCATGGAAGGCGGCACCGTGCAGGTCGTTCCTTACGACGGCGGCGCCAACCAGAAGAAGGGCCTGACCGACGGCGAAGTGGATGTCTTCGTCGGCACCACCCAGGCCGCGCAGGACGAAGTGGAAGCCGGTACGCTGGTTCCCATCCTGGCCATGAGCGACACCGCCTTTGAAGGCTTTGTCACCCCCGACGGCCCCATCACCGTGCCCACCATCGCCGGTGAGGACAAGGATCCTGCCCTGAGCACCTCCAACGACTACACCTCCTGCATCCTGCCCGCCGGCGGCGGTCTGGCCACCCATGCAGGCGCCGATCAGGCCTTTGTGGACGAGATGATCCAACTGACCAAGGACGTTTGGAACGAGGCCGAGTACAACGAGTGGATCGATTCCATCCTGCTGAACCGCTTTGAGCTGTACGGCGACGAGAACCAGGCCTTCGTGGATGAAGCCTGCCAGAAGGCGCTGGACGCTTACAAGAACCTGAGCGGCCAGGCTTGATCCCCACAAAATATACCCGCTGAAAACGGGCCCCGATTGCGGCCCTTGCGTAATGCGGCCGATGCCGGCGGGCAGCCAAAACGGCCCGCCGGCCTTTCTTGTATTGATACTGCTGCCTTTGCGGAAAGGAAGGGAAATCCCCGTGAAATTTAAGATCAAAACCAACCTGGTCAGCGGCATCGTCATGGGCGCCATCGCCCTGATCCTGCTGCTGGTGATGCCCAGCCAGGTTCGCGTGCCGGCCTATGACTCCGGCGCCCCCAGCCCGCGCATCATCCCCACCGTCTGTCTGGTCATTATGCTGATCTCCGCCATCGCCCTGATCATCCAGAGCGTGGTCCTGAAGAAGGAAAAAGTGGTGGAGTTTGACTGGAACAAAGAAAAGCCCGCCATTCTGCTCATCATCGGCATGTGCATCTATGTGGCGCTGATGCTCTGCATCGGCTACGTGCTGGCTTCCATCATCGTCTTTGTCGCCATCCAGTTCTACTGCGGCGAGCGCAAACCCGGCATCTACATCTACACCGTTGTGGCGGCCGTGGTGATCTTCCTGATGTTCAAGAACATCTTCAATATTTCGCTGCCCTCGCTGGGCCTGTTGGGAGGTCTGATTTAACATGACGGATTTTGCACAGATTGCCCAAGCGATCCCGCAGGTATTTACCCTGTATAATATGGCCCTGATTCTGGGCGGCCTGGTCCTCGGCATGATCGTAGGCTGCATCCCGGGCCTGAGCGTTACCCTCGGCATCATCCTGATGCTGCCCCTGACCTACACCTTCGACGACCCCGCGTCGGCCATCATTTTGCTGCTGGCCGTCTACGTAGGCGGTATGTACGGCGGTTCCATCAGCGCCATCACGCTGAACACCCCCGGCACCAACTCCGCCATTGCCACCACCTTCGACGGCTACCCGCTGGCCAAGAAGGGCAAGGTCAAAAAGGCGCTGGACACCTCGCTGTTCGCCTCGGTTTTCGGCGGCCTCTTCTCTGCCATCCTGCTGCTGGTCTGCGCTTCGCTCATCACCAAGCTGGTGGCCAACTTCACCTCGGTAGAATATTTCTCGATGGGTATTCTGGGCATCAGCCTGATCGCCGGTGTTTCCGGTGACAGCCTGCCCAAGAGCTTGATCTCCGGCATGATCGGCCTGCTGATGGCCTGCGTGGGCATGGACGCCGTTACCGGCGTTACCCGCTTCTCCTTCGGTCTGGATACCCTGAAATACGGCATCGATATGCTGCCCGCCATGATCGCCCTCATCGCGCTGACCCAGGTGGTGCAGAAACTCCGGGACTTCATCCTCAACCACGGCAAGCTGGACGACGCCAACAAGATCGACAAGGAAGGCTTGACCAAGAAGGAAATGGTCAGCATCCTGCCCGCCTGCCTGCGTTCCTCGGTGGTGGCCAGCGTGCTGGGCGCCATGCCCGGTGTCGGCGGCGGTGTGGCCCAGTTCCTCTGTTACAACGAAGCCCGCCGTACCTCCAAGCATCCTGAACAGTTCGGCAAAGGCAGCCTGGAAGGCATCGCCGCCGCCGAATCCAGCAACAACGCCGTGGTCGGCTCGGCCATGATCCCCCTGCTGACCCTCGGTATCCCCGGTGACGGCGTCACCGCCCTGCTGTTGGGCGCCTTCGTGCTCCACGGCATCCAGCCCGGCCCCACGATGTTCACCAAACAGGGCGTCATGGCCTACACCATCATCATCGGCTGCTTGGTGGCCAACGTGCTGCTGGCTCCCTTGGGCTTGGGCATGACCCGTGCCGTGGCCAAGATCGTGCAGGTCCGCTACACCTATCTGGCCCCCGCCATCATCATGTTCTGCTTCGCCGGCGCGTTTGCCGCTACCGGCAACACCAAGGAACTGATCCTCTGCGCAGGCATTTTGATCTTCAGCTACATCCTGACCGTTCTGGACATCTCCAACACCCCGTTGATGCTGGGCATGATTCTGGAAGACATCATGGAGCAGAACTTCGTCACCGCGGCCATGAGCTATGACCGCGACTACTCGATCTTCTTCACCCGTCCCATCTCTGCCGCGATCCTCATCATCACCGTGGTGCTGCTGGTCAGCATGATGCGGTTGAACAAGAAGATCGAAGCCTTGAACAACCAGCAGATGGAAGAGATTGCCGCCGGCCACGCTGCCGATGATGCAGCCGCTGCCGAGCAGGCTTGATTGTAAGGAGTGTAAATACCATGGCATTTCAAGTCGCCTATGTTCCCATTGGCGTGGGTACCTTCCATCTGGAAAGCGCCCAGACCCAGTTTGACCGTTCGGTCGCCATGCTCAAAACCTTGAGCGACGACTGTGTTTTCCCCGAAAAGATGCT
Source organism: uncultured Subdoligranulum sp. (assembly GCF_937890665.1). The sequence goes on from NZ_CALADU010000120.1 coordinate 15,519, forward strand.
GCTGACCATCGGGGATCTGGATGCCTATCTGGACACCCTGCATCCCGACCTGATCGTGCTGCAGAACATCACCTTCGCCAACGCGGCCTACGCCAGCGAGGTGGTCAAGCGGTTCACCTGCCCCATCGTGCTGTGGACCCTGCGGGAGCCCGTCATTGACGGCACCCGCCTGCGGCTGAACAGCCTGACCGGCGCCTACTCGGCCGCCGGTGCCATCACGGCCTTCCGGGGGGACAGCCAGTTCGAGTATATCTTCGGCGCCCCCGGCGAGGAGGAAGTGGTGCAGGAGATCGGCGCTGCGATCCGTGCCGCCAAGGTCAAGGACGACCTGAACCGGCTGAAGATGGTGGCCATCGGCCACACGCCTCAGGGCTTCGGCTTCGGCCGGGCGCTGGACGCCGAGATGATGCACACCTTCGGCACCACGCTGGAATCCATCGAGGCCCGGGAACTCATCGATGTGGCCAAGGGCTATACCGATGAGGAAGTGGCGGAAGAACTGGCGGAAGCCCGCAAGGTGCTGGTCGGTCTGGACACGGTGCCCGAGAAAAACGCCGTGGACTTCGCCCGCCTTTACAAGGCCTACAAGCAGTATGTGGGCGATAACCACATCGGCGCCATCTGCTCCCGCTGCTGGCCGGACTTCTTCACCGCCTTCGGCACCCCGGTGTGCACGGTGCTCTCGCTGCTTAACGCCAACGGCGTTTCGGCCAGTTGTGAGTCCGATGCCTACGGCGCCCTGTCGATGTTCATCGGCAGCCAGCTCACCGGCAAGGCCTGTTTCTTCGGTGACCCCGTCTCGATGGACGAGAAGGAAGGCACCGTTACCTTCTGGCACTGCGGCATGGCCGCCTGCAACTTGGCCCGCAAGGACACCGGCGCGCAGGTGGGCGTACATCCCAACCGCAAGATCGGCCCCGTCATGGACTTCGGCTGCGAAGCCTGCGAACGGGTGACCCTCTTCCGGGTGGGCCGCAAACCGGACGGCACCTTCCGCTTCTTCATCGCAGAAGGCGCGGCTTTGGACAAACCCAAGCAGTTCAACGGTACCTCCATCGTGGTCAAGACGGACAGCGACGCCAAGGACGTGGTCTACGGCACCGTCAAGGCCGGTTGGGAACCGCACTACGTGGTGGTGTACGGCGCCATTGCCAACGAACTGGAAAAGCTCGGCCACATGCTGGGCGTGGAAATCTGCAAATACTGATGTGATCTGCACTGCAGCCCGGAAGTTTTTATCTGCCCGGGCTGCTTTTTCCAAAAGGATTCTTGCTTGTTTTGCCAATGCCGAGTATACTTAAAATAAGGGATTTGTACCCGCGCCGCGGCATTTTCGCCCAGAAAAATCAAGGTATATAGGTGAGTGGCATGGCTTACACCGGCATCAACATGGAAAACGTCAAAAGCAAGAATTTGGCTTCCATCTTAAAACTTCTCAACACTTCAGGGCCTATGTCCCGCAAGGATATTGCACTGCAGCTGGGGCTGACCCCCGCCACCCTGACCATGCTCTGCGCCGAACTCCTCGGCGAGGGCATTCTGGTGGAAAAAGGGGAGATCCCGCAGGGCAACCGCGCCGGCCGGCGCAAGATCCTGCTGGACATCAACTACGAATACCGCTATGTACTGACGATCAGCATCGAGCTGCCGATGACCAGCGTTTCGGTATGCAACCTGCGGGGCGAACACTGCACCACCAAGCAGTTGGCTACCGATATTGAAATCCCGGCAGAGGAATTTCTGCGCCGGGTAGCCGATACCAGCAAGGTCCTTATGTGGGAGGCCGGTATCCGCCGCAAACAACTGCTGGGGGCCGGGGTCTCGGTCCCCGGACCGGTCAGCAGCGCAGAGGGCATCAGCCACCGGGCCTACCGGATCTGGGATGAGCCTGTGCAGGTGACCGCCTGCTTGAAAGAGTATCTGGACTGCCCCGTTTTGCTGGAAAACAACGTCCGGGCCTTTGCCCAAGCGGAACTGATCTACGGCATGGGCAAACGGAAGGAAAATCTGGTCTTTTTGAAATGGGGGCCCGGCGTGGGCTCGGCCATCATCGCCAACGGCCAGATCTACGAGAGCAAGGCGTTCAAAAATGCCGAGATCGGCCATGTGCGGGTGGAGGAAAACGGGGCGCTTTGTCGCTGCGGCCGCCGCGGTTGTCTGGAAACGCGAGTTTCCACCCATCCGCTGGTGCGGCGGATGCGGCAGCTCTGCAGCCTTGAAGCCACCCCCCAACTGTGGAATCTGGTGGAAGGGGACCCCAGCCGCATCACGGTCCATACGCTGGGCTGGGCACTGCAGGCCGAGGACCCGGCCCTGTGGCAGATGCTGGATCAGGAGATCGGCCTGCTGGCCAACGTTACCGGCACCATCCTGACCATGCTGGCCCCCGACCATCTGATCGTCTACGGGGATGTCTTTAAACTGCCCCATTTTCTGGATCATTTCATTGCCGCCTGCAAACGGTACGATCCCTATTACAACGAGCAGTACATCGTTTTGTCGGAACTGAGTGAGAAGATCGCCTACATCGGCCCCTTGGCCGTGGTGGTCGACGAGTTGTTTTATCAATAAAGAAGGAGCAAACGCCTGCGGGCGTAGTAGTGCAGAACGGCGGAATCCGTCCGGGGACCATATTTTCCTCCTGAGGAGAGGGGCATCTCCCTCAGGGTTCAGCCGTTCTGCCTTTTTTCTTCCGGGCACAGGGTACTGCGTCCGGGTATACCACCAAAGAAGGAGGACCCACCATGTCAAAGTATGTCATGGCGTTGGACGCCGGCACAACCTCCAACCGCTGCATCTTGTTCAATCGCGCCGGGGAGATGTGCAGTGTTGCACAAAAAGAGTTTACCCAGTATTTCCCCAAGCCCGGCTGGGTAGAGCATGACGCCAACGAGATCTGGACCACCCAACTGGGTGTGGCGCTGTCCGCCATGAACCAGATCGGAGCCACGGCCGAGGACATCGCCGCCATCGGCATCACCAACCAGCGCGAAACCACCATCGTGTGGGACCGCGACACCGGCGAGCCGATCTATCACGCCATTGTCTGGCAGTGCCGCCGCACCAGCGCCTACTGTGACGAACTCAAAGCCCAGGGCCTGACCGAGAAATTCCGGGAAAAGACCGGTCTGATCATCGACGCCTACTTCTCGGCCACCAAGCTGAAATGGATCTTGGACAATGTGGAAGGCGCCCGGCAGAAAGCCGAGGCGGGGCAGTTGCTCTTCGGCACGGTAGAAACCTGGCTGATCTGGAAGCTGACCTGCGGCAAGATCCATGTGACCGACTACTCCAACGCCAGCCGGACGATGATGTTCAACATCCACACGTTGGACTGGGACGACGAGATTCTGGAGATTTTGGATATTCCCCGGGACATGCTGCCCAAACCGGTGCCCAACAGTGATTTTTATGAGTATGCCGACCCCATGCACTTTGGCGGCGAGATCAAGATCGCCGGGGCGGCGGGGGACCAGCAGGCGGCCCTCTTCGGCCAGACCTGCTTCCGCCCGGGCGAGGCGAAGAATACCTTCGGAACCGGCGGCTTTTTGCTGATGAACACCGGCGAGACCCCGGTCTTTTCCCGCAATGGGCTGGTGACCACCATCGCCTGGGGGCTGGACGGCAAGGTGAACTACGCCTTGGAAGGCTCCATCTTTG
>NZ_CALADU010000121.1 GCF_937890665.1 uncultured Subdoligranulum sp.
TCATGGACTATGCAAGCAAAGACATCCGCAACATTCTGGTGGCCGGCCATGCCGGATGCGGCAAGACGACGCTGACCGAAGCGCTGCTGTATCTGAGCGGCGCCACCGAGCGCATGGGCCGTGTGGAGGACGGCACCACCGCCAGTGACTTTGACCCCGAGGAAGCGCGCCGTAAAGCCTCGCTGAATTCCAGCGTGATCCCGGTAGAGTATCAGGGCATCAAGTACAATCTGATCGACACCCCGGGTCTTTTTGACTTTGAGACGGGCGCCGCCGAAGGCGTTATGGCTGCCGAGAGTGTGCTGATCTGCGTGTCGGGCCGTTCGGGCGTCAGCGTAGGCGCCGAGAAAGCCTATCGGCTGGCCTGCAAGCAGAACAAGGCGCGGATGATCTTTGTGACCAAGACCGACCTCGAAAACGCCGATTATTTCAAGATCCTCGAGCAGATGAAGATCGAATTTGGTCCCAGCGTCTGCCCCTGCGTCGTGCCGGTGCGTTTGGACGACGGCACCGTAGCGTACATCAACCTGTTCAGCCAGAAGGCTTTCAAGTATGAAGGCGGCAAGCAGATCCAAATCGACCTGCCCGACATCGGTCACCGGTTTGAAGGTTTGATCCAAGCCATGAGCGAGGCCATCGCCGAGACCGACGAGGCCCTGATGGAAAAATTCTTTGAGGGCGAACCCTTCACCACCGAGGAGATCGTGCAGGGCATGGCGGCCGGCGTGCGTACCGGCCAGATCACGCCGGTGTTCTGCGGCAGCGCCGTGAACAATCAGGCGTTGGATATGCTGCTCTACAACATGAACGTTTTGCTGCCCGGCGCCGATACCGCCGCAGCCGTGGGCGAAACGAAGGATGGCGAGCCGGTGGAAGTCACCGCCGACCCCGACGCCCCGCTTTGCGCCTATGTGTTCAAGACGGTGGCGGACCCCTTTGTGGGCAAGCTGAGCTTTATCAAAGTGTTGTCCGGCAAGCTGACGGCGACCAGCAACGTGGTCAACGCCCGCACCGGTCAGCCCGAGCGTCTGGGCAAGACCCTGACGGTCTGCGGCAAAAAGCAGACCGATACCCCGGCCATCGTCACCGGCGACATCGGCGCGGTGGCCAAGCTGGCTACGGCCAAGACCGGCGATACCCTGTGTGACCCCGCCCGTGTGGTGGCATTGCCCATGCCCACCTATCCCATTGCCAGCTATCGCATGGCAGTGAAGGTGGCCAAGAAGGGCGACGAGGGCAAGGTATCCGGCGCGTTGGCCCGCCTGATGGAAGAAGATCCCGCCATCACCTTTATGGTCGATCCCGAAACCAAGCAGCAGATCATCAGCGGTCTGGGCACCCAGCATCTCGAAGTGGCGCTGGCCAAGCTGAAGAATAAGTTCGGCGTCGAGATCACGCTGGAAAACCCGCGGGTACCGTACCGCGAATCCATTCGCAAGAGCTGCAAGGCGCAGGGCCGCCACAAGAAGCAGACCGGCGGTCACGGCCAGTTCGGCGATGTGTGGATCCAGTTCGAGCCCATTGAGGGCGAAAGCATTGAATTTGCCGAGAATGTGTTCGGCGGCAGCGTGCCGAAGAACTTCTTCCCGGCAGTAGAAAAGGGTGTGCGGCAGGCCGCCGAGCACGGCGTGCTGGCCGGCTACCCCATGGTGGGCATGAAAGCCACCCTGTTGGACGGCAGCTACCACCCGGTAGACTCCAGCGAAATGGCCTTCATCATGGCCGCCAAGCTGGCCTATAAGGCGGCTGTGCCCGAAGCAGGCCCCGTGCTGTTGGAACCCATCGGCGCGCTGCAAGCGCATGTGCCGGCGGACAACACCGGCGATATTATGGGTGAGGTCACCAAGCGGCGCGGCCGGGTGCTGGGCATGAACCCTGACGAGGACGGCATGCAGGTGGTGGAAGCGGAAGTTCCCATGGCAGAGATGCAGGACTTCACCACCTTCCTGCGGCAGCTCACGCAGGGCCGCGGCTGGTATACCTTCGACTTCGTCCGGTACGAGACGCTGCCCCAGATGCTGGAAGCTAAGGTCATTGAACAGGCCAAGGCACTGGGCAACTTCGCCGACGACGAATGATCCTGTCCTTTTCTTGTAAGAAAAGGACCCAAAGAACTTTTACTTAAAAAGCCGTTGGATGTGGCAGATGCCACATCCAACGGCTTTTTGATTAGAGTTTCTTTGATTCGTCTTTGCAAAGAAAGTACCATTCACCCCGTCACACGCCGTTCTCTATTATGGCTTGCCATTGCCCGAACGGGATGCCCAACATTTTCTGTACAAGCATCAGCAGGCTCTGGTTGCAGCGGTCCCGTTCCACGGCGGGTTGGGTCAGCGGTTCCGCCCAGACCAGCAGCGCCCCGGGCACAAAATCCTCCTTCACCCGGCAGTACTCGGTGCCCGGGGCGTCGGGCTGGGCGCCGAACAACCGTGCCAGTTTGCCGGGGGGCGGGTCCAGATACAGATCCCCGCCCATATATTCCCAGGGCATCAGCGGCAGCAGATCCGACGCTGCAACATCCACCCGCAGAAAGGTCAGCGGCAGATCCTCGTCGGAAAGAAGGGGAAAATCCCGGTAGGTATCGGTGGCTGTTAAGGTGAATTTCTTGGGGGTGTAGTCAATGTCCCCGGACCAGTAGTACGGATCCGGGTCATACAAGGGCGTATAGATCGTATCGGAGGAGTAGGCCTTGGTGAAATCCCGCAGGGACCCGGCGGGACCATTCTGGTTGCAGAGGGTCACCGGGAGCACCGTGCCATCCACGAGAAATTCCCCATAGGCGAAGGATCCTTGGGTGGATACCGCAATGCAGGCGGGCCGCTCCTTACAGACCCAGACCGTATAGGGAAAGCTGAAGGGCTTTTTGCTGTAAAGGGGGTCGCAGCCGGTCAGCAGCAACAGGGCGCAGCAGGCCGTCAGCAGCAGTGCCAGCCGCCGGCGCCACCTCGTTTTTCCAAACGATGCACCCATCGCTCCCGCCTCCTTTGTATGGGTCTACTTTCAGTGTACCGGTCCATATGGCGGGGTGCAAGGGGCAGATTGCCCAAAGGTGGGGCGGCAAAATTGGGCAGTTCTGCCCCGGGCGGGGCAAAACGGGCGGCGGTAGCGCAAAGTAGCGGGTGGTTCCTTGTCAGCGGGGCCAAAAGGTGGTACGCTAGCCGTAGAACGACTTGCAGGAAAGGGGCGGTGCGGCATGGAGAACCGGCCATGGGGACAGGCTCTGGCGGCAGCCCGGCGGGCCCGGGGCTGGACGCAGGAAGGACTGGCCGAGCAGCTGGGGGTATCCCGGCAGGTGGTGGCCAAATGGGAGCGGGGCGCGGCGATGCCCGGCGCAGCCAACCTGCTGGCACTGCGTACCCTGTTGGGGCCGGACCTGCCCGACCCGGCCGACAGGCATGCGGCGGCAGAACCCCTGCCGCCCGTCGCCCCGGCAGGCACGGCTGCGACGCCCCCGGTCCGCCGTCACTGGTTCCGGTGGGCGGCAGCGGCACTGGCAGCGGCGGTCCTGCTGGCGGTGGGATGGTGGCTGGTGGGGGCGGAGTACCGGGTGGACCTGCTCTACCCGGTCACCGAGGAAGAGGTGCTCCGCAGCCCCGAACTGATGCGCTCTGTGCTGGAGCAGGGGGACCCGGAGGGACCCCGGGTGCTGTGCTACGAGCAGCCGATGGGCGGGGAGCGGGTGACCCGGCGGTATATGTTGGCGGCGCAGGGGGTGGCGCCGGACCCCGAGGAGCGGATTCTGCCGGGCCGCGGCCGCATCGAGCTGGTTTGGCAGCCCGGCGATGCCGGTACAACGCAGTATTACCTGCTGCAGTGCAGCGGGGCCCGGGATTTCCGGCTGGAGATGCGGCTGGCGGGCCAGTCCGGCACGATCGCCGTCTTTCCCGAGGCGCCCGACCGGGAAACTTGGATCGACTGGTGGGAGGGTGTGGCCAACCTCTGGGGCCGGACCCTCGACCTGTGGCCCTGAGAGCTGTCCTATCCTTTTCTTGTAAGAAAAGGACCAAAAGAACTTTCAATGAAAAAGCAGAGGCCCGTGGCATTTGCCACGGGCCTCTGCTTTTTGTTTGGAGTTTCTTTGGTTCTTTCTTTTCAAAGAAAGAACGCTCAC
>NZ_CALADU010000122.1 GCF_937890665.1 uncultured Subdoligranulum sp.
AGCAGCTCATAGCCGAGAACGCCAGGGTCGCGCAGAACCAGGATGATTATGACCGAAACTACAATGAACTGGTCAGCCGGTATGAAGCGGCGAAGACGCAGTACGATAAGAGCTGTGAAGCCATCCAGTATCGCAAAGCCCGGAGTCGTCAGATGGACAGCTTCATCAAGGAGCTTCGGGATCAGGAACTCATCAAGGGGTTCGATGCCAGGCTGTGGGGCAGCCTGGTGGACTATGTGACGGTGGGCGTGGACGGCGGTATGACGGTGGTGTTCCGCGATGGGACGGATATACTGGTTTGAATACTTGCACAGTGCAGACGGATGTCTTTCCATACGGTGAATAATTATTGGTGCATATCAGCGCAAATAAGGCAAGACGCAGTCTGTATGGTTTTTAGCCTCACTGATGAATTTTTGTACGGCAGAGTTTTTGTTTAGGGCAGAGTCTTTGCGATAGTATATGCCCATTGGCGCACGGGGAGATTCGTCCCAAGGCAGAAAAGCAAGTTCCTTGTGAGGCAACGCTAAATGCTCGGGGATAAGCGCAAAACCCGCACCCGTCAGCGCCAGATTGTAGGCTTCGCTGATGGTAGCGCAGAGAATATTGTCCAGTTCATCGTTGACGGGAATGATGCGGTGGCCACGGGAAAAGGTATGCTTCAGAAGATACGGCGGTATGGCGATAATTTGACGATGAGGCCATAACCCCGAAGAAGAGACGCTTTTTTGGCGTCTTTTTTTGCATTGGAGAGCAAGTGCATGCGCCTTGCTCACGACGCAGATAAAACCATCGTCATGGAGCTTCACAAAATGAATTGCCTCGTCAGAAAATTTAGCATCCTTCATGCCAATGACCAGATCAAGCTGATTGACAGCAAGGCGGTGCAGATTGGCATCTGTTTGGTCGAGGGCAAGCTCCGGCAAAATGTTGTCCTGCGTCTCAAGCAGTGGAGTGAGGATTTTGCTGATGAGCCAATTTGCGTGGGAATCGGCGTAGCCAATTCGCAGGACATTCCGCTGACTTTTGTGAAAGCTCTCCATCCATTCTTTTGAGCGGTAGTAGATTTCGAGGATTTGCCGTGCATCGGGCAGGAACTGCCAGCCGATTTGCGTCAGCGTCACCGAACGGGTGGTGCGCTGAAAAAGTTGCACGCCCAGCTCGTTTTCCAGACTTTTGATTTGACGGGAGACGGCGGGCTGCGTCATGGAGAGCTGCTCGGCAGTCCTGGCGTAGTTCAGTGTCTTTGCGAGGGTGGCAAAGCATTCCAACTGTTGCGTGTTCATGGAAATCACCTCATCCCTATTATAACATGTCACACGGATTATTGATACGCCTAGCGTATCAATAATGCGAAATTTGCATTTCACAACCATGGCTGTTCCTGTTATTATGAACCTGTCGAAAGTTAATGCCAGCTAAAAGAAAGGATGATTCACATGGCACTCAAGAATTTAGCAGCATGGAACAAGAAGGCAGCCATGAACCTCGCCGGCTCCTCCTGCGGATCCGGCGACAAGATTATGTCCGTGGCTTGCGGTTCCGGGGATAAGGTATTGCCTGCCGCTTGCGGTTCCGGCGACAAGGTCGTGCCGACGGCTTGCGGCTCCGGCGACAAGTAATTTTGGTGTTCCGGTGGGCATGAATGTCCCCGTGGGGGCGTGGGTGCAAAATACACCTACATCCGATGACAGGAAAAAGCAGGGAGGGCGGTCGAGTGAAACCGTATTTTTCATTTCAGTGGCATATCACCGATGATTGCGATCAGCGCTGCAAGCACTGTTATATTTTCGCCGAAAACAAGGAGAAATGTATCAGCAGAATGACGCGGAAGCAGATGACGGCTGTACTGGAAAACTGTGAGGATTTTTGCGAAACCTTTGACCGTCAGCCCTACTTCTACCTGACCGGGGGAGATCCCATCCTGCATCCAGATTTTTGGTGGTTGCTGGAAAAATTCCGGGAAAGGAGCATTCCTTTTACTATCATGGGGAATCCCTTCCACCTGACGGAGGATGTATGCAGACGCATGAAGGAATGCGGCTGTGTGCGCTATCAGATGTCTATAGACGGTCTTCGGGAAACCCACGATTGGTTCAGGAAGCCGGGTTCTTACAAAACTACTCTGGAAAAAGTAGCCTTGCTGAATGGAGCAGGAATCCGCTCCATCCTCATGACCACCGTTTCCGGGAAAAATATAGACGAAATACCGCAAATTATCGATGCGGCGGTGGCGGCGGGAGCGAAGGTCTATGCCTTTGCCCGATACTGCCCTACTAACGAAGATAAAGATACAGGAATCACACCCCGGAGCTATCGGCAGCTTTTGGCCGAGTGTGACAGGAAGTTCCGTGCCTATGAGGAATCCGGCTGCGAAACCTATTTCAATCGCAAAGACCACCTCTGGACGCTCTATGATTACGAGGAAGGAAATTTTGCCATCCCGGAGGATGCAGAGCCTGAGATGATTTACAGCGGCTGTAACTGCGGAAACGGGCATTTGACGATACTGCCCACAGGCGAGGTCTATGCCTGCCGCCGGGTGCAAAACAGTCGTGTGGGCAATGCCTTTACAGACAGGCTGGCTGATTTGTGGGTAAACGAGCTGGAAGATTATCGGGAATATGATAAATTTGCCAAGTGCAGCAAGTGTGAGCTAAAGGCTTGGTGCCGTGGCTGTCCCGCCGTAGCATCTGCCAATTCCGGCGGAGATTTTTATGCCGCCGACCCGCAATGCTGGAAGGAGATTTGAGAGATATGGATATACTCACGCTGATGAAGGAACGCCGTTCTATTCGGAAATACCAAGACAAACAAGTTCCAAGGGAACTGGTGGACAAGATTGTAGAGGCAGGGCTGTATGCTCCCAATGCCGGAGGTGGTCAGCGCAGCATGATTGTTACTCTGCATAATGCAGAGTTGGCGAAGAAGCTCGGCAAGCTGAACTTTTCAACCTTTGACCGCAGTAAGCTCCTGGGCGGTCATGTGTCCGATGAGCAGCCTTCTGTCATTGATGATCCGAATATCAGGAACGGCTTTTACGATGCACCTACGGTCTGCGTGATTTTCGGGCAGAAGGATTTTCTTTTTAGTGTGGCGGATGCCTTCTGCATAGCGGAAAATATGATTTTGGCTGCTCATGCGCTCGGGGTTGATTCCTGCATTATTTCCCGTGCCGAGGAAACCTTTGCCCTGCCGGAAGGCAAGGCGTTCATGGAGGAATGGGGTGTGCCGGACACAATGGAGGCCAAGGCTTTTGTAACCTTGGGCTACCATGCGGGGGACTATCCGAAGGGCAAGCCCCGCAAAGCGTGCCGGAACATTGTGATTGAGTAGTTTATGGGGGAGACTTTTCGATGAACTTGATTAAAGGAATGCATCACGCTGCCTTGCGTTGCTGCGGCAAAGCCGAGATGGACGCTGTCATCACATTTTATTGTAACGTGCTGGGCATGAAGAGACTTCGGAGCTGGGGCGAGGACACAGAAGCCGGCGCCATGCTGGATACGGGCAGCGGCGTGATTGAGCTCTTTGCCAACGCCGAGCCGGGACGCAAGCCCGGACAGGTTGACCATATTGCCTTGGCTACCGACAAAGTAGACGATTGCATGGCGGCCTGTGCCAAGGAAGGACTGAAAGTCATCATGGCGCCGCAGGACATTGTCGTACCCTGCGAGACGCCCTACCCCTTGCGTATTGCCTTTGTAGAGGGCAAAGCCGGGGAAATCATTGAATTCTTTGACGAGAAGTAAGAAAGAAGGGTTAAGACCATGCATTTTTCCAGTGGTATCAATCGTCCTCCTTATGAGGCCAATGACGGATTTTTGCAGATTACATCAGGCTGCAGTCATGGGAGTTGTAAATTCTGTACCTTTTACAAGGAAAGTCCCTTTTCCCTGTCGCCCATGGAGGAAATAGAAGCTGACATTAAAGAACTGGCTCATTCGGGCTGGAGATTTGACCGCATTTATTTGCAGGGGGCTGATCCCTTCATTCGCAAGACCGAGGACTTGCTGAAAATCGCCGACATGATTTATCATTATCTTCCTCGGGTGAAATCCATCGGCGGCTACGCCCGTGTGGACAATCTCAAAAACAAGACGGTAGAGCAGGTGAGACAGCTCAAGGATGCGGGCTACAACTATTTCTACTTCGGCGTGGAAAGCGGCGACGATAAACTCCTCGACCGCATGAACAAGGGCTATCATGCCGACTATGTGCTGCACGAGTGCCGCAAAATGGACGAGGCGGGAATGCCTTGGATCGCCAATTTCCTCGGCGGACTTGGCGGCCATGGCTGGGGACTGTCCCATGCACGGGAAACGGCAAGGCTCTATAATCAGCTCAAACCAGCCATGATTTATGCTTCGGAACTGACGCTCTTTCCCGATACGCCGCTTTCCCGTGATGTGGCGGAAGGGAAATTCGCCGAAGCCACGGAGCGGGAACGCATGGAGGAAATGCAAGAGTTCATCCGTTGCCTGACCGTGCCCACCATCTTCCGCGCCGAGCATGTCACCATGCCCGTGCGTATCAATGGACGTGTGCCGGAGGACAAGGAGACCATGATAAGCCGTTTGCAGGAAACCATGGATAACAACGGCGAGGAAAGACTGCAAATGTATCGGAGCAGCGTGTACAGTCTGTAAGAAGGTGTCAACGTGATTCTCTACTTCAGTGCCACAGGCACCAATAAATACGTGGCGGAACAAATTGCCAAGGCAACCAACGACAAGATTGTTCCGCTGAAAGAATTGGTACGACAGGAGACGTATTCCATCGCTGTGCCAGAAGGGGAAAATTTCGGGGTGGTCATGCCGACTTATTGGGAAGGCCTGCCTGCGATTTTGCTGGACTATCTGCAAAAAGTCGAGATAAATTTGGAAGGGAGCAGCCATTACTGCTTCTTTGTGGCCACTTACGGCTGCGACTACGGCAATATTTTATCCACGGCGCAAAAGGAATTCGGCAAGGTGGGGATTTCCTTCGACAGCTTGTATGCGGCGCGTTTTGTCGATAATTGGAGCCCCATGTTTTACCTGAAAGATGCCCAACGCAACCGCCTCGCCGAGGAAAATGGCGAGGCCGAGACTCGTGCCATTATAGAGCAGATAATGCGCCGCGAAAAGGGGCACAGCCTACCGGATCAGATGCCGGGCATCATGGCGGCGGCAGCCAAGGCGAATTACAACCGCATCCGTAAAACGAAAAACTTCCGGCTGGACAGGGAAAAATGTATCGGCTGCGGGCTGTGCGCCAGACAATGCCCCCTCGATGCCATTGTCATGCAGGAAGGAAAGCCAAAGTGGGTCAAGGAAAAATGTACCCTGTGCCTCGGCTGTTTCCACCGTTGCCCGGCGGCAGCGATTGACTACGACGGAGGGCTTCGCAACGGGCAGTATGTCAATCGTCATGTCATGCTGGATGATTGAAAAGGGGAGAAAATGGCAATGGATTACAGGCAAATGGGTGAGCGGATTTACATTCGCATCGACAAGGGCGAGGAAATTCTCGCTCAGGTGGAAGATGTGTGCCGCAAGCTTCACATATCCGCCGCGACATTTCAAGGCATCGGGGCTTGCGGCGAGGTGGAAGTAGCAACTTATATCCCGGACAGGCAGGAATTTCTGCCCCATGTGCGGAATGGTATGCTGGAGATGATTTCCCTCGTGGGAAATATCGTGACCGGAAGGCAGGGGGAATTGGTGCAGCACGCCCATGCTCTCTTTTCTGCCTTTGATGAAGCAAAGGGACGTATAGACTATCTTGGCGGTCATTTGAAAAAAGCGACGGTGCTCTACACAGCGGAACTGGTTCTTGTCCCTGTGCAGGGCGGCAAGATTGGGCTGAGATATGATGCAGCTGCGGGAATTGATGTCTGGGATTTGGAGGCATAGGTATGATTTGGCAAAAAATGCTCTATAGGACTGGCGCACTTCTGCTGAGTACGGCGATTCTGCTGGCGGGAAGCATGGAAATAGGCGAGGCGGCTAAAGCCGGGAGCAGCAACGCACAGGATGTGCTAGTGCGGGCGCAGGAGCGTGATGCGACGTTTGCGCCCGCCATACGCTATTTTATGCAAGCGCCGGAAGCCAAGGGCAGCGATACGCCCTACGGGAACAATACGGTGGCAGGGCATTATGCGCAGGCTGGTGATGCCAGAATTTACTATGAGATTTACGGCAAGGGGAAGCCGCTGTTTGTTTTTCACGGCGGCGGCGTGGGTACGCCCTATGAAATGGGACAGATGATCGACAACTTGCGGAAGAATTACCAAGTGATTGTTGTGTCCACCCGCGGACACGGACGCTCAGAAATCGGCCATTCGGAGCTGACCTATGAGCAGAAGGCGAATGATATGCTGGCGGTGATGAAGGAAGTCACCAATGAGCCTGCTATCTTGCTGGGTTTCAGCGATGGTGCATATACAGCCTACAAGGTTGCCTCCATGTACCCGGAACGCACAGAGCGCATCGTGGCCATCGGTGCAGGTACACTCAAGCCAGGTTTTTTCAGCGGGGAAATGAAGGTAGCGGATTTAGAGAAAATAGATGCAGCTTTTATAGAGCAGCAGAAAAAAATCATGCCGGAGCCGGAACGCTATCAGGAATTTTGCACGAACTATATGAAATTCTGGAGCAAAATGGAAGTCGGCGAAGATTTCCTGCGGACGATTGAATGCCCAGTGCTGTTGATTGCCGGAGACGAGGATGACCATGCGCCTTTGGTGACGATGGTGGAGGCAGAGCAGTATATCCCAAAAGCCAGCCTATGTATCGTCCCCAAAGCATGGCACACGGCATTTCTTGATAATTTTGATGTAACATGGACAGCGATAGAGCAGTTCTTGCAAACGGATAAAGCAAAGCTAATCGGCAGCAGGAAAGTGGAGTATAACAGAAAATAATGTGATATAGGTTTTTGGGGGGGTGCAAAATCCCCACCGAGGGGGTGCAAGGGGGGTTCTTCGTTAATCGAGTATAGGGGTTGCATCGTTATTTTGTATCACTTTGATTGGTAAAGGGGAACTCCTCATCACTATCATGAGCAGCCTGGCACAGGAAGAAAACCGGAGCATTTCGGAAAACGTCACCTGGGGTCATCGGAAGCGGTTCGCTGACGGCAAGGATCTACCGATGCAACGACAAGTTCAAGAGCCATTGCAAGACACCGCATCTGACAGAGGATGATATCAAAGAAGCCTTCGTCCGGGCCGCCAACCGGCTCATCGAAAACAAAGCGGACGTACTTGACAGCATCACCCTGCTGAAGGAACGGCTCACTGACACAGAAGCCTTGGAAGAGGAGCGAGACAGGCTCAGCACAGATTTGAACCTGCTGGCCGACAAGGTACAGCAGCTCATAGCCGAGAACGCCAGGGTCGCGCAGAACCAGGATGATTATGACCGGAATTACAACGAACTGGTCAGCCGGTATGAAGCGGTGAAGACACAGTACAACAAGACCTGTGAAGCCATCCAGTATCGCAAAGCCCGGAGCCGTCAGATGGACAGCTTCATCAGGGAGCTTCGGGATCAGGATCTCATCAAGGAGTTCGATGCCAGGCTGTGGGGCAGCCTGGTGGACTTCATCACGGTATACAGCAAAGACGATATCCGGGTGACCTTCAAGGACGGGACGGAAATCAGAGCATAAAAAAGTCAGGGCAGTTTGCCAACTGAATGGCAGCTGCCCTGACTTTTTTATATTGCTTTTAACTGGGCGCGCAGTCTGGCTTCCGCTTTGTGATAAATGGTATCCAGAATATCCGCGTCATCTAAGCCCATGATATTAGCTCCTTGTTGTAGATTCCTTTTGTTCCTGTATACTATGATGGCGCAGATTTGTAAGGAAAAGAGTGAACCTGCCTATGCACACGGGGGTGTTCAAAATCCCTGCTATCGTTCGATTGTATCAAATACAGACACCTTTGAGATACAGCGTGCAGCCCGGGGAGGACGAAAGTGGCAGGAAAACGATGCGGAGAGGGTGTGCGTGGAGTATAAAAGGAGTATAAAAGGAGTATGTTTTATCCGATGTTGAAGTGGTAAACTAAAATTGGACACGGAGGGGGTAATTTTTGGACATACGGT
>NZ_CALADU010000123.1 GCF_937890665.1 uncultured Subdoligranulum sp.
TTCGGTCAGCGCCTCAAGGTCATGGAAGGCGACGAAGTCCAGAAGGGTGCGCTGCTGACCGAAGGCCATGCGTATCCGCAGGATATTCTGGCCATTCAGGGCCCCATCGCCACCCAGAACTACCTCATCAGCGAAGTGCAGAAGGTTTACCGTCTGCAGGGCGTTGACATCAACGATAAGCACATCGAGGTTATCGTGCGCCAGATGATGCGTAAGGTGCGCATCGAGGATGCCGGTTCCAGCGACTTTATCGTTGGTAGCGTGGTTAACCGCCGCGATGTGATGATCAAGAACGAAGAGATTCAGGCTCGCATCGATGCCGGTGAAACCGACCTCAAGCTGGTACAGGCCAGTCAGGTGCTGTTGGGTATTACCAAGTCCAGCTTGGCCACCGACTCCTTCCTGTCGGCTGCTTCCTTCCAGGAGACGACTCGCGTCCTGACGGAAGCTGCTATCAAGGGCAAGACTGACCCGTTGGCCGGTCTGAAGGAAAACGTCATCATCGGTAAGCTGATCCCCGCCGGTACCGGTCTGCCGGAAGTCGAGAAAGAACTCGAAGAGGCTGAGATTGCCCGTGATGCCGCAGAGGCTGCGTACGACCACTAAACGCTAATAAAAGTCCCCGTCACGAAAGTGGCGGGGATTTTTGTGTTGGTTGACGCTTCCAAAGGAACTGGCTATAATTGTGGGTATACTAGACAAGCATTTATAGAAGGGGAGTGTCGCTTTGCTCTTTTTACAATATCCGCCGTGTTCCACCTGCCAGAAAGCCAAAAAGTGGCTGGATGAACACGAAGTTTCTTATGTGGCGCGCCACATCAAAGAAGAAAATCCTACAAAAGAAGAACTTAGCCAATGGTATGCGCGCAGTGGGTTACCCCTAAAGCGTTTTTTCAATACCAGTGGTCTGGCTTATAAAGCGTTGAACTTGAAAGAAAAACTTCCTACGATGTCGGAGGAGGAACAACTGGATTTGTTGGCAACGGACGGTATGCTGGTTAAGCGGCCTATTTTGGTGGATGAAAACTTCGTTCTCGTAGGCTTTAAACCGGTTGAGTGGGAAGAAACGCTGAGAAAATAAGGAGGATAGTATGGCAGATACGCAGACTTTGAAGGAACGCAGCGCAATGGACCCGCAATATCAATGGGATTTGACGCCAATGTATCGGGATGATGCTGCGTGGGAAGCGGATTTCGCCACGTTAGACGAACAGGTACAAGCGATGACGGCATTTGCCGGAACCCTAAAAGACGCGGTTTCCATCGGTGCTTATATGGATGCAGGGACGCAGTTGGGACGGAAGCTGTCCAATCTGTATTGTTATGCTTCGCTGCGGCGCAGTGAGAATACGCGTGCCGAGACAGGGCAGAGCATGTATGCTCGGATTATGGCCAAATATGTGCAGGCTATGGCGGTTATCTCGTTTGCCGAACCGGAGATCCTCTCTTTGCCCGAAGAAACACTGCAGGCCATCGTCGATGATGAGCAGCTGGCCGACCATAAATTCACAATGGAAAATTTGCTGCGTCAAAAGCCGCATACCCTAAGTGCGCCGGAAGAAAAGCTGTTGGCTACTTTGGGTGAAGCGCTAGGCGCTCCGGCAGAGATTGCAGATAATTTGCAGGACGCGGACCTCGTTTTTGAGGCGGTACAGGATGGCGACGGAAATACGGTAGAGGTGACCGGTTCCAACTATATCATGCTGCAAATGTCGCCGGACCGCACACTGCGGAAAAACGCATTTGAAAGTTTTTATAAGAGTTATCGGCAGCACATCAATACCTTTGCGGCGTCCTATTCGGGCGCAGTGAAAGCGGCGACAGCGGAGGCTGCGATTCGCCATTACGATTCTTCTCGTGCGATGTCGATGGCAGGGGAAAACATTCCCGCGGCGGTTTACGACAATCTGATCGATACTGTCCGTAAACATATGCCGGCTATGTACCGGTATGTGGCATTGCGTAAAAAAATCTTAGGTATCGATACACTGCACTACTATGACGTGTACGCACCGTTGGTAGGGGAGGTCAAGGTCCGCTACACCTATGAGCAAGCGCAGCAGATGGTGCTGGACGCGGTAGCGCCGTTGGGTAAAGACTATGATGATTTGGTGCGGCAGGCTTTTGCAGAACGCTGGATCGATGTTTACCCCAATAAAGGCAAGAGCGGAGGTGCCTATTCTTCAGGCACCTATGATTCTAACCCCTATATCTTAACCAATTTCACAGGAACGCTGGATAGCGTTTCGACCATCGCTCACGAGATGGGGCATAGCCTGCATACCTGGCATTCCAACCACCATCAGCCGCCGCAGTATGCGGATTATACGTTGTTTGTAGCAGAGGTGGCGTCTACTGTCAACGAGAATCTTTTGATCGAACAGTTGCTGCAAAAAGAGAAAGAA
Source organism: uncultured Subdoligranulum sp. (assembly GCF_937890665.1). Next base: position 2,406 of record NZ_CALADU010000123.1, read on the forward strand.
CCGCAGATGCGGCTGTACTTGCTCAACCAGTATCTGGAAAATTTCAAAGGTACTGTGTATCGGCAGACGATGTTTGCGGAGTTTGAAAAAGAAGCCCATGCTATGGCCGAACGCGGGGAAGCACTGAATCCGGCTGCTCTGAATGCATTGTACAAGCGACTGGTTCAGGATTACTTCGGTCCGGAACTGGTTCTGGATGAAGAAGTGCAGTATGAATGGGCACGTATTCCGCATTTTTACCGTCCGTTCTATGTCTACAAATATGCAACAGGCTATTCCACTGCGGTGGCGTTGTCCGAAGCGATTCTGCGAGATGGGGAACCTGCAGTGCAGCGGTATAAAGAATTCTTGGCCATGGGAGGCAGTGCCTATCCCTTGGAAGAGTTGCAGCATGCCGGCGTGGATTTGACAACTCCTGCCCCGGTAGATGCGGCGCTTCAAAAATTCGAACGCATTTTGGATGATGCTGAGGCAACCTTGGCGCAGTTGTAAATTACCAATAAAAAGAGCTCCCACAGGAGGAACCTGTGGGAGCTCTTTTAGCGTATAAAACGAGTCTTACAGGGATAAACTCGAGGGTGCTTATTGACCCAATACAGCGGCGATGTAAGCAGCTTCTTTGGCGGCGATCTGCGCCTGATAGTTTTTCACAGCGGCAGCGTAAGCGGCTTCACGCTGGTCGGCGGCAGCCTGTGTGGCAACACCGGCAGCGGCTACGGCGGCATCAGCGTCAGCTTTGGCTTGTGCTGCTTTCGCAGCAGCGAGTACGGCAGCAACATCGGCATCCGCTTTAGCTTGCGCTTCTTTAGCGGCAACCATTACAGCAGCAGTGTAAGCAGCTTCCTTCGCCGCGATTTGCTGCTGATAGGCTTTTACAGCTTCCGCATAAGCGGCTTCACGCTGGTCAGCGGCAGCCTGCGTTGCTTTGCCCGCGGCAATGACCGCGGCAACATCAGCATTCGCTTTGGCCTGTGCGGCTTTTCCGGCGGCAATCACGGCAAGACATTCAGCGTCGGCCTTAGCCTATGCCTGTTTGGCTGCAGTCTGTACAGCAGCGGTGTACGCGGCTTCTTGTGCTGCGATTTGCGCCTGATAGGCTTTTACGGCGGCAATGTAGTCGCTGTTGGCATCGGCAAATGCCGGAACAGCAAAAACAGTGACCATGCAAACGGAAAGCAGGAACGCGAGAAGTTTTTTCATGACGATTGATACCTCCTTGTTAATAGTACTCTTTAGAAGAGGGTTTTCACATTTTCATTATAACAAGGTGGACAAAAATCCACAATAGGATTGCGCTTTCCAGTTAGAAAAGTTTTGCCTGCTTAATTGTGTATAATTCACAAAAAACAGAAAATATAGTGCGTTTCATGATGAAAAAACACAATATAAAAGGAGAAGGGGCCGGCGCTTTACGCAAAAAAAGTCCCGCTTATGACCATACAATGCCGAAAATGGAGAACAATAAATGGCAGGCTATAAACAAAGATGCTGTGAAAAAAATGTGATAGAAAACGCGGGGAAGCGGTTTGATGCAACAAGGAAAAACTACAAAAGAAAGAAGAAGGGGAGAGAAATCTAAAAAATCTCTGTTTTGCACGATTTTTTTTCTGTTTTTTTGGCAATACTCTTGACAACAGCGCTTCTATCCTATAAAATATCAAATGCGTGAGTTTGCTGGGTGAAGTGCGGCCATTACGTCGCATGCATCCCGAAACAAGCGTGAATACGTGAAGAAAGGAGAAAAGAAATGCCTACTTTTAACCAGCTCGTGCGCAAAGGCCGTGAGGTCCTGGTACACAAAAGCACCGCCCCTGCTCTTCAGAAGAGCTACAACTCCCAGAAGAAGCAGTACACCAATCTGAACAGCCCTCAGAAGCGTGGCGTCTGCACTGCAGTTCGCACCATGACCCCCAAGAAGCCGAACTCTGCTCTGCGTAAAGTTGCCCGTGTCCGCCTCACGAATGGTATCGAGGTCACCTCTTACATTCCTGGTATCGGCCATAACCTGCAAGAGCATAGCGTCGTTCTGATCCGTGGCGGTCGTGTCAAGGATCTTCCTGGTGTTCGTTACCACATCATCCGTGGTACTCTGGATACGCAGGGTGTTGCGAACCGGAATCAGGCCCGCAGCAAATACGGTGCTAAGCGCCCCAAGGCCGGTGCCAAGAAGTAAGGAAACATCTTTTCGCCATAAAATAGGCCAAGCCTTTTTTGTGGCATAACGGGAGTTTTCTTAACTTTCGAGTACCGATGATATCATTTATGTGAAGGAGGGAAGAAAGATGCCCAGAAGAGGTAATGTCGCGAAACGCGAAGTTCTGGCCGATCCTATTTACAATTCCAAAGTTGTCACCCGTCTGGTCAACTACATCATGCTGGATGGCAAAAAGGGTGTTGCGCAGGAGATCGTTTACGATGCATTCAACATCGTGAAGGAGAAGACCGGCAATGATCCGCTGGAAATGTTCGAGAAGGCGATGGAGAACATCATGCCGAACCTCGAATGCAAGACCCGTCGTGTGGGCGGCGCCAACTATCAGGTTCCTTTGGAAGTTAGCCCCGCTCGTCGTGAGACCCTCGGCCTGCGTTGGTTGACCCAGTACAGCCGTAGCCGTGGTGAGAAGACCATGTCTGCCCGTCTGGCGGCCGAGATCATCGACGCTACCAATGGTGTCGGCGGTTCCGTCAAGAAGCGTGAGGACACTCACAAGATGGCCGAGGCCAACAAGGCTTTTGCCCACTATCGTTATTGATTCG
>NZ_CALADU010000124.1 GCF_937890665.1 uncultured Subdoligranulum sp.
GCGATTGATGTGAGCAAATGGCAGGGAACTGTCGACTGGGCTGCCGTCAAAAACGTCGGGGTCGGCCACGCCATGCTGCGGGCAGGCTACGGCAGCAGCCCCGGCCAGACGGACCCCCAGTTCCAGCGCAACGCGGCGGCGTGCGAACGCCACGGCGTACAGTGGGGCGCCTACTGGTACAGCTACGCCACCACCCCCGCCGCCGCCCGGCAGGAGGCCCGCTGCTGTCTGTCCGTTCTCCAAGGTCTGAAACCCGGTATGCCGGTGGCCTATGACATCGAGTATGAGCCGGGGATCTTGGCGCTGGACAACGCCGCCCGCACGGCGCTGGTCCACGCCTTCTTGGGGGAGGTGGAGGCTGCCGGTTACTACGGCATCCTTTATGTCAGTACGGATTTCCTGCGCAACCGGCTGAACTGGCGGGCGCTGACCTGCTACGATGTCTGGGCCGCCCAGTACGGCAGTACCTGTACCAGCCCGCTGCCCTACGGTATCTGGCAGTACAGCAGCAAAAACCCGCTGGGTATTCCCGGGTTCGGCAGCTCGCTGGACTGCAACTGTGTCTATAAGGACTACCCGGCAGTGATGCAGACGGCGGGCCTTAATGGGTTTACCGCCCCGGACCCCGACCCGGCCCCGGACCTGAGCACCCGCAAACAGAGACTCACCATTGGGCCGGTGTCCAGCGGTGATGCCTACGACTTGCAGCAGCGCTGTGCGGCGCTGGGGCTGACGGCGGCGGGCCTGTACCACAGCGACTGGGCCGATGAAAACAACCAGACCCAGACGCTGACCATCGGGCCGGTGTCCAGCGGCGACGCATGGTATCTGATGCGCCGCTGTGCCGAGCTGGCGTTGACCGAACGGGGGCTTTACCATAGCGAGTACGTTTGAGGAGGTGACTTTTTTGGAGAACGACAACATTTTCCTGTGGGGCAAAGCGGCCGTCGCGGCGGCGGCCGGTGCTTTCAGTGCGGCCTTTGGCTGGTTGGGATGGCTGGTTCTGGCGTGGGGGGTCTGCATGGCGCTGGATTGGATCAGCGGCAGCGCCGCAGCCGCCGCCAAGGGCAACTGGTCCAGCGCCGTGGCCCGGGCGGGCATCTGGCATAAAGGCGGTATGATCTTGGTGGTGGCGGTGGCTGCCGTGGCCGACCGGGTGCTGGGCCTTGCGGTGACCCACCTGCCGGGGCTGGAACTGGACTACACCACGCTGGTTTTGCCGATGATTTTGGTGTGGTATATCTTTACCGAGCTGGGTTCTATTGCCGAGAACGCCACCGCCATGGGGGCGCCGGTACCCGGCTGGCTGACCAAACTGTTGGCGGCGGGACAGCAGGCGGCAGGGGAGTAAAAGGGAACAGGGCTTGCCCGGCATGGGCAAAATCCAATGAAATTTGCGGTGTTTGGGGCATAGACTGGACAATTTGTAGACTGCTTGCTATACTAACAAAAAGTAACAGGCAAATTGGTTTGCTTTCTACACGTTCTGGGGAGTGTGCGACAAGCCTATGGCAAAAGTCGAAATCAAAATGCTGGGGAACTTTGAGATTTGTGTGGACGGCCGTCCGGTACTGGCGGCGCTGAGCCAATCCCGCAAAGCCACCGCACTGGTACAGTATCTGGTGCTGCAGCGGGGCGCCCGGGTGTCCCACAAGACGCTGACCGACGCGCTGTGGGGCGGCGAGCGATGTGCCAACCCCGACATGGCGCTGCGGGCGATCCTGCACCGGTTCCGGGGCATGGTCGCGCAGGAGCAGATCCCGGAGCTGGAAAACTGCATTGTCACCAGCCGGGGCTGTTATCAGTGGAACCCCGCCCTGCCCTGTGAGGTGGATGTGTTCACCTTGCAGGATCTGGCCGCCGAATCCCAGCGGGAGACCGATCCCCAGCGCCGTTTGGCGTTGGAAGAACAGATCGTGGCGCTGTATGTGGGGCGTCTGCTGCCCGCCGCGGCGGGGAAACCTTGGGTGGAAAGCTTTGCGGTGCAGGTACATACCCTCTACCGCGCGGCGATGATCCATCTGTTGGAGCACTATAAAAAGCAGGGGGACAGCGAACGGCTGATCGCCCTGTGCGAGGGGGCGCTGGAAAAGAACCCCCGGGCCGAGCGGCTCTATCTGGAGCTGATCGTGGCGTTGGAATCGCTGGGCCGTCATAGTGAAGCCCGGCAGGCCGCCCAGCGGGGGCGCAATGCCGGATGCCTGCATCAGACGGTGGAACCGGGCCGGGCGGCGCCCTTGTGGCGGCAGGCCCGGCAGGCGGACCGCAAGCAGGAGGTGGAGATGTCCCGGCTGTTGGCGGCGCTGCCCGGCGATGCCGTGGATGAACTGCAGATCTGCTCGTTCGAGGATCTGGGCCGGGTCTACCGGCTGCAGCGCGGGGTCCAGCGCCGATACAACCTGCCGATTTTTCTGGTGCTGCTCAGCGTGGTGCCGGTCAAAACCGAAGATGAAGTCGAGCGGGAAGAGATGATGCGGCAGTTGGAAGGGCTGCTGCGGACCAACTTCCGGGGCTGCGATGTGGCCGCCCGCTACACCGACACCCAGTACGCGCTGCTGCTCTGCGGCACCCCGGGGGAGGATATCCCGGTGCTGGAGCGCATCAAGGAGGCGTTCTACGCCCTGCCGGCGCAGGGACGCTATCTCTTGAACTATAACATCTATTCTCCCAAGCTCTGACAAACCAAAACCGCCGGAACGGCTCAGCAGCCGTTCCGGCGGTTTTTTGCGTTATGATAAGGGAAAACTCAGTGCATCCACTGGGCGGCGGCCTGTGCCAACTGGGCGTTGATGGCGTCGGCGGCTGCGGCGCTGTCCGCCACGGCGGACAGATAGACCTTGACCTTGGGCTCGGTGCCGGAAGGCCGCACCATCAGTTTGGCGCCGTTTTCCAGCCGGTACTCCAGCACGTCGGCCCGGGGCAGACCGGTGCCGTCGGCGGCATAGTCGGTAACGCCGGTGACCTTGTACCCGGCGATCTCGGCGGGGGCGCTGGACCGCAGCCGGGCCATGATGCCCTGCATGGTGTGCATGCCGCTTTCGCCCTCAAAGGTAAAGCTCTGCAAGTCGTTGCGGTACCAGCCGTACTGGGCATACAGGGCGTTGATGGCATCCAGCAGGCTCATGCCCTGCGCGGCGTAGTAGGCCGCTGCCTCACAGGCCAGCATCACGGCGTTGACGCCGTCCTTGTCCCGCACATGCCCGCCGGACAGATACCCGTAGCTCTCCTCAAAGCCGAAGATATACCGCTCTTCATGGCCTTCCGCTTCCAGCAGGCCGATCTGCTCCCCGATAAACTTAAAGCCTGTCAGGGTGCGGCGCAGCTCTACGCCGTAGTGGGCGGCGATGGGGTCGGCCATATCGGTGGAGACGATGGTGGTCACCGCCACCGGGTCTTGGGGCATGGTGCCGTTGGCCTGCCGGGTGCGGCAGATATAGTCAAAGAGCAGCACGCCCATCTCGTTGCCGTTGATCAGCCGGTAGCCGCCCTGTCCGTCCGGCACGGCCGCGCCCATCCGGTCGCAGTCCGGGTCGGTGCCGATCATCAAATCGGGGTGGACCGTGTCGCAGAGCTTCAGGCCGGTTTCCATGGCCTGCCGGATCTCGGGGTTGGGGTAGGGACAGGTGGGAAAATCCCCGTCGGGATGCTCCTGCTCGGGCACCACCGTCAGGTGGGTCACCCCCATGCGGTGCAGCAGTATGCGTACCGGCTCCAGACCGGTGCCGTTCAGCGGGGTGTAGACCAGTTTCAGGTGGGACACATCGTTGCCGGGGCGCAGGGCCAGCACGGCGTCCACAAAGTCGGACAGGCACTGCTCGTCGATGGTCACGATCCGCCCGTCCGCCACGGCGGCGTCATAGTCCACCAGCTTGGGGCTGTCGAAGTAGTCGTGTTTGCCAATGGCGGTCAACACCTTGTCGGCCATCTCCAGCGTGATCTGGCAGCCGTCGGCGCCATAGACCTTGTAGCCGTTGTACTTGGCGGGGTTGTGGCTGGCGGTGACGCAGATGCCGGCCCCGCAGCCCAGATACCGTACCGCCCAGGAAAGGGCTGGAGTGGGTTCCAGCCGGGGATACAGGTAGGCGGTGATGCCGTTGGCGGCCAGCACCCGGGCGGCCTCCCGGCAGAAAAGCTCGCCCTTGTGGCGGCTGTCGTGGGCCAGTGCCACTTTTTTGGGCAGGCCCGAGGCGTTCAGGGTATCGGCCAGACCTTGGGTGGCCCGGCGGATGGTGTAAAGGTTCATGCGGTTGGTGCCGGCGCCAAAGACGCCCCGCAGTCCGCCGGTGCCGAAGGCCAGATCCCGGTAGAACCGGTCGTTGATGGCGTCGGCGTCATCGGCAATGGCCGCAAGCTCGGCGGCAAGGTCGGGATCCTCCACGGCGCGGGCGCGCCACAGGGCATACAGTTCCGAAGATTGCATAGGAAAAACGCTCCTTTCCTTTTATAAAGAAGGGACTGCGCCGCAGTCCCGGGCAAGCAGGGGATGCTGCTGCTACTCTACCACACGGCGGCATAAAAAGCAAGGGAAGGCGGTGCCCGTCCGCCGCTGCAAAAAGTTCAACTTTTTTTGAAAAAAGTGCTTGACATTTGTGGGGACCGGTGGTATTATACTAACTGCACTTGCGCCGGTAGCTCAGCTGGATAGAGTGTCTGACTACGAATCAGAAGGTCGGGAGTTCGAGTCTCTTCCGGCGCACCACGGTTTCACGGAAACGTGAAACCGTTTTTTTATTGCCCAAATTCGGCAGCCCCTCGCCTCGCCGGCCTGCAAAAAGAGTTTTGGGAAAATTTCACAATTTCAGGCTTGCAATTTGCCTTTTTTGTAAAAATTAAGCAAGATCATGGAATTGACAAAAGGTGACAGGTTTATTATAATAGTAAAGATTCCGGGTATGAACGATGGTGTTTGTGCAACCGCAACCGCCACCGCTTTTTTTATTCTCTGCCTTGTCCGCGGTTAGCGCACAACCGTGTTTTACCTGCGGCGGACAGTGGGCAAAGGCAAATTTGTATTCCATAATGAAACGGAGTGGCACTACACAATGGCGAAGTACGTCATCAAGCGCGTAGCAATGGGCATTTTCAGTGTGTTTATTGTGGCGACGCTTACCTTCTTCATCATGAACTTGGTCCCCGGCGGCCCGTTCGTAGCAGAAAAATCCATCAGTGCGGCTGCCCAGCAAGCACTGAACGAAAAGTACGGTTTGGACAAACCGCTGGGCGTGCAGTATGTCAACTATATGAATAGCCTGCTGCATGGCGATATGGGCCTGAGCATTAAACAGCGCGGCCGTACCGTCAACCAGATCATTGCCGAAAAACTGCCCGTCTCCTGCAAGACTGCCGGCATCGCCGTGGCGGTGGCGCTCTGTCTGGGCATTCCGCTGGGCTGTATTTCCGCGTATAACCGCGGCAAATGGGCCGATAACTTGATTATTGTGTTGGCAACCTGCGGTATTGCCATTCCCAGTTTCATATCCAGTGTATTGTTACTATATACCTTCGGTATGAATCTACAAATTCTACCAACCATCGGTCTGAACGAGCCGGCCGCCTATATCATGCCGGTCACCGCTTTGGCCATCTACCCCACCGCCTATATCACCCGTCTGATGCGTTCCAGCCTGCTGGACGTTATGGGGCAGGATTACATGCGTACCGCCCGTGCGAAGGGCGTGTCCAGCGTGAAGATCCTCTTCAAGCATGCGCTGCGCAACGCCATTCTGCCTGTCATCACCTACGTCGGCCCCATGCTGGCTGCCTTGATGACCGGTTCCTTCGTGGTGGAAAAGATCTTCACCATCCCCGGCCTTGGCCGCGACTTTGTTTCGGCCATCACCAACCGTGACTACACCATGATCATGGGCACCACCATTCTGCTGGCCACCATGGTCATCATCGCCAACGTGATCGTTGATATTCTGTACAAGATTATCGACCCGCGGATCAAGCTGAAATAAGGAGGGAGCAAGCAGTGGAAAATCTGAAAAAGAATCCGTTGAGCCTGCACCTCAGCGTAGATGATTTTATGCCCGCCTCTAACGATGAGAAGGAAAGCCTCGTCGTTATGCGTGACAGCGTCAACTTCTGGAAGGACGGTCTGCGCCGTCTGCGCAAGAACAAGATCGCTATGGTGAGCCTTGTGGTCATCATTCTGATTGCCATTTTTGCCTATGTGCTGCCCGCGGTTTGGCCCTACGGCTACGACGAGCAGATCAAGTACAGCGAAAACCTTGCCCCGTTTGAGTACGGTAAGAAGGAACTGGAGCGCATCGCCGCCGGCGAGAGCGTCTTCCCCCACATTCTGGGCACCGACCGTTCCGGCCGTGACTTTGCCGTTCGTCTGATGATGGGTACCCGCGTCAGCTTGTCCGTCGGCCTGCTGGCCTCGGTGCTGGTGCTGGTCATCGGCGCCACCTATGGTGCCATCTCCGCCTTTGCCGGCGGCTGGGTGGACATCATCATGATGCGTATCACCGATATTTTGTATACCATCCCGGATATTTTGCTGATCATCTTGCTGGGCATGGCCCTCAAGGATCCGTTGGAAGTGCTGGCGATGAAGCCCGGCTTCGGCTGGATGCAAAAACTCGGCCCCAACATGATCTCCATCTTCATCATCTTTGCGCTGCTCTACTGGGTCAGCATGGCCCGTATCGTGCGCAGTCAGGTGCTGACCCTCAAGGAGAGCGAGTATGTCACGGCGGCCCGTGCGCTGGGCGCTTCCAGCGGCCGCATCATCAAGCACCACCTGCTGACCAACTGCATCGGCACCTTGATCGTCACCACCACCCTGCAGATCCCCTCCTCCATCTTTACCGAGAGCTACCTGAGCTTCCTCGGCCTCGGCGTGGCAGCGCCCATGCCGTCCTTGGGTTCTTTGGCCACCGACGCCGTCAAGGGCATGAACACCTACCCGCACCTGCTGCTGGCTCCGGCGCTGATGATCAGCGTCATGATTCTGGTGTTCAACCTCTTCGGCGACGGTCTGCGCGACGCCTTTGACCCGAAGCTGAAAAACTAAGAGGGGAGTGTACAAGACAGAATGAGCGAGAAAATTCTTGAGATTCAGGATGAACGCCTGTCTTTCTTCACCCCCGCGGGTGAGGTCAAAGCACTGAACGGTGTTTCTTTCACGATGAATCAGGGCGATGTCTTGGGCATCGTCGGTGAGTCCGGCTCCGGCAAATCGGTCACCGCCTACTCCATCATGGGCCTGACCGCGTATCCCGGCCGGCTGGTCGGCGGTAAGATCTGGTTTAACGGTCACCAGATCGACCAGATGACCGAGAAAGAGTTCCGCAAGATCCGCGGCAACGAAGTTTCCATCATCTTCCAGGACCCCATGACCAGCCTGAACCCGGTGTACACCATCGGCAACCAGATCGTGGAAGTCATCCTGCTGCATACCAACAAGAGCAAAAAAGAGGCGTGGGACCGCGCCAAAGAGCTGCTGGAACTGGTAGGTATCAACGAACCGGAGCGCCGGCTGAAGCAGTACCCCCACGAGCTTTCCGGCGGTATGCGTCAGCGCGTGATGATCGCCATTGCGCTGGCCTGCGAGCCCAAGCTGCTGATCGCCGACGAACCCACCACCGCGTTGGACGTGACCATTCAGGCCCAGATTCTGGAACTGATGCAGGAACTGCGCAAAAAGCTGGGCATGAGCATCATCATGATCACCCACGACTTGGGCGTGGTGGCCTCGATGTGCGAAAAGATCGCCGTTATGTACGCCGGCCACATTGTGGAGTACGGCACCACCGACGAGATCTTCTACAACCCGAAGCATGAATACACCAAGGGCTTGATCAACTCCATCCCCAAGCTCAATGCCACCGAGAAGGAGCGTCTGGTTCCCATCGAAGGCACGCCTGTGGACCTGTTGAATCCCCCGGCCGGCTGCCCGTTTGCGCCCCGCTGCAAGAGCTGCATGAAGGTCTGCCTGCGGGAGATGCCGCCCCGCACCGAGCTGAGCGATACCCACTACACCTACTGCTGGCTGCGCCAGAAAGAGGAATTTAAGAAAGGAGGCAAAGCCGAATGAGTGAGCAGAAGAATCTGGTCGAAGTCCAGCATCTGCAGCAATATTTCCCGGCCGGCGGCGTGGGCAAGAACAAGCGCTATGTGCAGGCCGTGGACGATGTCAGCTTTGCTATCCGCAAAGGCGAAACGCTGGGCCTTGTAGGTGAATCCGGCTGCGGCAAGACGACCACCGGCCGTACCCTGCTGCGCTTGTACGAGCCTACCGACGGCACCATCATCTATGACGGCAAGGTCCTCTTCGACAAAAAGAAGAAAATCGCCGTGGACATGCTGCCCTACCGCCGCCGTATGCAGATCGTGTTTCAGGATCCTTACGCCAGTTTGGACCCCCGCATGACCATCGGTGACATCGTGGGCGAGGGCATCGACATCCACAAGCTGGCTGCCAACGACAAAGACCGCCACGACCGCATCATCGCGTTGTTGGAGCGGGTCGGCCTGAACAGCGAGCACGCCAACCGCTACCCCCACGAGTTCTCCGGCGGTCAGCGGCAGCGCGTGGGCATTGCCCGTGCCTTGGCCGTGAACCCCGAGTTCATCGTCTGTGACGAGCCGGTTTCCGCACTGGACGTTTCCATTCAGGCGCAGGTCGTCAATATGTTCGAGGACCTGCAGCAGGAGATGGGCCTGACCTATCTGTTTATCGCCCATGACCTGAGCGTGGTCAAGCACATTTCCAGCCGCATCGGCGTTATGTATCTGGGCAAGTTGGTGGAGCTGGCCGACAGCTTTGAGCTGATCGCCCACAGCGTCCACCCCTACACCCGCAGCCTGATCTCCGCCATTCCGGTGGCGGACCCCAAGACGGCGCGCACTTCCAAGCGCATCGTGCTGCAGGGTGACGTGCCCAGCCCGCTGAACCCGCCCAGCGGCTGCCGCTTCCGTACCCGCTGCCCCTACGCCGACGAGCGTTGCGCAGCCGAAGTACCGCAGTTTAAAGAGGTTGGCCCCGGCCATTGGGCGGCTTGCCACCATCTGGACAAAGTAGCGGACTGATCGACAAACCGAGAGTGTGCGCCTCGGTTTGGTTGCCCCGGTGTGCGGTTCACGGGACCATCACAAAACAATTACAAAAGCTTCACAGCTCTTGCAAGGGTGGTCCACCGGGGGTATAGTTATGGTATTCATTCCGCAGGGTGTCCCGGTTGGGAGGCCGTGCGGGATTGGGTATAGTAATTTTTATATTGGAGGATAAACCACATGAAGATGAAGAAATTTGTCGCTGTGGCGGTTGCCGGCTGCATGGCAGCTTCTCTGGCGGCTTGCGGTTCTTCCGCAAGCACCAGCAGTGCTGCTGGTACTGCAACTGCAGAAGCTGCGACCGATGCCACCGCGACTGGTTCCGGCTTCACCGTTCAGCTCGGCCCCAACCCGGAGTCTCTGGACCCCGCGTTGAACAGCGCGGTCGATGGTGCGAACACCATCCTGACCATCTTTGAGCCGCTGCTGCTGATCGATGAGAACAACAAGGTCATCCCCGGCCAGGCTGAGAGCTACACCGTTAGCGAGGACGGCCTGACCTGGACCTTCACCATGCGTGACGGCTTGAAGTGGAGCGACGGTTCCGAACTGACCGCCAAGGACTTCGAGTACAGCATGAAGCGTATGGCCAACCCCGACACCGCCGCTCCCTACGCGGAGACCGCTGTCGGCATGATCGCCGGTTTTGACGAGGCGCAGGGCAACCCCGACGCCGACGGCAACCCCACCACCGAGCCCAACCCCGACGCGCTGCAGGTCACTGCCAGCGAGGACGGCAAGACTCTGACCATCGTGCTGAGCTATCCCTGCTCTTACTTTGACAAGCTGGCGGCTTTCGTCTCCCTGTCTCCCGTGCAGCAGGCCACCGTTGAGGCCAACGGCGACTCTTGGTGCACCAGCCCCGAGACCTTTGTCTCCAATGGTCCTTACATGATCACCGAGTGGACCCCCAGCGAACGCATCGTGCTCTCCAAGAACCCCAACTACGTGGGCGGCTGGGACAGCTCTCGCATCGTGTCTGACACCATCACCCTCCTCCTGCTCGAGGACTCCAGCGCTTCCTACGCTGCCTACAACAGCGGCGAGGCTCAGCTGATCAAGGACGTTCCCACCGACGAGATCCCCAGCCTGACCAAGGCCGAGGACGGCGGCGACTTCTACACCGACAGCCTGCTGGGCACCTACTACATCAGCCTGAACGACCAGCGCGAGCCGTTCACCGATCCTCTGGTCCGTAAGGCTCTGAGCCTGGCCATCGACCGTGACTACGTTGCCAACGTTGTCATGCAGGGCACCTACAGCCCCGCTTACAACCTGGTTGGCCCCGGCATCGTCGATGCTGAGGACGGCAGCATGTTCATCGACAACGCCAACGGCGGCGAGCCCTACATCAGCGAGGACTACGAGGCCAACCTCGAGGAGGCTAAGTCCCTGCTGGCCGAGGCTGGCTACCCCAACGGCGAAGGCTTCCCCACCATCACTTACAGCGCCAACGACGCTAGCTACCACATCCCCGTTGCAGAGTACCTGCAGCAGGCTTGGGCCGAGCTGGGCATCAACATGAGCATTGAGAAGGTCGAGTGGAACAGCTTCACCTCTCAGCGCCGTGCCGGCGACTTCGACATCAGCCGTAATGGTTGGGTCATGGACTACAACGATGCTTCCAACATGCTCGAGCTGTTCACCACCACCAACGGCAACAACGATGGTAAGTACAGCAACCCCGAGTACGATGCCGCCATCGAGGCTTCCGAGGTCGCTGACAAGACTGTTCACTTCGAGCAGCTGCACAAGGCCGAGGACATCCTGATGGAAGACATGGGCTGCATCCCCGTTGCTTACTACAACGACTTCTGGCTGCAGAGCCCCTCTCTGAAGGGCACCTGGCATAGCCCCTACGGCTACTGGTACCTGCAGTACGGCTACGTGGAGGGCTAATTTGCCTCTTCGGTAGTTCGCCACCGAACCTATAAGCCAACATCCCCGCTGCGGAATCCTCCGCAGCGGGGATGTTTTTGTTTGCGGCCTGCAAAAAAGGACCGGTTCAGAAGAACCGGTCCTTTTTCTTTGGCATTTCTTCGTTTCCCTCTTGGCAAAGAGGGAACAGCCGCCTTTTTACTGGAACTTCGCCCCCAGCGTGGCAGCCATCACCGCCTTGATGGTGTGCATCCGGTTCTCCGCCTCCCGGAAAACGATGGACTGGGGACCGTTGAACACCTCGTCGGTGACCTCCATCTCGGCGCGGCCAAACTTTTCGCCCATCTCTTTGCCCACGGCGGTCTTGTGGTCGTGGTAGGCGGGCAGACAGTGCATGAACACGGCGGTGGGCTTGGCCTTGGCCATCAGGGCAGCGTTCACCTGATAGGGGGCCAACGCCTCAATGCGTTCCGCCCACACTTCCACCGGTTCGCCCATGCTCACCCACACATCGGTGTAGATGACATCGGCCTCCGCTGCCGCGTCGGTGTTCTCGCTCAAAGTGATGCTGCCGCCGCTCTGGGCTGCCAGCGCCTGACACTGGGCTACCAGCGCCTTGTCGGGCCAGTAGGCCTTGGGGGCGCAGGCCACAAAGTGCAGGCCCATCTTGGCGCAGCCGATCATCAGGCTGTTGCCCATGTTGTACCGGGCGTCCCCCATGTAGACGAACTTCAGCCCTTTCAAAGTGCCGAACTGCTCCCGCAACGTCAGGAAATCCGCCAAGATCTGGGTGGGGTGGAACTCGTTGGTCAGGCCGTTCCACACCGGCACGTCGGCGTACTGGGCCAGTTCCTTCACGATGGCTTGGCCGTAGCCCCGGTACTCGATGCCCTCAAACATGCCGGAAAGCACCTGCGCCGTGTCGGCAATGGATTCCTTTTTGCCGATCTGGCTGCCGGTGGGGTCCAGATAGGTGGACCCCATGCCCAGATCATGGGCCGCTACCTCAAAGGCACAGCGGGTACGGGTGGAGGTCTTTTCAAAGATCAGCGCCACGTTTTTGCCCCGCAGCACATCGTGGGCGATGCCGGCTTTCTTCTTGGCCTTCAGGTCGGCGGCCAGATCCAGCAGATAGCTGATCTCTTCCGGTGTATAGTCCAGCAGCGTCAAAAAGTCACGCCCCTGCAAATTCATAACAACAACCCCCTATAATATGCACAAAAATGTAAATTTATACATTCATTATAGCGCGTTTCGGCCCATTGTGCAACCCCCGACTTTTTATGGTATAATATCACCAAAGGGGGTGAGCCCGTGGAAAAGGTGTACTTTCATGTGGATGTGAACTCGGCGTTTTTGTCTTGGTCGGCGCTGAAACGGCTGCGGCAGGGGGAAACGCTGGACCTGCGCACCGTGCCTGCGGCGGTGGGCGGCGACGAGGAAAAGCGCCACGGCGTGGTGCTGGCCAAAAGCGGCCCCGCCAAAAAATTCGGCGTCCGCACAGGGGAAAGCCTTTTCTCGGCCCGGCTCAAATGCCCGGAACTCATCGTCACCCCGCCGGACTTTGATTACTACGTACAAAACAGTAAGGCGCTGATCGCCATTCTGCAAGAATATACCCCTGATGTGGAACAATATAGTATCGACGAAGCCTTTCTGGACATGACCGGCACCGAGGCCCTCTTCGGCCCGCCGCTGACGGTGGCCCATACCATCCGCAACCGGGTGCGGGAGGAACTAGGCTTCACGGTGAACATCGGGGTGGCGCCCAACCGGCTGCTGGCCAAGATGGCCTCCGACTTTGAAAAGCCCGACAAGGTCCACACCCTCTACCCTGACGAGGTGCCCGCCAAGATGTGGCCCCTGCCGGTGGGGGCGCTGTTCGGGGTGGGGCCCAGCGCCGTCAAACGGCTGCGCCAATGCGGCATCTACTCCATCGGGGACCTGGCGCAGGTGGAGCGCCGGGTGGCGGTGGGGCTGTTCGGCACCCGGGGAGATACCCTGTGGAACTACGCCAATGGCCGGGAGGCCGACCCCGTTACCAAACAGGCCACCCGGGACAACAGCTACGGCAACAGCGTCACGCTGCCCCAAGACCTGACCCGCCCCGAGCAGGCCGACGCCACCCTGCTGGCCCTCTGTGATTCGGTGGGGCGGCGGCTGCGGAACGACGGCAAAACTGCCCGGGTGGTGACGGTCCAGTTGGTAGACAACGCCTTCCGCCGCACCAGCCACCAGCGCACCCTGCCCGACCCCACCAATTCCACCGACCGCCTGTACGAGGTGGCCCTGCAGTTGCTGCGGCAGATGTGGCCCGTCCGGCCGGTGCGGCTGGTGGGGGTCAGCGCCGAAAAGACCGGCACTGACAACTTTGAACAACTGGACCTTTTTACCGACACCACCCGCCGCCAAAAGCAGGAGAAGCTGGACCGCACGGCGGACGCCCTGCGCCGCAAATTCGGCGGCGGGGCGGTGACCCGGGCCAAGCTCCTTACCCCCGAGACCCGCGCCCCGGCGGCCCTGTCTGCCGCCAAGGAGCGGGACAAGGAGAAAAAACGATGAACCACGGGCCGGAAAAGCAGGCCCCACCCGAAGGGATAGGAAGATCATGGGACTGGAAAAACTGACGAAAAACGTACCGCTCTCTTCACTGGAGACGGTGATCCTGCAAGACCTCATCGCGCTGATCGAAAGCGGGCAGAAACTGGGTATCCGGGAGCTGGCTACCCGGAACTACACCTCCACCACCACCATCATCCGGCTGGCCAAAAAACTGGGGTATCGGGGCTTTACTGACCTGTACTACGGGCTGCAGCGCCAACTGGGCCATGGTAGCGACGACGCCGTGGCGGAAGAAGTGCCCTTTCTGGATGGGTTTTGCACGCAGGTGCAGGGCATCCGCAGCCAATATGAGCCCATCCGCCGGCTGGCCCAGACGCTGCACAGCCAAAAGCGGATGATGGTGTATATCTGCGGCATGGGATTTTCCAGTTTCCCGGCGGACTATTTCAGCAAAAAGCTGATGGTGCAGGGCATCAAGTGCATCTTCTCCGGTGCTGAGGAGACGGTGGCGATCTTCGAGAGCAACCTGGAGGACATCGGGCTGTTCATCGCCGTTTCCCGTTCGGGGGAGACCGCCAAGGTACTGGAGCGGGTCCGGCTGGCTCGGCAGCAGCAGATCCCCATTGCGGCCTTCACCGCCCAGCCGGACAGCACGCTGGCCCACCTCAGCGATATTGTGCTGGTCATGGGGGACAATGAACAACTGGATGATCGAAACATCAACCCCTGTTATTTTTTTGCAGGGATCCTGCTGCAGATGGAGCTGGTCATTCGGGAATTGCAGAACGAAACCCCGCCGGACGCCCCGTAAAAACTGCCATGTAACAAGATTTTGTGAAAATGTTACCGTTTTCGGTAACATTTTTTTGTTTATCTGTAAAATATATACAAACGCAAATCCCTGCATTATAATGCAAAGTAACAAAACACATGTGCAAAATACGTTTGTGGATCCCGAACAATCTTGTCAGGAGGATAATGCAAATGAAGTTTAAAGACAAGGCGCTCTCATCGATGCAGAACTTTGCGCGGGCAATGTTCATGCCGGTGCTGATTTTGCCCATCGTCGGCTTGCTGGTAGCGGTGGCCAACCTGTTTACCAACGCCAGCCTCATCCAGCAGTTCCCGTTTTTGGACAACCCGGTGACCATCGGGTTCGGCACGATTCTTTCGGGCTGTATGCAGCCCATCCTCAGCAATCTGGGCTTGATCTTCTGCGTCGGCGTTTCGGTGGGTCTTGCCAAAGAAAAAAAGCAGGACGCCGCCTTCATCAGCGTGGTGACCTTTGTGGTCTTTTTGAACGCCATGAACAAGTTCATGAACCTGCAGGGTCTGTTGGCGCCTGCCGACGCCCTCAGCGGCACCGGCCAGTCCATCACACTGGGCGTGCAGGTACTGGAAATGGGCGCGTTCTTGGGCATCCTGCTGGGTATCGTGGTATCGCAGGTCCACAACCGGTTCATCAACACCGAGTTTAAGGGCGCCTTCCAGATCTACGGCGGACAGCGATTCGTCTTTATCGTGATGATCCCCGTCACCATCATTCTGGCGGTGGTTTGCACCTACGTCTGGCCCCCGATCCAGAGCGTGATTTCCGCCTTCGGTCATGTCATCGGCAATTCCGGCAACTTGGGGTACTTCCTGTTCGGCGCGGCGGAACGTCTGCTCATCCCCGTGGGTCTGCACAACGTGCTCAATCCCATGATCCTCTACACCTCGTTGGGCGGCAGCGAGGTCATCGGCGGCCAGCTCATCGAGGGCGCCCGCAACATCACGCTGGCCGAGATCGCCAGCCCCGATGTGGTGACCCTGTCCGGTGCGGCCATCTTTGAGTGCCGCGGCGTTACCAAGATCTTCGGTCTGTCCGGCGCGGCGCTGGCCATGTACCACGCGGCCCGGCCCGAAAACAAGCAGCGGGTCAAATCCATTCTGGTTCCGGTGGTCCTCACTTCCTGCATCGCCGGCATCACCGAACCCATCGAATTTTCCTTCCTCTTTGTGGCGCCCGTCCTCTATGTGGTCCACGCCATCCTCAGCGGCGCGGGTCTGGTGCTGGCCAACCTGCTGGGCGCTCGTACCATCGCCTACAACGGCATCATTGACTTCATCCTGTACAACATTCCGGTGGGCATTCAAAAGACCCATTGGCCCATGTTCCTGCTGGCCGGCGTGATCATGTTCGCCGTGTACTATGTGGTCTTTTTGTTCCTGATCAAAAAGCTCAATCTGCACACCCTCGGTCGGGAAGCCGAAGGCGGCGAGATGAAGCTGTACAGCAAGAAGGAATACAAAGAGAAGCAGCAGGCCGATAAGGCCGCCAAACAGGGCGATACCATCGACGCGGCCACCATCGTGGCGGCGCTGGGCGGCAAGGACAATCTGTTGGAAGTGGACAACTGCTTTACCCGTCTGCGCCTCAAGGTCAAGGACATCTCTCTTGTGGACGACGAGCGGCTGAAGAAAGACACCGGTGCGGCCGGTGTGATGAAGAGCGGCGAAGTGGTACAGGTAATTTACGGCCTGAAGATCAACGCGGTGCGCAAAGCCGTGGACGCTGAACTGCAAAAGTAAATTGCGGCAGAAAGGACCCTTTTCATGAATAGCAAAGACAGAAAATTCAACATTGTAATTGCGGGCGGCGGCAGTACCTATACGCCGGGCATTGTGATGATGCTGGTGGCCAGTCAGGACCGGTTCCCGCTGGAATCCCTGACCCTGTACGACAACGATGCCGAACGCCAGAAGGCGCTGGGGGATGCCATTGCCATCCTGATGAAAGAACAGGCGCCGGGCATCCGGTTCAGCTACACCACCGACCCCAAAGAAGCCTTTACCGACAAGGACTTCTGCATGGCCCATATTCGGGTGGGCAAGTTTGCCATGCGGGAACAGGACGAAAAGATCCCCCTGCGCCACGGCGTGGTCGGGCAGGAAACCTGCGGCCCCGGCGGCATTGCCTACGGTATGCGCAGCATCACCGGTATGCTGGAGATCATGGACTATATGGCCCAGTATTCCCCCAACGGCTGGACGCTGAACTATTCCAACCCGGCCTCCATTGTAGCGGAAGCCTGCCGGGTGCTGCGGCCCAAGGCCAAGATCATCAACATCTGCGATATGCCCATCGCCACCAAAACCCGGATGTCCTACATTGTGAAGAAGGACCCCAAGGATCTGGATGTGCGGTATTTCGGGCTGAACCACTTTGGTTGGTGGACCAGCGTCACCGATGAGCTGGGCAACGACCTGATGCCCCAGATCATGGACTATGTGGCGGAAAACGGGTACCTGACCCAGAAAGCCATCGAAAAGCAGCACATGGAGCCAAGCTGGCAGGAGACCCACCGCAAAGCCCGGGACCTGCTGAAGGTGGAACCCCGGTTCCTGCCCAACACCTACCTGAAATATTATCTCTACCCCGACTATGTGGTGGAGCATTCCAACCCCGACTACACCCGGGCCAACGAGGTGATGAACGGTCGCGAGAAGCGGATCTTCGGGGCGGCCAAAGCCATTGTGGAAGCAGGCACGGCGGTGAACGGCGGGTTTGAGATCGACGTACATGCCTCCTTCATTGTGGATCTGGCCTGCGCCATCGCCTTCAACACCCACGAGATCATGCTCTGTATTGTGGAAAACAAGGGCGCCATCTGCAACTTTGACCCCACGGCCATGGTGGAAGTGCCCTGCATGGTGGGCAGCCGCGGTGCCGAGGCGCTCTGCCAAGGGGAGATCCCCACCTTCGAGAAGGGCATGATGGAAGAGCAGTTGGCGGTAGAGCGTCTGGTGGTGGAAGCCTACGTGGAGCACAGCTACCAGAAACTGTGGCAGGCCCTGACCTTGTCCAAGACGGTGCCCAGCGCCACGGTGGCCAAGGCGATTTTGGACGACTTGATCGTGGCCAACAAGGACTATTGGCCGGAACTGCACTGATTCCTCCCCAACGGATTTTCTCATAGCAAAAAGGACGCACGAAATTTTCGTGCGTCCTTTTTGTTGTTATTCATCCGCTTCCAAGATCTCCTGCGCCACCTCGCCGCGGCTGCGGCGGGTGTCCATGGCGGTCTTTTCGATCAGGCGGTGGGCTTCGGTCTCGGTCATGCCTCGCTTTTCGATGAGGAAGCACTTGGCCCGGTCCACCAACCGCAGTTGGGCAATTTTGTCCAGCAGTTTCTGGTTTTCGGCCCGCAGCAGGGCCAGCCGCTTGTAGTTGCTGGCGGCCATCTGGACGGCCTGCCGGAAATGGGGGGCGCTGAAGGGCTTGCCCAATACCAGCACACCAAAATCCTGCAACTTGTCGGCGATCTGTTCCGCCGTGCCGTTCTTGGCCAGCAAAATCACCCCGGCGTCGGTTTTTTGCACGGCGTCGGTGCCCAGCTCATGGCCAAATTCGTCGGGCAGCGGCGTGTTGATGATCACTACCTCAAAGTCCTTGCCGTCCATCTGACGGCGGGCCTCGCCGCCGCTGGGCACAATGACAGGGCGGGTGTAGCCCAGCTCGGCAATATGCCGGGCCAGATATTCGTTGGCGTTGGTACCTGCCGATACGATCAATGCCTTGGCCACAGGCCGCCCCTCCTTTCTGTGGGATGGATGGGAAGATCAGATGATCAGGAACCCGTTGGCGCGCTCCCACGCGTCCACGTCGGTGGCTGCCTCATAGTCGTGGCACAGCCGGGTCTGATACTGGAAGTACTTGTTTTGCAGTGCAATGGGCAGTTCCTTGCTGATGAACTCGCTCTGGGCGGCCACCGTAATGGCTTCCCGCAGAGAACGGGGCAGGCTTTCCAGCCCGGCGGCTGCGCTGGGATGGAAAAGGTTGCGGTTGACGGCTTCGGGCAAGGGCAGCTTGCGCTGGATGCCGTCCAACCCGGCGGCCAAAATCAGCCCTATGACCAGATAGGGGTTGCCCGCGGGGTCGGGCCCCCGCAGCTCCACACGGCACAACTCGCCGCTGGCGCTGGGCAGCCGCACCAACTGGCTGCGGTTTTGGCGGCTCCAGCTCACATAGAGAGGGGCCTCGTTGGCGCCCAGCCGGGCGTAGGAGTTGGGCACCGGATTGCAGAAGGCGGTCAGCTCCCGGGCATGGGCCAAAATGCCCGCCACAAAGTGTCCGGCCTCGCTGTCGGGGGCCAGTTCCCCCTCAAAGAGGTTCTTGCCGTCCCGCAGCAGCGAGATGTTCACATGCAGGCCGCTGCCCGGCTTGTCGGCCAACGGTTTGGGCATAAAGCTGGCAAACAGCCCGTTGCGGGCCGCAATGGCCTTGACGGTGCTCTTGAAGGTGTTCAGGTTGTCGGCGGACCGCAGTGCTGCCGTATACAGGAAGCAGACCTCGTTCTGGCCCGGGCCGCTCTCGTGGTGGCTGTGCTCGGGGTGCAGGCCCATCTCCTCGATGGCAAAGCAGATCTCCCGGCGGATGTTTTCCCCTTTGTCCAGCGGCGGAATGTCAAAATAGCCGCCGTGGTCCAAGGGGATGCGGGTGGGGTTGCCGGCCTCATCGGTTTCAAACAGATAGAACTCACATTCGCAGCCCACGTTGCAGGTCAGGCCCATGGCCTTGGCGCGCCCCACCACCGATTGCAGATACCCCCGGCAGTTGCCCTCGAAGGGTTTGCCGTTGGGCAGGGTGATGTCGCAGTACATCCGGATGACGCGGCCCTCGGTGGGACGCCAAGGCAGTACGGTGGCGGTGTCGGGGTCGGGCCACAGCACCAGATCACTCTCCTCCACGTTCATGAAGCCGGCGATGGAAGACCCGTCAAAGCTGATGCCCTGCGCGAAGGCGCGCGGCAGTTCGCTGGCGAACAGCGAGATGTTTTTCTGGTTGCCGAAGATGTCGCAGAAGGTCAGTTTGGCAAACTTGACATCGTTATCCTCGACAAAATTCAGAATATCCTGTGCGGTACGTTTCATAAAAGCCTCCGGGATTGGGTTTGCGTCTTAGCGCAAGGACAGCCGCAGATACCCGAAAGGCCCACCGGTAAGCGGAACTCCCTGCCCAAGCAAAGCGGGTTTGTTGGGGCGGGGGCTCTCGCGTTTAGCGGGCGGGCCTTTCGAGCGGTGTAAGAAATAGGAAAAGGAGAATGGCGAAAAATCAGAAGGAGGACAGGCCTTTACTCGGTGTAGAACAGCATCCGGCTGTAGCAGGGCAGGGGCCAGTATTCCTCATCCACAAGCTCCTCGGCCACATCGGCGGCGGCGCGCAGCCGGGCCATGACAGGCAGGACCTCATCGTGGAAGGCGTGAGCCTTGGCGCTTTCATCTTCCAGCGCGCAAACCTTGTCGGTGACTTCCTTCAGTTCGTCGGCGGCGTCGGACATCTCGTCGGTGTACTGGGACAGCGCTTTCAGAACCTTGCTCTCCGCCTTGATGGAGATGCCCTCCACGGCGGCTGCCTTGGCAGCGGCGGTGTTGGCCACCTCGCCCATGTAAGAGGTGGCGGCGGGGATCAACTGCTTGTTGGCGATCTTGAGCATGGTGCGGGCTTCGATGTTGATGATCTTGGAGTAGTGCTCCATCTCCACCTCGTACCGGCTGAGCATCTCGGTCTTGGTCAGTACGCCGAAGTCCTCCATCAACGCGATGTTCTTGGGCTCCTTCAGGGCGATCATGGCGTCGGGGGTGCACTTGCGGTTGGGCAGGCCGCGGCGTTCCGCCTCCTGCTCCCAGGCGTCGGTGTAGCCGTTGCCGTTGAAGATCACCCGGCGGTGGTCGTTCAGCGTTTTCTTGACCCAAGCGGCGGCAGCGCACTCAAAGTCGGCGGCGCCGGAGGTTTCCTCGGTAAATTCTTTCAGTTCCTTGGCCACGGCGGTGTTCAGGATGGTGTTGGCATCGGACAGGTTTTCGGCCGAGCCGGGCATACGGAACTCAAACTTATTGCCGGTGAAGGCAAAGGGAGAAGTACGGTTGCGGTCGGTGGTGTCCTTGCTGAACTTGGGCAGAACATCCACGCCCAGATCCATCTTCATCTTGACGGGGCCGGCATAGGGGGAATCGGTGCAGACTGCATCGATGACCGCTTCCAGCTCTTCGCCCACGAAGATGGAGATGATGGCCGGCGGGGCCTCGTTGGCGCCCAGACGATGGTCGTTGCCCGGGGTAGCCACCGAGGTGCGCAGCAGGTCGGCGTACTCGTCAACGGCCTTGATGACCGCAGACAGGAAGACCATGAACTGCAGGTTTTCCATGGGGGTATCGCCGGGATCCAGCAGGTTTTCTTCGGTGGTGGACAAAGACCAGTTGTTGTGCTTGCCGCTGCCGTTGACGCCCTCGAAGGGTTTCTCGTGCTGCAGGCAGACCAACCCATGCTTGGAGGCGATCTTCTTCATCATCTCCATGGTCAGCAGGTTGTGGTCGATGGCCACGTTGGTGGTGTCGTAGATGGGGGCCAGCTCATGCTGGGCGGGGGCCACCTCGTTGTGCTTGGTCTTGGCGGGGATGCCCAGCTTCCACAGCTCTTCGTCCAGTTCCTTCATGAACTCGGATACCACGGGACGCAGCGTGCCGAAGTAGTGCTCTTCCAGTTCCTGACCCTTGGAGGGGGCGGAGCCGAAGAGGGTGCGGCCGGTCAGCACAAGGTCCAGCCGCTTCTCGTAGTCTTCCTTGCGGATGAGGAAATATTCCTGCTCGGGGCCAACGGTGGTGGCTACCCGGGGTACGTCTTTGCCAAAGAGGTGCAGCACCTTGCAGGCCTGATCGCTGATGGCCTGCATGGAGCGCAGCAGCGGGGTCTTTTTGTCCAGTGCCTCGCCGGTGTAGGAGCAGAACGCCGTGGGGATGCACAGCACGTCATCCTTCACAAAGGCGTAGCTGGTGGGGTCCCAAGCGGTGTAGCCGCGGGCTTCGGCGGTGGCGCGCAGGCCGCCGGAAGGGAAGGAGGAAGCATCCGGCTCGCCCTTGATGAGCTCCTTGCCGGAAAATTCCATGATGGCGGTACCGTCGGGCTGGGGGCTGACGAAGCCGTCGTGCTTCTCACTGGTAATGCCGGTCAGGGGCTGGAACCAATGGGTGTAGTGGGTAGCGCCTTGCTCGATGGCCCAGCGCTTCATCACGCTGGCGACTACGTTGGCGACTTCCAGATCCAGCGGCTGGCCCTTTTCGATGGTTGCCTTCAAGCTCTTGTAGGTAGAGCTGGGCAGACGCTCGCGCATCTCGTGCTCGTTAAAGACTTTGCTGCCGTAAAGTTCCATGACGGTTGCTGCCATAACTACTTACTCCTTACATCAAACGCTAGATTACAGGAAAGGGCGCTGCGAAAACACATTCGCAGCGCCCTTGCTGTTATGCTCCCATTATACGGGCTGCGCGGGTAAAAAGCAACTGGCGAACTGCTCAAATCCCCTATAATTCCCAACAAAAAACTGGCAAAATTGTCCATCGCCCCCCAAGGCCGGGTGTGGTATACTGGTAAGGCGGCCTTTACCCTAGATTTACCAGCCGCGAGAGGGGAACAAAATGGAAATTGAACGCAAATGGATGGTCACCGGCTGGCCCGCAGGGCTGCCCCTGACCGAAACTTACCAAATGGATCAGGGCTATATCAGCGTGCGGCCCACGGTGCGCATCCGGCGGGAGGCCCTGCAAGGCGGGGCTACGGCGCTGGTGCTCTGCTTCAAAGGGGCGGGCACCCTCAGCCGGGAGGAGATCGAAACCGAGATCGACGCCGACCTGTTTGCCAAGCTGGAACACCTCATCGGCAAGCCGCTTATCCACAAGGAGCGGCGGGGCTATCGACTGCCCGGCGGGCTGACGCTGGAGGTCAACTGTGTGGACCCCGACCTGCCCACCGCCTTCTGGTACGCCGAGGTGGAGTTTGCTACCGAGGCCGAGGCCTTGGCTTGGCAGCCGTCCTCCGTCGGGCTGGGGGATTATCTGGCCGACGAGTGTACCGGCAAGCCCGGGGCCAGCATGGGGGAATACTGGGTCCAGACCCGGACGGATTCCGCCCTAGTATAAATTGTAAAATTGTGCCGCTCTGCTTTACAAACGTTGGTAAAGCGGATAGAATAGAAGTAACTAGTCATCGGCAACCCGTCCGCAGGCGCTTCGCCCCTCGGACAGATTCCACCAAGAAAAGAGGAACTGCGAATGAAACGTAAGCTACTGCTCGTTATGGCCATCCTGTCACTCTGCGTTGTGCTGGCGGCCTGCAAAAAGAAGGGGGAAGAGCCCCAAAGCACCGCTGCGCCGGAAGTCACCGCCACCCCTGAACCGTCGCTGGAACCCTACGCGGCCAACGTGCTCACCGGCGAGCCGCAGGGCGACGGCTATAAGAACCAGCGCATCACCGCGGTCATGGTCAACAACATTGTGGCAGCCCGTCCTCAGCGTGGTCTGTCCAAGGCTGACATGCTGTTTGAGATCAAGGTAGAAGGCGGCATCACCCGCTTTATGCCCCTTTACACCGACTACGAGGAGATCGGCGAAGTGGGTCCCGTCCGCTCTGGCCGTGACCAGTTCTTCCGTCTGATCCTGCCCTGGCAGGCCCTGTATATCCACGAGGGCCAGTCGGTGGTCATGCAGCAGTATGCCATCGATTACAGCTACGGCAACCTGAACAACAACGACGGCGCCAGCGGCTACCGGGACTACAACCGTGTGAACTGGGCGGGCGCCAGCTACAACAACGGCACGCTGAGTAAGGAACACACGATGTACACCAACTCGGACAACATCGCGGCTTATATCGAGAACAACAGCGTGGATATGGAGCGCACCTACAACTCCACCTTCTTCAACTTCGTGGACTACCGCACCGGCGAGACCCGGGACCTGTCCAACAGCTTGGACAGCGCGTATAGCGATAAGTACGGCCCGGTGGTCAGCGACGGCGAGTACGTCGAGATCGAGCACAGCCCCTCCTATAAGACCCGCTTTATCTACGACGCTGCCTCCAACACCTACAAGATGCAGCAGAACTACTCGGACGGCCAGTGGCGGGATACCGTGGACGAAGCCGCCGACAACACTGTGCTGACCTTCCCCAACGTCATCGTCCTCTACACCGACATCCACACCTACCCCGGCCATGAGGAAAAAGACCTGCAGTATGCCGAGTACGCCTGGGGCGGCATTGGCTACTACTGCTACGGCGGCAAGTGCGAGAAGATCTACTGGCAGAAGGGCACCCCGCTGGAGACCCTGCGGCTCTACTACCTGACCGAGGACGGCCAGTGCAGCGACACCCTGCTGGATGTGAACATCGGTAAGAGCTATGTGGCTGTGACCGACGTGGACTACGCCGAGAACTTTGTCCACACCACGCTGGACGGGCAGAACCTGAGCAGCGCCACCACCAGCACCTACGAGAGCAACTATGTGGAAGATAACGCCGAGGCCGGCCAGACGCTGGGCATGAGCACCGACGATCTGACCACCAACGCCACCGGTTCCGGTGACGATACTGCCGAGGCTCCGGCGGAGAGCACCGCCGACACCGAGGACCCGGCTGCCGCCGACAGCGCGGTGGATCCGGCTGCGGAAGATCCCGAAGCGGTGGGTTGATCCAACCGAAAAACCGATAGAAACCACAGCGCAGTCCGCCCGGCGCGGGCTGCGCTCTTTCTTGGGAAAGGAACCCTTATGAAACGAAACCTGCAAGCGCTGGGCTTGACGGCGGCGCTGCTGGCGGCGCTGCTGCTGGGCGGCTGCACCGGCCAGCGCCCGGACGGAGAGAACGCCACCGCCGAAACGGCAGAGCCCACCCCGGCGGCGGAACCCATCCCCAATCCCCTCACCGGTGTAGCCGACGGGGATTACACCAACCGGCGCCCGGTGGCCGTTACGCTGCGCACGCTGGAGGGCGCCCAGCCCCAGTGGGGGTTGTCCACCGCCGACGTGCTGGTGGAGGGTGTCACCGAAGGCACCACCGCCAGCCTGATGGCGCTGTACGCCAACGCGGACAGCATCAGCAAGGTGGGGCCGGTAGGCCCCGGCCGGGACCTGCTGCTCCAGTTGGCGCTGCCCCTTAACGCCCTGCCGGTACACATCGATAAGAACGTCTATGCCTCCAACCTGCTCAACACACTGAGCTATCAGGATCTGGACGGCTACCACATCGGCAAGGCGGCTTTCGCCTTCGATCAGGACCGGCAGAACGCCGGCTACCGGGAGGAAAACTGCTGGTACACCACCGGCGAGATGATCCAGAACGGGCTGAGCACCTACGGTACCTCCTTGGAGGGGGCCAACACGCCCCTTTTCGTCTTTGGGGAGCGTCCTGCCGTGGCCGAGGATGCCCGCAACGCCACCACGCTGACCATCACCTTCTCGGCGGATGACAGCGAACAGTTGGTCTACGCCGCCGACACCGGTCTGTACACCAAGACCAATGCCGACGGTTCCCCCACCACCGACACCGACAACGGCCAGACGGTGGGCTTTACCAACGTGTTGGTGCTCTATGCGTCCAGCGGCATCAAGGACGACGGATACACCCGGGATTACGATATGACCGGCGGCACCGGCATCTACCTGACCGGCGGCGGTTGGGAGCAGATCCAGTGGTCCAAAGAGGATGCCACCGGCCCCTTGCAGCTCACCGATGCCAACGGCCAGACGCTGGTGGTCAGCCCCGGCAAGAGCTTTATTGCCATCTGGGGCGGCTACTATGGGCAGGGCCTGACGCTGACCGGCGCCGACGGCACCGAGCAGACGCTGCCCGAAAAACCTGCTCTGCTGGAAAGCGGCATCAGCGACGAGGATGCCGCCGCAGCACAGGCCGAGTTTGACGCCCGCCAGAAGATCATTGACGCACAGGCCGCCGTGGAGCAGGCCACCGCCCAGCTCTCCGAGGCGCAGACCGCGCTGGAGGAAGCCCAGACCGCCTTGGATGCCGACAGTTCCAACGAGGAGCTTATCGCCAAGCGGGATGAGGCGCAGGCGCTGGTGGACAGCCTGAACCAGACCATCGCCGACAATCAGGCCATTCTGGATGCGGCCGGCGTCACCGCCACCCCCGCCCCCGAAGCCGATTCCGGCGCCGAGAGCGGCGAGTAAACCCAAAAACAAACCCCCGGCAGGATTCCCTGCCGGGGGTTTTGTTGTGCTTGTTTTAGGCTTCCGGTTCTTCCATCCCGTCCAGATAGCCCACCGGTACCACGTCGTAGGCTTCGGCCAGATGATCCCGCATCCACATTTCGGCATCCAGCCGCACGCTGTACCCGGCGCCGGGGTCGGTCATCCATTCCTCCGGCTTGCGGAAGGGCAGGGCGTGCTGGGCCAGCATGTTCATGATGACCCCGCCGTGGGTCACGCAGGCGGCTTCCTCGGTGTGGGTGCGCAGCATGTACTCAAACATCTTCATCAGCATGCCCGACGTACGGTTGAAAAACATCTGCCGGTCCTCGGCGCCTTCCGGTACCGTGCGGCTGGTGGGATCCATCCACTGGGCAAACTCCGGGTCCTTTACCAACTGCTGCAAGGGCTGGCCTTCAAACTTGCCAAAGGCCATCTCCCGCAGGTCCTGCAGCTCGATCTGCCGCACCCCGGGGAACAGCAGCTCCGCCGTCTGGGTGGCCCGCAGCATCGGGCTGGTAAAGACCAGCGGTACCTCGGGGTACCGGAACTGGGCTTTCAGCTCCTCCAACTGGGCCCGCCCTTCATCACACAGCGGCAGGTCGGTGCCGCTGCCTATGTACAGCCCTTGCAGGTTGCCCGCGGTCAGGCCGTGGCGAATCAGATGCAGCTTATAATATTTCACGGTGTGTTCTCACTTTCCTTATAGCATATCGTTACAAGCATACCCCAAAATCGGCGGTTCTGCAACGAAAAATGGTTACAATTTGGTTGCAAAAACAAAGGGCCGACCCCCTTTTCCAAAATTTGCCCACAATATTTATACCCGGCTGCGGGGCGGCATCCCCAAAATGTAGACACGGGGGCGGCCGTGCCCTTTTGGGGGCCGAAAAACGGCTCGAAAGAGGTCGAAATCCGGGTTTACAAAATGTTTTTTGACAGATATAATATACAACACGTAGAAAATTTGGGCGGGCGGTCCCGGCGGCCCGGTGGCAACAACACCGGTGGGACCTGCTGCGAAAGAGGATCACTATGGCCATGGAATTCAGCCGGATTCTTACGCTGCTGCGTAAAGAACGGGGCATCACACAAAAACAGGCGGCGCAGGATCTGGGCATCAGTCAGGCGCAGCTTTCCCATTACGAGAAAGGCATCCGGGAATGCGGATTGGCCTTTGTGGTGCAGGTGGCGGACTACTATGGCGTCAGCTGTGATTACCTGTTGGGCCGCAGTGCCGAGCGCAGCGGCCAGACCATCAAGGTGGAGGACCTGCCCGAGACCGGTTCCGCCACCAGCGGCAGCGTGTATCGCGGCAGTGTGCTGCCCACCATGTACAAAAAACTCATCGAAAATTCGCTGGACATCCTGTACGATAAATTGCAGGAGAGCGGCGACAAACAGTTGGTCACCGACATCAGCCGTTATTTGATGTTGGCGGTCTACAAGGTGTTCCGCCAACTGCACGACGCATCCCCCCGCAACGTGACGGGGATGTTCCGGGTAGGGGCGGCCCGGTGGCAGGCCAGTGCCGATGCCGCCATGCGGCTGACCGAGGCGGATCTGGCTGCCACCCTGCAAGGGGAGGACGGCGCCCGCAGCAGCGAGGACCCGGCCACCATGGCGCTGACCACCGAACGGCTGACCCACGACTATCCCCGCCATGCCACCAGTTTGCTGAATCTGGTCAAAAATGCCGAGGAATCCATGCGGGGCCTGCAATGGCCCGAATAAGGGGTCACGCCGCGACCCACCAAAACCGAAAGATGTGCCGAACCTTCGGCTGCCATGGCAAGACCGCCGCTCCCGGTTGGGGGCGGCGGTCTTGCCGTTTATTTCCCGATCAACGCTCTCCGGCAGTTGGGGCAGACGAATTTGCCATGGATCTGTACAGAGCCTTGTACCACCTCACCGCAGAGGGCGCAGGCATCGGCGGGACGGTACTTGCGCAGCAGGATAGCATCCCCTTCGGTAAAAATCTCCAGCGGGGTTTCGGTGGTAATGGCAAAGGTGCGGCGCAATTCTTTCGGCAGCACCACGCGGCCCAGCGCGTCGATGTTGCGAACGATCCCAGTCGAAATCATAACAGATAAACCTCCTGTTTCTACCGCAAGCAAGCGGCAAAAACTGCAAAATATGGTGGGGATTTTTGTCCCCTAACGCAACTTCTTGTAGCTATTATACGAGAGTTTGGTAATATTGTCAATATTTGGAAGTTCAAAACCGCTCGACAAAAAGCGACAATAGACGGTAAAACGATACTTTTTGCTGCGCGCCGGTCGCTTTTGGCGGCTTGGGAAGAATCTTCCTTTTCCAGAAGAGGAAAAAGCACACAACCGTTACAAGTCTGAAACAACTTTGACACAACTCTGCGGTAGGATGAATTTACGGAAGTAAAACGCCCATCTGGCAAAGGAGTGTGCCATGGCAAAAGGACGTGTGGTTTTTTATGAGGATGCCCCGCGGCAGACTGCCCCCCCTCGGACGGTCTACACCAGCCATGCCCGGCGGCGCCGCAAACGGCATCACCGTCTGGCCAAGCTGCTCTTTGCCTTGGCGGCACTGGTGCTGGCGGCTTCGGTGGGGTATGTGGTATGGTACACGCAGGGCGAATCCACCAGCCTTTTGCCCGAAGCAGAACTCCCGCGGGAGGCAGAAGCGGAAGGCGGCGGAGACGGCAGTGCTTCGGCTGCCGCGGCGGTCCCGGCAGGGGATGGCCGCATCGTGGTGGCGGTGGACCCGGGCCATGGGGGCGTGAACCCCAGCATTGGGGCCGAGGACTACGGCAGCGAGGCAAACGGCCTGCGGGAGAGCGAGATCACGCTGGCCACGGCGCAGGCCCTCTATGACCTGCTGGCCGCCGACGACCGGTTTGCCCCGCTGCTTACCGCCGACGGCACCACCTACCTCAAACCCAGCGAGCGGGGCGCCGTGGCGGCCGCAGCGGGGGCGCAGCTCTTTGTATCCATCCACCTGAACTACGACGGCAGCAGCGCTTCCAGCGGGTTTGAGTGCTATGCCGCGCCGCCCCATCTTTCCACCAACGCCGACAGCCTGCGGTTCGGCCAACTGCTGGCCGATGCCTTTGGGCAGATGGGCCTGCGGTTGCGGGGCACCAACGGCGTGCGGTACTTATATTATGATGACAACGACAACAAGCAGATCTACGAATCCACCGACACCACCCCCCGCTGGCTGCCCACCTTCACGGTGCTGGAAGCCTGCCAGTGTCCGGCGGTCCTCTGCGAGGAAGGGTTCATCAGCAACAGCGGCGATATGGCGCTGTTGGCCGGCAGCGACGGCTGTGCCGCGGCGGCCCAAACCTACTATGATTGTATCTGTACCTATTTCGGGCTGACCTAAAGGCGGCCCCTGCGCGAACTTTGTGCGCAGGGACCGTCTTTTTTGTTGTTTTGCGGCTCCCTGCCCAGTACGCCGGACTTTTGCCGGGATTTTCGGCAGGGTTTGTCCCCCCGGGGTGGATTGGCACAGTTTCCCACTAGTTTTTGGGTTTCCCCGGCCTGTGGCAAAAAGCACCGTTTCCCCCGTGGTATAGTGCAGCTACCGTACGGCATACAACATAAAGGGGGAACCGAACTTATGGCTGTCTTTACCAATACAAAGGAAAAGGTACATATTCCAACCCTGCACGCCGGGGCGCTGCTGCCGGCGGGGGCGCGGTGGTCGGCGCTGGCGTGGCAGGGGGCTGCGGCCCTTACCGGGGCGGTGCTGGGCGCCGGGCAGGTCTACGGTGGGGCCGCACCCTTCGGGCTGGCGCTGGTCATCGGCTGTCCGCCCGCCTATCTGCTGGCTTCCAGCGTGGGGGCGCTGGCCGGCAGTCTGGTCTTTCAACCCATCGCCATGGGGCTCAAACTGGCGGGGGCGCTGGCGGCTGCCGTGGCGGGGCGGTGGCTCAGCGGCGGCAAATCCCGCATGGGTGCTTGGGCCGGGGGCATCGCTCTGCTGGTCACCCAAGCTTTGGGCATTTTTTTCACGGGGGGCATCCTGGACCCCGGGCAGGTCGTCGCCACGGGATGCACGGCGGTGCTGGCGGCGGCGTTGGGTTGGGCGTTCCTCCATTTTCCGGTACAGGAACCACGGGGTGTCTGCCTGTGGTTGGCGGTGGGGGTGGCCTGCCTCCAGCGCTGTACCCTAGGACCGCTGGCTCCGGGCCTGGCACTGGCGGCAGCGGCGGGGCTGTGTGCCGCCATCGCCGGTACGCTGGAACAGACCGCCGTACTCAGCATCGCCTTGGCAGCGGCCATCACGGCGGCCAGCCCGTCCCTCTGCTATGCGGCGCTGGCAGTAGCACTGGGCAGTCTGGCCTCCGCCTGCCTCTTCCCGGGGGAGCGCTGGCGCTGCGCAGGGGTTTTTGTGGCGGGCTGTACGGCGGGGGCGCTGGCCGCCCCCACGGCAGCCGGGGTACTGCCGCTGGCCACCGGCGGGGGATTGGGTCTCTGCATGGCGGTGGCCCTGCCGGGGGAATGGCTGCGTACCGTCTTTCCGCCGCCTGCACCCCCGGCCCAGAGTCAGGGCCTCACCGGGGCCGCCCGCCGCCTAGCCAATGTGGCCGATACCCTCAGCGATATTGCCGACACCGTCAACGCCGTCTGTACCCGGCAGATGCCCCCCAAAGGGGAAAACTTCGACTTTGTGGTAGAGCACATCGCTCGCACCACCTGCCAGACCTGTACCCGGCGCAACCGTTGTTGGGTGCGGGGCTATGCCACGGCGATGGACGGGCTGTACCAACTAAAACCCACGCTGGAAAGCAGCGGCCATGTGGAGGTGGAGGATCTGCCGGGCCAGCTTTCGGTGTGTATTCATCCGGGGGATCTGTGTACGGCGGCCAACCATGGCTACCGGCTGTGGCGCAGCCGTCGGCAGACCCGGGCCCGGGCCACCACGCTGCGCACCGCCCTGACCGAGCAGTACAGTGCCTTGGCGGGGGCCTTGGCGCAGCTAGCGGGGCGGCTGGGGCAGGCGGGTCTGCCCGACCCCCGGCGGGAGGGCAAGGTGACCCAGCTCTTTGCAGGGCTGGGACTGGATGCGCTGGAATGCAGCGTCACGTCGGACTTGGCGGGCCGTCTGACGGTGGCCGTGACCATTGCCCGCACCCGGTTCACCGAGGAGGAGGTCACCGAGCTGACCGGGGAGGTAAGCCGCATCTGCCGTCGGGATCTGGACGTGCCGGAGATCACCCATTGCCGCACCGTGACGATGCTCAGTTTTGGGGAGCGTCCGGTGTTTCGGGCGGAGTTTGGCGCCGCGGGGCATCCGGCCCACGGCCAGACGGTGAGCGGCGATGCGTTGGAACAATTTTGCGATGCCAGCGGCCGGGCGCAGATGCTCCTCTGTGATGGGATGGGCACCGGACGTCCGGCGGCGGTGGACGGCCAGATGGCGGCCCGGCTGACCAGCCAATTACTGCGGGCCGGTTTTGCCGCCGAGAGTGCAGCCCGGCTGGTGAATGTGGCGCTGGGCCTGAAAAGCGCCGAGCAGGAATCCGGCGCCACGCTGGACCTGCTGACCATCGATTTATATACCGGCCGGGCCGGGCTGTTCAAAGCCGGTGCGGCGCCCAGTTTCCTTGTGCGGGGCGGGGTGCCCCGCATGCTGGAAGGCGCCAGCCTGCCCATGGGCGTGCTGGACAGTCTGGTAGGCCGTTCCACCACCTTTGCGCTGGATGCGGGGGACTGGGTGGTGCTGGTCAGCGACGGGGCGCTGACCGACGGCAGCGAATGGCTGATGCAGCAGTTACAGCTCTGCG
Source organism: uncultured Subdoligranulum sp. (assembly GCF_937890665.1). The sequence continues at coordinate 31,292 of NZ_CALADU010000124.1, forward strand.
TCAAGCTGGGGCATACCCCCCAGCAGGCGGCACAAGCGGTGGCGGACGCCGCCGCGCGCCGGGCGGGGGAAAAACAGGACGACATCACGGTGGCGGTGGTGCGGCTGGCCCAGCCTTGACCGCAGTTCAAAAGGGGGAACATGCCTGCACGGCAGTGCCTGACAGACCCGCTTACCGGTGGGGCAGCGCCCCCATCGGGCTGCGGCTTCTGGCTACCCTGTCAGGCTTCGAAATTTCCCTTGGAGGGGTAGATTTGCCAACTGTATAAAAATATTTCAAGAAATTCCGAAAAAACTGTTTAAAATTCCACAAATATGTGGTAAAGTAGTATCAATCGGTGAGAAATGTTCAAATTCACCAGTAATCTACGCCGCAGGGCGGGTCATAGAGCCCCGGCGCGAAAAGAGGTTTGACGATTCATGGACTATGCAAGCAAAGACATCCGCAACATTCTGGTGGCCGGCCATGCCGG
>NZ_CALADU010000125.1 GCF_937890665.1 uncultured Subdoligranulum sp.
CGCACCGTGAATCCATACATGCGCCCGTAGCTCAGTTGGATAGAGTGACAGACTCCGACATTTCAGGTCGATCCAGTTGAGATATGCGGCAAAGTCCTGTGGTCACTGGGATCGCGGCTGGGAAGCGAAACTGAAGCACCACCGTTGACTACTATTTGACTACTGTTTCCACGCAACAGCAATTCCCCTGCAAGTGAATATGCGCTCGTAGCTCAGTTGGATAGAGTGTCAGACTCCGACTCTGAAGGTCGCTGGTTCGAATCCAGTCGGGCGTACCAAAAACCACCGAAAACTTCATGTTTCCGGTGGTTTTTACATTTGGGAGGACTGCTATAAATGGGCTTAGGCTATCATCAACTTGTAGACACTTGCCAAGCTGTTCGTTTCGCAGCTCAAAAGGTTTCTAATGAGAAAAAGATATGGTACTTTTCGCCTTTTCCAAGAGGATGGTGTGGATGTGTCAGCAGGGTCTTAGGGGCCTGGCTGTCAGAAAAATATCCAGATGAAAAATTTTATTATGTTTGCGGCAGGAGAAATGGAACTCACGCTTGGATTGAGTATGATGGAATCGTTCTTGATGTTACAGCAGACCAATTTGAAGACTGCAACGAAGAAATTATTGTGAAACCATATGGTGAAAGCCTGTTTCACCAATCATTTGAAATTGAGAGTAAGCGCCTTTGCTTTTCTACAGATAAAAACGGGGATGCAGAAGGTTTGATTTATCTGCAGATAGGAACGCAATGAAGATATTACCCATATGATTTGACAGTATGTAGTCCATCAAAACGAATAAAAAAGCAGCAGGAGTAAATTTAGCTTCTGCTGCTTTTCTGCATTTGCCTCAGATCTCCAGCCCCTCCTGGAGCACCTTGCTGGCTGCCTGTTTGTTCTTATCGAACGCATGGGTACAGACAAATAAAAAACGTTTGCTGACAAAAAAGAGGTGATCCGGATGTTTCAGTCCATCGCATTCTATATTGGCGAGAAAACCCTGGATCTGAATGGACAAGAGTATCCTCTGGGTGAGTTGACTGCTGAGGTTTTGAACATCTCTCCGGATGAGTATCACAAGCTCCGCCGGATACTGGCCAAAGCTGTCTGCAAGATGGTGAATTATGAAAAGAGCCATCAGATGCAGGACTGGTTTGATGCCAATGAGCAGATGATCAAACTCCACCGTTCCCTGGTACGACACCGGGTGTTTCAGTTGCTTCAGGAAACGGAAGAGATTTTGTCAGAGGCGCGCGTGCTGACAGAGCAGTACTCTTTGTTTCAGGAACCGGAAGACTTGGAGCCAACGGATCGAGATCTGGAGATCGCAGCTGCGATCGGAGAATACCAGGACTATCTGGAGCATCCAGAGAATTATGGCGGAGACGATTTTCTTGGGGCCCAGATGGAGGACGGGTATTATGAGATTCAGGCACCTCGCCCTCCCATTCCGCCGAAGCCGCCGGAAAAGACCAGAGCACTTTTGGTTTGGCCAGGGGACCTGAACGTGAAGTGGGAGTATTACAGGCAGTGTTGTATGCGCTATGGAGATCTCCTGGAAGACATTGCCTCGGTTTGTCAGACCTTGCAGGAATTCATCCGAATAGGCATTAGTTCTCAATTCTGGGTTGAAAACCAAAACATCGCAAAGACAATCAAGACAATCGTTTTTTACTTTTGCTACAGCTTGGCTGTTTAGTATCTCTACGCATAATGGGAAGAAATTATGTTTAATTACTCCATCCATAGAAGAGGCATAATGCTCCCTGATAACTTTCTTTATCGTTGCATACGGCAATTCATAAAATCCAGTATATATCCCCGGTTGTTTATTAACCTCAAACTGCTTTCTCGCAGTTTCAATTTCATGGGTCAATACTTCGCCCCAATTTCCTTCACCCATATTTATATCGTAGAAAGTTTTTTCTACTCCTGTGAGGCCGTTTTCAGGAACCGTGGACAAAACGGAGAATATTTCAGGGCTCTGACTTGCCAATGCGGTGATAATTTGCGGTGATCCACCATTTTTGACAATAAAGGGTAGCTTCTCTTTAAGGACGGTACAAAACACATTCTGTGTTTCTGTATCTACATTATCCAGTTTCATTTGCAGAATAATGTTTGACAGTTTCCCCCCAAGGTGGAATCGCTGCTCTTTTATGATTCCGGTAAGCATGCACATCACCCTTGTGCAATTCAGACGGCACATATTTTGACTAATACTTTCAAAATAATCTTGTGAAGTCCCCCAATATACCGTTGGTGCAAGGTTTTCTAAAAAAACTTGCACTTCTTCAAATTTGAAGTTAGACAAATACAGGCCCAGCTTCGTGATAACAGCTTGCTTTATAGTCTCTTTGTATAGCGGAGCTGCAGCATCTGTTAAAGTCCAAATTTCATCAGCATGAGAAACAATTTCAGCATATGCGTCATCCCATTTGTAATCAATAACTTTCTTGAATTGCTTTGTATCTCCACAAAGAACTAAAATTTTTATACAGTCCAGCAGTAGCGGGCGTTTTTGGGTAAACTCATCGTACTTATAGAGAACTCTAGCCAAAATTGTTCGTGCAATTGCCATATGTGTGTAGGAACCATATAGCACAGCAGAAAAGAAATAATTCTCTACATTGTTGATGACCGTTTCCAAATTTGTCCCGAAGAAAATAGTGTTCGGAGGTGCTGTCTGGTACTTAAATTCCTCTTTTGCAAGAGTGCTATAAATAT
>NZ_CALADU010000126.1 GCF_937890665.1 uncultured Subdoligranulum sp.
TTATCATGCCTGCCCGGGGACATAAATGTTGCGAAAGATTAGTGAATCCTGTCCCGGAGCTTCGGGTCAACATGGCCCGAAGTATTATATTGACACTACATATTGACCGCAGTAAACTTTATATAGGCAGTAAATTTTAGGAGGGGTCAAAATGCCTGTTAATATAAAAGAACTGATAGATAATGGTTATATCGTTATTTGTGATACTAATGTCTATCTTCACATTTATCGCTTCTCTCCGGAATTTTCCGATTTTGCATTAAGATGTATGCAGGCAATTCAAAGCGGCATTATTATGCCATCGACTGTACGATATGAGTTTCTAAAACATTATCGTGGCTATTTCAGCAAAATGGAAAAGAGAGTACAAAATGTAGGCGACGATACCAAAAAACAAATTAGCAATGCAGCTCGCAAAGTTCTCAATCTATGTGATAATTTGCAGTCATTACAATACCCTGATATTGAAGAATTGCGTGCAGATTTATCCCAGAAGTTCGATGAACTCATGGCTATTCCAGAAGCATTTTTTGAGGATAGAACTATACTTGACTTAATTGCAAATCCGTGGAAAGGTCAAGACCCAGTATATAATTTGGTCGAACTAATCATAAATGACTCTCGAGTTATGACATCCGTCACGCAAGAAGAAATATATCAGATTTGTGAAGAAGGAGAGCGAAGATATAAAACTGATCCGCAAACACCGCCAGGATTCAAAGATGCTAAAAACAAAGATGGGGTCCGAAAATATAGCGACCTAATTATGTGGAAAGAAATTCTTCGCTATGCAAGAGAAAAAAGCGTAAATGTTATATTTGTAACTGATGATGTAAAAAGCGACTGGTGGATAGATGACAATGGCCAAAGGGAATTTCATCCTTATCTGTGTCAAGAATTTCAACGAGAAACTCAGATGCAAATTGTGGCACTTACAGCACTGGATTTCTTTTCAAATATATCTGTCACCTATGGCATTCCAAAATCAGATGCTGTTGAAATAGCATTGAGGATAACAGATGATGACTACTTTGATAGGGTGCATGAAGCTGTATTTGAAAGCATTTCTGATGCTCTGTCTTTCTCTGGTGAAGAATATCTTGAGCCTTCTTCTCACATTGGGACAAATGGAATCGACGAACTGGAAATTACGGAGTATGAGTTTATTTCGGCAGAGCAAGTCGATAGAGATAATGATACGATAACTTATGTTTTTACCTTCCGTATAGAAGCAGACGCCACATCGTTTGACTATTGGGGCCGCGATGATGAAACAAAACAAATTCTTTTAGGTCCTGCTGGCGCACACAGCTTTGAAGGCAAAATCCAAGTAGAGGTAATCCGAGAAGCAGATATGTACCTTGACTTCGAGGGCGATGACGGATTTGAAAAAGCCACTATTATTGACGGAAAACTGAAAGAAACAAATTTTCAACCTCTATTTGAAACAGATGACGATGAATATGTTGAAGGCGCATATAATATTTGCCCTGATTGTGGATGTAAAATCAATTTTGAGAATGATGGTGGAAATGGCTTTTGCGTAAATTGTGCCCCTAATCATTGAAAAGTGGGCGGCAACCAATAACACGGTTGCCGCCCACTTCTTATTTACTTTGCCACCAGCTCGGAAAGCTCCCGCAGCACCTTTGACACCTCGCCCCATAACTTTTCATAGTCTCGCTTCAATCCGTCAATTTCCTCCGGGTACACGCCATAGGTATGCGCGTGTACGGC
>NZ_CALADU010000127.1 GCF_937890665.1 uncultured Subdoligranulum sp.
GGGGCAAGCCTCTGCAGCCAGTGTGCGAATTTGGTCCACGCTTTGCGAACGGAAGGCGACATCATACAAAACGCTGCCGTCGGAACGCTTGATGGAAGCGGTCTGGTTGTAGGGGTCCCCCTCCACAGGGTTAAACTCAATGGTATTGCCGTCATCGTCGGTGACGGTGGCCTGCCCACGGTTTTTCACATAGTAGTCCACGTTGCCCTGAAAATAAGCGGGGTCGGCAAGGGCGCGCCAAAGCTCAACCTTGTCCGGGTCTTCATAATCGGTGGGAACATTGAGAACTTTGGTCAAAAATTCGTTGTACAAGTCGGCATCCGCCCGGGAATCAAAGGCTGCCTCGCTGCCGTAGAATACCCAAGGGTCCAAACTCCAAAGCAGAACCTTGGGTGTTTTTCCATAGCTGACCATCTTATAGTAGCCGGTCATGTTGTCGCGCACATCGGCACCGGTCACGCCCATGTTGAAAAAGCTGTCTACGCCGGTATTTTCCCGGTTGAACTGCAGGACCCGGCTGGAACCGATGCCGATGGCCTCCGGCGCTTCCGGCACGTCTTGCGCATACAACTGTACCACCTGACGTTCATCCATCTGCTCAAAGTTCGTTACGTCGTAGCCTTCCAGCATCAAATCCACGATGCGCCGTGGTGCCAAGGCGCCTTGGAACAAACCGCTTCGGTCTACATTGTAGCTGAAAGCCACCATAAACACGAGGATTGGTATGAGCAGCAAGCATTTGAACGAGGTTTTAAGACCGAAATAGAGCCGCCGCACCAATCCGTGCAGGAACCAGATCAACGGGTTGCGCCGCACCTTTTTGGTTTGGGGGCGGGGCGGCGTGGCCGTGGAGGAACCGCGTTGGATTTTAATGGGCGGTGTAGGGATGGGGGTAGGGGAATTTGCGGACATAGAGAACACCGCCTTTCGTTAATATTGCTGATAGATGAAAGCAGACTGCCCGAAGGCGGCGAAGAACAACACCGCAGCAGCCGCCACATAGTACAGTGTCCAGCGCAGCGGCCAGACCTGTTTGCGAATCCAAGCGGATACATTTTCGCTGTAATGCTCTACGAGGAAGACCACAAAACAGCCGAACCAGAGAACCACCGGCAGACGACCATCGAGGCCGCTGTCATAGAGCAGCCGCGTGACTTGCGACAGGCTGCCGCCAATGCCTTGCCAGCCGTTGAGCAGCGAGGCATAGATGGAAAAGGGATCGGTATTGTACAAAGCACTGGCAAAAAAGACCAGCGTCAGGCAGAATAGCAGGTTGGTAATCAACATCTGCCACAATGCTTTGCTCCATCCGGCGCGGTAGAGCGGGTTGAACCGCTGCAACACCTGACGAGGTTTAGCGGTCAGGATAGCAAGAACCGAGATCAGGCCGCAAGCCAATCCCCAAACAAGATACCGCCAGTCGGCACCGTGCCACAGTCCAGAGCAGAGAAAGACGATCAAGATGTTGAGGTAATGCCGCCACGGAGCGCAGCGGCTGCCGCCCAGCGAGAAATACACGTAATCCCGGAACCAACTGGTCATGGAAATATGCCAGCGACGCCAGAATTCACCAAAATTGTGGGACTCAAAGGGCGCCCGGAAGTTTTCGATCAGGTCGTACCCCAGAATACGAGCGGCACCCAGCACAATATCACAACATCCGGAAAAGTCCATGTACAACTGTATGCCGAACAGCACGGTGGCTGCTACTAAGTTGGGGCCGCTCATGTGGGCGGCGTCGCCGTAGACAGCCGACACATAGAGTCTTAGGTTGTCGGCAATTACCATCTTTTTGGTGTAGCCCCACAGCATACGGAATGCGCCACCGGCACAGCGGTTGTAGCTGAAGCGGCGGCTTTTTTGAATCTGAGGACGCAGTTGAGGATACCGCTCAATAGGACCGTTGATTAGCGTGGGGAAAAAGCTGACAAACAGCGCATAGTGAAACGGATTGGTTTCCACCCGGCAGCGATGTTTGTAGACGTCGATGGTGTAACTGAGAGCGGCAAAGGTAAAGTAGCTTAGTCCCAGAGGCGCCAATAGATTGTCGCGGCGGGCCAAAAGGCTGCCGCCAAGGCTGTCTGCCAACAGGTTCCAGTACTTATAGTAGATCAGTACGCCTACACCGCCCAGTACGGCCACCAGCAAAGCCAGAATCCGCAAAGGGCGCTTTTTGGTGCGGCCAATTACCAGACCACACAGCCATGTTACCAAGGTGGTTCCCAGTAAAACACCAATCAACGGACGGTTGGCGGCATCATAGCAGAAAAAGCCATAACTGACCAGTAACAAAAAATAAGGGCGCACAATGCGCGGTAGCGCATAGTGTACCAACGCCGTAACCGCAAAAAATACAACAAATAACAGTGACGTGACTGTCATGGTCTGGTCCTTGCACAAAAAGTCAAGAACCTGCTCCCAAGTGAATGTCATACGTTTCCTCTCCGTTTACTCCACCGATCATCCGCCGCAGGATTATCGCTTCTCTTCCAGATCTCGTACCCGCTTTTCCAGAATGGCATTGGCCTGTGTCAGCCGTTTGCACTTGTCGGCCAACTGGCTGATGGCGATGCTCAGGGACAGCAGCACAACCAGCACAAAGCAGAACATCAAGAAAAACACCAGATTGACCGGCATCTCGATGTCCAGCAGGTCCCGCAGTACATAGACCACATAGGGGAAGACGGCAAAAATGACCAACCCCACCGCTAAGGCCAGCCACAAAAGGCTGTATTTCACACTCATCAGGCCGCGCTTCAAGAAGGCGAAGATGATGAAGAGCAGCGCCAAGGCGCCCAGAATCATAAAAAATTGCAGTTGTGGAGTCATGCCTTGTTCCTCCGCGATTTATGGATGGAGAAGCGGTCGATGAGCAAAGCCAGCGAAACCTTCACCATATAATAGACGCTTTTGAAGCTGGAAATGCTGGACACACCGCCTTGACGCTCCTGCATAATGACGGGGGCTTCGCCTACGGTGAAGCCTGCCAGACAGGCAGCCAAAATGGCTTCCGGCTCAGGGTAGTCGGTAGCATAGTGGTCGGCAAAATAGGCAGTCATCTTAGCGTTGGTAGCACGGAACCCGCTGGTTACGTCCAGCACCCGCTTGCCGCAAAGCAACCGGATCAACATACTCAAGAAGCGGATCCCCACCCGGCGCATAAAGCTGGTCTGGAATCCTTCTTTTTTGATGAAGCGGCTGCCGATACACATGTCGCATTCACCCTGTAACACCGGCCGCACAATCTCTTGCAGATAGGCCGGGTCATGCTGGCCGTCGCCGTCCATCTGGACCGTCACATCGTAGCCATAGCGGGCAGCATAGCGATAACCGCACTGTACACCGCCGCCGATGCCCAAATTGACCGGCAAATCCAAAAACGGATAGCCGTGGCTTTGCAGCAATGCGGCGCTGCCGTCGGTGGAGCAGTCGTTAATGACCAAAAAATCTACCTCGGGGCAGGTGGCCTTTAGGCGTTCTACGGTGTTGACAATATTCTGCTCTTCGTTGTAACAGGGAATCAGCACCAAAATTTTTTCGTCCAAGGGGGTACCTCACATCCGGGCGATTCAGTCGCCCTGCAAAATAAACGTTTCCAAACGCCGCAGCAATTCCGCGCGGCGGTAATGAGCCAGATAGTAAGCCTTGGCGTTGTCGCCCAAGGCGGCGCGCTGGGCCGGGGCCATTGTGACAAGCTGTACAAGATTTTGTGCCAAGGCGTGCTGGTCACAGGCGGGGCTGACTAATCCGCCGCCGCTTTCTTGAACGGCCACGGCGCCTGCACCGTTCATGCTGGCTACCAGCGGTTTACCGGCGGCCATATAACTGGCCAGTTTGCCGGGTACCGTCAGTCCCAAATCGGGGGAATCCGACAGGGAAATCAGCAGCGCGTCGGCCAGTGCCGTAAACTTAGGCACTTCCTTGGCAGGAACGCTGCCGTAAAAAGTCACCGCATCGCCGGCATTCAACTCATGGGCCAATGCTTGCAGACTTTCCCGGCTCATGCCGTCGCCCACTAACAGCAGGTGCAGGCCATCGGCTCCGGCAGCACGAGCCTCCAAAACGGCGCGCAGAACCATATCAAGGCTCTGCGCTGGTGTAAAGGTTCCGGTGAACACCAAATTGAACCGCCCGGCGAATTGCTGCTCTAAAGCTGCATCGTGTTGGGGCACCGCGTAAAAATCCTCACAGTATTGGGGGATGGCAGCCACCGAACGGGGCGGTTTTCCGGTGCGTTGACACAGTCGCTGCTGCAGCGGTTCGCTCATGGCGATCAGCCGGTCGGCTTGCTTATACAGATGGTCGCTGACGCCCTGTGCGATGCGGCGCAGCAGGGGATTGCGGACCGGCAAAACACTGTACAAGTTTTCCGGCCAAAGGTCCAGCACATAGTTGGTAAAGGGAATCTTGTGCTTTTTGGCATAGCGGATGGCAGGCCAGCACATCAGAACCGGGCTGGTGTTAAAACAAAATACCGCATCATAACCGCCCGGCAACCGATGCAGTGCAGCGGTTGCATAGAGCGGCCAGCTTACATAGTTCAAAAAGATATTTACACTGGTGTTGCCTTTGCGGGGCCACTCTTTGGCCCGAAAGATCTGTGCAGCGCCAAAATGTTCTTCCCACGGGCCGTGGGCGCTGTAGCCGTCGAACCATTCCCCCTTGGGGTAGTTGGGCAGACCGCAGAGTACGTCCACTTCCAGACCGTCCTGTAAAAAACCTTCCACCATGTCATTGATGCGGAAGTTTTCCGGCCAGAAATGCTGGGTCACCACAAGGATGCGTTTGGCCATCTTAGTACTTTCTCCACACCATTTTGTTGACGACACCGGTATAGCTCTGGATGATCTTTACCACCTTGGTGGAAACATCCTCGGTGTAGTAGGGCACAGGAATGCCGTTGTCGCCATTGGCGTTCATGGCCACAGCGGTTTGTACGGCCTGTTCCACACCGCCGGCGCGGATACCTGCCAGCACAAAACAGCCCTTGTCCAGCGCTTCGGGGCGCTCGGTGGAGGTACGGATGCAGACAGCGGGGAAGGGATGTCCCACACTGGTGAAGAAGCTGGATTCCTCCGGCAGGGTACCGGAATCCGAGATGACGGCAAAAGCATTCATCTGCAGATGGTTGTAGTCGTGGAAGCCCAACGGCTCATGGAGTTTGACCCGGGCATCTAACTGAAAGCCCATGGCATCCAGCCGCTTTTTGCTGCGGGGATGGCAGGAGTACAGGATGGGCATGTCGTACGTCTCAGCCAGATGATTGATGGAGGTGAACAGATCGATGAAGTTCTGCTCGGTATCGATGTTTTCTTCCCGGTGGGCAGAAAGCAGCATGTATTTCCGAGGCTCCAGACCCAAACGTTCCAACACGTCGGAGGCCTCAATCTTCTCCAGATTGGCATGCAGCACTTCCGCCATGGGGCTGCCGGTAACGAAGGTCCGTTCTTTGGCGGTGCCTTCGGCGTTGAGATACCGGCGGGCATGTTCCGAGTAGCACATATTCACATCAGCGATATGGTCCACGATGCGGCGGTTGGTTTCCTCGGGCAGGCACTCGTCAAAGCAGCGGTTGCCGGCTTCCATGTGGAAGATGGGGATGTGCAGCCGCTTGGCCGAGATCGCGCTCAGGCAGGAGTTGGTATCGCCCAAAATCAACAGTGCATCCGGTTTCTGCTCCACCATCAGGGCATAGGATTTCGCAATAATGTTGCCGATGGTTTCGCCCAGATCCTTGCCCACAGCGTCCAGATAAAAGTCGGGGGCCCGCAGACCCAGATCTTCAAAAAAGACCTGATTCAAATTGTAGTCGTAGTTCTGTCCGGTATGCACCAGAATCTGGTCAAAGTATTTGTCGCATTTTTTGATGACGGCGCTCAGGCGGATGATCTCCGGCCGGGTACCGATGATGGTCATCAGTTTCAGCTTGTTCATGACAAAACAACATCCTTTTCAGAAAATTGGAAGATCCAGCGCGGATCGATGGGGACGCCGGGGGTCGTAGTAGATGCGTAAGGTGTCCTGCTCCGTGGTTGGCATGGCCTTCCATACATAGCGGCTGCGTCCGGTATCGGTCCGGTCAGTCACCTCGTAGCGGTAGTGCAAGATCCACGCACGGTGAATGCCGTCCAAGGTAGTCAGGCCCGAAACACCCCGCAAAGCGCTGCGGGAGCGCCGGATAACTTGCCCCTCTACAAAAGTTCCGTCCCGAACCAGCGTGTGGTCGCGGTATAGTCCGGTCCCCGTAAAGAGCAACAAGCAAAGTCCTGCGGTCAGCAGGCCTAAGGGATACCAATGGGAACCCGCGACAAGGCTGGACAGCAGCAGAAAGACAAGGCCCAAAAGGCTTAGAAAGGCACCAAGATACCTCGGCAGGCCAGATAGAATCAGCGCCATTCCCCGGCGCAGCACGCAAATCCCTCCTGCTTATTAGACCGGCAGATAGAAGGTGTCGGGATGATTGGGGTCAAAACATTCGTTGGCCCACATCAGCGTGACCATGTCCTCCTGCCCTACATTTTCAATGTTATGGGTGTATCCACAGGGAATATCGACTACCTGCAATTTCTGACCACTGACATGGTATTCGATAACCTCGTCGCAGTCGATGCGGCGGAAGCGGATGACGCCTTCGCCCTGCACCACCAAAAACTTCTCGTTTTTGGTGTGGTGCCAATGGTTCCCTTTGACGATGCCGGGCTTGGAAATGTTGACGCTGACCTGCCCGCGTTCGGGGGTGCGCAGCATTTCGGTAAAGCTGCCTCGGTCATCGCAGTGCATATTCAAGTCGTAGGCAAACTGGTCGGTGGGCAGATAGCTCAGATAGGTGGAGTAGAGTTTTTTCTCAAAGCTGCCCTCCGCCAGATAGGGAACCGCCAAACTGCCCTGACGGGCTGCGGCAAAGCCCTGAATCAGTTCCGCCAGCTGTCCCAGCGTGACCCGATGAACCGGATGAATCCGGCAATAGCCATCTTCGTCTTTCTGGGCGGTGCCGTGTTGTACGGCATCCAAAATGCAGGTCACTACATCGTCGATGTAGACCAGCGGCAGTTCGTAAGCAGGGTCACGCACCTCGATGGGCAGTCCCCGGGCGATGTTATGGCAGAAGGTCGCCACCACACTGTTGTAGTTAGGGCGGCACCATTTGCCAAAGACGCCTTCCATCCGGAAAACATAGACAGGGGCGCCGGCGGTATGGCCATGGGCGAAGATGGCGTCTTCCGCCTGCTTTTTGCTCTTGCCATAATCGTTGTCCAGTGCCGCCTGAATGCTGCTGGTCACCAGTACCGGTGCGCGGTTGCCGCTTTCGGCCAGCAGCCGCAGCATGGTATCGGTCAGCCCCGCATTGCCGCTGTAAAATTCGCTGGGGTCTTTCGGACGGTTGATGCCCGCCAGATGGACCACAAAGGCCGCTTGGCGGCAATAGTCGGCCAGTGTTTCTACCGTGTCGTCCTTCTCAAAAAGCAGCAGGTCCTTGCAGCCCATGGCGTGCAGTGTGGCCACTAGATTGCGGCCAACAAAACCGCCTGCGCCGGTAATCAGGATGGGCGTGGGCAGGGTAGGGGGCTCATTGGGCATTTTTTGCCAGCTCCTCTTTGATATAATCGGTGGTCATGACCTTCTCGATGGTCTGTTCTACGTTCAAACGACGGGTGTTATGGCTGGTGTAATCTTCGTCAGCCTGCGTGTGGACCTGTCCCTTGACGAAGAATTTGTCATAGTTCAAGTCGCGGGTATCGGCAGCAACGCGGAAGTAGCCGCCCATATCCTCGGCGCGGGTGCGCTCTTCCTTGGTCATCAGCGTCTCGTAGAGCTTTTCGCCGTGACGGGTGCCGATGATGCGGGTGCCGGTATCCCCGAAGAGGGTCTGTACCGCTTTGGCCAAATCCCCGATGGTGGAAGCATCGGACTTCTGGATGAACAAGTCGCCGGGATTGGCGTGCTCAAAGGCGAACATGACCAGATCCACCGCTTCGTCCAGATTCATCAGGAAACGGGTCATGTTGGGGTCGGTGATGGTAATGGGGTGGCCGGCCCGGATCTGTTCCACAAACAGCGGAATCACGCTGCCGCGGCTGCACATAACGTTGCCGTAGCGGGTGCAGCAGATGACAGGGCCGCCGCGCTGGGCGGACACACGGGCGTTGGCCGTGATGACATGTTCCATCATGGCTTTGGAGATGCCCATGGCATTGATGGGATAAGCAGCCTTGTCGGTGGACAGGCAGACCACCCGCTCTACGTTGGCCTCGATGGCAGCGTGGAGCATATTGTCGGTGCCTTCAATGTTGGTGCGGACTGCCTCCATGGGGAAGAACTCGCAGGAAGGAACCTGCTTGAGGGCGGCTGCATGGAAGATGAAGTTGACGCCCGGCATCACGTCGCGCAGGCTCTGGATGTTGCGCACGTCGCCGATGTAGAACTTGACCTTCTCGTAGTGTTCGGGGTACTGGGCCTGCAGTTCATGGCGCATATCGTCCTGCTTTTTCTCATCGCGGGAGAAGATGCGGATCTCCCCGATGTCCGTGGTCAGGAAATGTTTCAGCACGGTGTGGCCGAAGCTGCCGGTACCGCCGGTGATCAACAACGTTTTGTCCTTGAAAATGGTGCTTGCCATGATGGCCTCCTTATTTTGATGCGTAAAGACGCAGATCTCCTTTATAATCCTCCCTATTTTAGCACACAAACCGACATTTGAAAAGTCTGCTGCCTTGGAAAATGCTTCTTTTTGTGGTATAATACCCGATATATTACAAAGGTAGGGAATTGCCCCTGCCAATCAAGGAGGAACCAAACCCCATGCGAGCCTATGAACGGTTGCTGAAGTATGTTACCGTGTTTACCACGTCGGATCCCAATTCGGGGACCCATCCCAGCACGGCCCGGCAGTTTGATCTGGCCCATCAGCTGGTGGAAGAATTGAAAGGTCTGGGCCTGACGGATGCCCATGTGGATGAACATTGCTATGTATATGCTACGCTGCCCGCAACGCCGGGACAGGAGAGCGCCAAGGCGTTGGGTTTCATTGCCCATATGGATACGGCTGACGATGCCAGCGGCGAAAACGTCAAACCTCAGCTGCACCCCAACTACGACGGCGGGCCGGTGACGCTGCCGGCTACCGGCGCGGTGCTGGACCCCGAAACCTTCCCGTTCTTGAAGGAAATGAAGGGGCAGACCCTCATCACGGCAGACGGCTCCACGCTGTTGGGGGCGGACGATAAGGCTGGCATTGCCGAGATCATGACGATGCTGGAACGGTTGCAGTCCGAAAATCACCCTCACGGCAAGATTTGCGTAGGCTTTACCCCCGACGAGGAGATCGGCGAGAGTGCCAGTTTGTTTGATGTGGCGCATTTCGGGGCGGCCTACGCTTATACGGTGGACGGCGACGATGTGGGTGAAATCAGCTACGAAAACTTCAATGCAGCGGCGGCTGTGGTCACGGTGCATGGCTTCAGCGTCCACCCCGGCAGCGCGAAAAACGCCATGCGCAACGCGCAGAACATTGCCATGGAATTCCATCAGGCTCTGCCGGCTTTTTCTCGCCCCGAACATACCGAGGGACGGGAGGGCTTCTTCCACCTGACCAGCATGCAGGGCGATGTGACGACGGCCCATCTGGGATACATCGTGCGGGATCACGATGCCGTCAAATTTGCTGCCCGCAAAGCGCAGATGCAGCATATTGCAGACTGCCTCAACGAGAAGTACGGCGCCGGTACGGTGGAACTGGATTTGCAGGACAGCTACTATAATATGTTCGAAAAGATTCAGCCACACTTCCATCTGGTGGAGAACGCCCGCAAAGCCATCCGTGCAGCAGGTCTGGAGCCCATCGAGACCCCGGTGCGCGGTGGCACCGACGGTGCTACGCTGAGCTATATGGGGCTGCCTTGTCCCAATCTTGGCACCGGTGGGTTCAACTTCCATGGCCCTTGCGAGTGCATTACGGCAGAGAAGATGGACCAGAGCGTAGAGATCCTCTTGCATTTGGTTGACCTGTATAAATAAAATGGATAAGAAGCCCGGCGATAGCAGCCGGGCTTCCTTTTCATATAAGAACCACAAGCTATGCTTGTGGGCGAATATAGCACGA
>NZ_CALADU010000128.1 GCF_937890665.1 uncultured Subdoligranulum sp.
TAGTTGCGGATCTTGCGCTTGAGGCAGACGTCCGTCACCAGACCATAGCCGGTCTCGGGATCGATGCGGGGCATGTTCCCGGCATCCGGGTCGCCGTTGGGATTTCCGTTCATTACGTCGAAAAGAATAACGAAATCATAGCGATTCTTGATAGCTTCAGACATGGTTACTGTTCCTCCTTCTTATTCTTGGCAGTATAACGGGCCTGGGTCTCGTGATAATAACCGATCTGGAAGGCGCTTTGCTCCGGCAGGCTCATGCGGGCGGGCAGGGTCTGGGTGATGCGGCCGTTGAGTTCGGTGATCTTCTCGTTGTAATATTTGGCAAGGCCGCCGTCCAGCTTGCCCAGATGCTTTTGCGCCAGATTGATAAGCAGCGGGAACACCGTGGCCGGTGTGGCGGACGCGGAGTTGAAATAACGGTCCTTGATGGTGGTGTTGATGCCGGGATTGGCGCTTTGCTGCAAACCTTCCAATACAGCAAACAACCGCCCCAACACATAGGGAAGATACGTGCTTTGTTCATTGAGTTGCATGGTCATGACCTCCTTGATCTGCGCGTTTTGGCTGTTGCGCAGATAGTATGCTTTGGTAATGGCAGCCTGCCCGCGGGATACGTTATGCTCTGCGCGGATACGCAGGACAACGCCGTCCAGCAGCGTGGCGGGATAACGTGTGCCGTTCAGCACGCAAAGCAGCAGATCGCCAGCCAGACGAGGATTGGGCTCTGGCGGGCGTGCGCCGGGGGCGGGCTTGCGGACGGTTTCCTGTACCAGCCGCCAGATGGGGAGCGTGGCAAACTTGTCATAAGAGGGGCGGATGATCTCCAGCTCTTTATAATGTTTTGCCACATTGCGGGCCAGCGTGCCGAAGGTGTTTTGCCAGAAAAAGCGCACCGACAGACGTGCCGCGTTGGGAGCCAGCCCGAGTACATAAAAGCGTGTGGCGGGATCCAGGCGATGCTCCTGCCAATCAACAGGTTCGCCTTTTGCCAGTGTGTGAAATACGTTCAGAATGTCTTTTTCCGTATAGGAATCGTTGAACAGCCCCGCAAGGAAGCAATCCTGGTAGGCGGTTTCGCCGCCGGACGCCCAGCAGAGGATGGTGGTATCGCCCACCCGTTTTACATGATCCCGGTCGGCCAACAGGGCGTTGAGCGCCGTGGTATAGGCAAAGGCCGCATATTCACTGACGGGGGCGTTGGCGCCCTGCTCATGGTCGTAAGAGCAGAAGGACTGTGCATTGAAGGAAACCAGCGAAGCGCCGACGCTTTGCGCACCGGCGACCCCCTTGATGGCGGGGTGCAGACGGGCGAGTGGTCCCTGGCGGCCGGTGACCAAGCAGCGGACTGGCTCGGCATCCTGATCGCTGGATTCGTAGTGCTGTGTCCAAGCATTTGCAATAACAGGGTCCTGTGTGACCGGCGCATTGTTATACCAGAATACCAGGTTGCCGCCTTTCAGCAGGTCCTCCCAGTCTTCCTGTAGAACAGGAAGGTCTGCGGCCTGCGTTGGGGCCCAGGTTTCAAAAAAGCGGAGGACAGCCCGTGCGGCGGGGGTGTCGGCGTCTTGCAGCAGTTCCCTGTGCAGTGTTTGGGCGGCGGCAAAACATTCGGCGGTTCGTGTTGGCTTGCCTTTGGCGTCCACGCCCAGCAGATAACTGCTGTTGTCGCACAGAAAGTTGGCGCGCGGACCCGAACTGCGTTTGACAGGGGAGGGGACCAGGAGGGACTGGGGGACCAAAACGGTCTTTTTGCCGCGAGGTTCTTCCTGCTGCAAATGAAGTAACTGCGTCAATTCTCCGTCCGCATTGAGCACCAGGCCGTAGCTTACACGTGCCTGGCTCCACCCGGGACGGTCGGCTTTGCCTTGGGCCAGCAGGTCCTCGTAACACTGTGTCAGTGCTTGCAGAATCATCGGAACACCTCACAATCCCGTGTGTCCAGCACCCCGTGTTCCAGTTTGGCCCGGAAATAGGTGGGTGTGATGTTTTGGTGGTCTGTGTAGTCGAAGTCGTACAGCATCAGACCCAAATCGCGGGTTTCCTCGATGGTGGGGATCGGTCCGCCCGGCCAGCGTTGGAAGGCGGCGGGAAATTCCCGGCAGCCGAAATAGGGGGCATGGAAACACTGCCCGCGTTCCATCCGGCGGGTAACGATGTCCTGGAACTTTCCGGGGTTGTCCGAGGGGGCGGCTTTGTCCGTCATCTCGAAATGGGCTTCGATCACATAGTGGACATCCTGCAACAGCAGCGAAGCCCGCTGGACGATCTCCTGCGAGGTGGCAAGAAACAGCGGCTGCCCGCCGCCCTGCGCAGCCTGCCGGGCGTTGCGGCTGGAAATTTTGCTGGCGACCTCGTTGCGGCGGACACTGACAAAGCGAATGGGGTTGAGAACATAAATTTTGTCGATGTGCCAACGAAGACCGGGGTGGAAATAGACGGCCTCCACGATGCCCCGCGCCGCGGAGGGCGTGAGGACATCATAGGATACTCTTTCCACTTTTAGTTCCGGCCTCGAACAGAGGGCATAAGGCCCCCAGACTTCCAGTTGGATCATAGGCGTTCCACTCCTTTCAATAACTTTTTTCTATTGAATATGTTTTAAATATTCCTGTGAGATGATTATACTGCTGCAAAGAGGGAAAAGTCAATCATGAATTTACAAAAAAATGCAAATCGACTGCTTTTTGGAGGGGTGCTGCATTTTATGCCGGGATTTTGGGCGCTTTGTATAGAAGCAGATCCATTCGCACGTTGTATTTTCCCGGCAGGTTGGGTATAATAAAAGCGGTCAGCGAAAGCTGTGGGTAGAAAATATTGTATATGGTTTTCGGTTTTAGAATTGTGGCGGCAAGGGTGCATCTTGTCGCCCTTTTCTTTTACTGAAAGATCCCTTTCCCGGTCTCTACGTTCAGGGACAGGCCGGTCTGGCGGTCATACAGCGAAAGATCGGTCAAAATGTAGCTGTCTGTATCGGCGGGTTCCGCGGCGCCGGCTGCCAGAAGTTTTTTCAGGTGTTCCGGGTAGATGTTGACGGCATACTGCCCCAGCTGGCGGTATAAGCTGCGGCTGACGTCCCCGGCGCGAAGGCGCTCCACCAAGGCCGCCCCCTCATCTACGGGCAAGTATACGGTGACCGTGGCAGTGTCGATCAGATGGAACATTTCCGCCACGGTAGCAAAGGGAAACATGCGCCCTTCAAAACCAGTACGGAAAGCGTCCAGAATTTGGTGCTGGTCCAGCGAAGCGTCTCCCTTTACGGCACGGTAAAAGGAAAAATAGCTTTCAATGGCTTCGGGCTGCGCGGGATCGGGGAAGGTATCCAGAACATGGCGGGCGGAATCCACATTGGGGCGGATCATGGCGGGCGTGCGCTGCCCCTCCAGACGGAAGATGGTAACAATACTTTCAGCGACCGGGCGTTTTCCCTCCCGGTTGCAGCGCCCGCCTGTTTGCAGGATGGAATCCAACCCGGCTTCCTCCCGCCAGGCGGAGGGGAAGTCCACGTCGACGCCCGCTTCGATCAGGGAGGTGGAGACTACACGGCAGGGCAGACCTTGCAGCAGGCGGGAGCGGATCTCTTTCAAGAGCCGTTTGCGGTCAGCGGGGCAAAGCAGCGTGGTCAGGCAGTAACGGCCTTCCGGTTCCAGCATGGCATACAGCCGTTGGGCGGTGGCACGGCGGTTCACAACGCAGAGGGTCTGCGGCAGGCCGTTCAGGCGGGCGGCAAGCTCTGCTTCGGTCAATTCCCCGGCATTGCGCAGGGTGGTGCGGCGGAAAAAATCGTACAAGGCTTGGGTGCCCGGGCAGATCTCCTGCATGGTAAGGGCAGGCGCTAATTCGGCAAAGAGCGGTTGCAGCGCAGGTTGGGTGGCCGTACACAGGACCGCAGTGACGCCATAATACTGCACCAACTGCCCAATAGCCGCCACGCAGGGGCGCAGATAACTGACAGGGAGCGTCTGTGCTTCGTCAAAAATAACGACACTGTCCGCGATGTTATGCAATTTGCGGCAGCGGGAAGAACGATTGCCGTACAGAGATTCAAAAAACTGTACAGCAGTGGTGACGATGACAGGGGCGTCCCAGTTTTCGGTGGCCAGTGCTTTACGGTACAGCGCCGGGTCTACATCGCCTTCCGGGACAGAGTAATCGACACCGGCGTGATGTTCGATCACGTTTTCGTCTCCCAGAATTTTGCGGAACACATCGGCGGTCTGGTCAATGATGGATGTGTAGGGAATGACATAGATGATCCGCTTTTTCCCGCGTGCCGCCGCGTGTGCCAGCGCGAAAGCCAGGGAGGAAACCGTCTTGCCGCCGCCGGTAGGAACGGTCAGCGTATACAGGCCGGCGCGGCAGGAACCGCCGGTTTGCAGGCAGGTGCGCAAAATATCGCAGCGTTTGCGGTTCAGTTCGGTTTTGGCATCCCACCAGGGGGCAATGTACTGCTGCAACTTTTCTAATAGAAGGGCTGGGGGCTCGTAATTGCCGCGGGGTGCGGCGCTGCCTGCCATAAAGGTTTCGGTATCCAGATAGTCCGCGTCCACGAGACAGGAATACAGCATCCGAATATAAAAGGATTCGGACAAATTATCGATGGGAATTTGCCGGGGATGAACGGCGGCAGGGATCTGGACTTCTTTGCGCCAGGCGGCTGCGTCTGGCAGATCCGTTTTCTTTAGCCGTCCAAACAATGTCCCTGCACCGGCGGCGTCAGTCTGTGCGCCCCCATCGGGCAGACCTCCGTGGTGACCAGCTATAACGAAGGCGGTCTCAAATTGCCGTAGATGAAAAAAGGCTTCCACCGCGCCAGCGGTGGCGTGATCGACTTTGGGGCCGCCGTGTAGCCGCTTTTGAAATTCGTGGCTGAATTTACCTATGTCATGCAGCATGCCGGACTGGCGGCCCTGTTCGCGGCCGCCGAAAGGCGCTGCAAATTCTGCCGCTAAATCGGCGGTACCCTGTAGATGTTCCTTCACGCTTTGTGCGCGCAGGCCATCTTCTGAAATGTGAGCGAGGAAAACATCGGGGTGTTCCATGCTCAAAAACCTCCTTCACAGAGAACTGGTTTTCTTTTAGACCCAGTATAGCACAAAAGGTGTGCTATAATCAGGACTTCTGGCGGGAAAACGGGGAACGGGCCGATTTTTGTAGGAAACACCAAACAGAAAGAAGAATCATTGTACAAACAGGCGAACTCCCGTGCAAAACAAAACGTCCTATAAAGAAAGCGCGGCGAAATATACAGCGCACGTCCCGCATAAGTATTGACCGGAGTGAAAGAGGAACGGGGGCGTATGAGGGGATGGATGCACCGACGGTCACGATTCGATTTGCAGAAGAAAAGGATGCCCCGACACTGGAAGCGTGCCTGGAACGGCTGGTCGCCAATCTGAGCGGGAATACGCCGGAGGACCCTGCCTTATGAAGCGCCCCGGCGGGCAGACAGCACAGGGAATGGCGGCGGCCATCTATCTGCGTCTGTCATCGGCGGACGGCCCGGCGGCGGAATCGGATTCTATCCAGAACCAGCGCGCCTTCCTGTGGGAGTGGGCGGGGCAGCACGGTTTTTCGATCCAACGGGAATTTGTGGACGATGGCCATACAGGTACAGATTTTGAGCGTCCGGGGTTCCAGGCGTTGGAACACTGTCTGCTTGACGGCAGCGTCCGGTGTGTGATCGTCAAGGACCTTTCCCGTCTGGGGCGCAACTATGCCGAAACCGGGCGGTATCTGGAACAGATTTTTCCACGGCTGGGCGTCCGCTTTATCGCGGTCAACGATCAGTACGACTCGTCCGGGAATACCGACAGCGTGCAACAGATGGCGGTGTTCAAGAATGTATTCAGCGATCTTTACGCCGCTGATGCCAGCGCCAAGGTGCGGACTTCGCTGGGCATCCTCAAACGGCAGGGAAAATTCCTGGGGCGGCAGGCTCCCTATGGGTACCGCATTGACCCGGCGGACAGATATCATCTGTTGCCGGATGAGGAAACAGCACCCACGGTACAGCGCATCTTTTCGCTGTTTCTGGGTGGGAATAGCCGTACCCGGATCGCCCATATGCTCAACAGCGAACAGATCCCGTCCCCGGCGGCCAGCAAGCAGATGAGGGACAGCAGCCGCCGCTTCACCGGCCTTTGGAATGCCGAGAGCATCCGGCGCATCCTGTCCCACCCGGTCTATCAGGGAGATATGGCCCAGCAGTTTACCCGGACCGTGAATTACAAGGTCCATCTGCGCCGCCGTGTCCGGCCCGAAGACTGGATCGTGGTACAGGGGACTCATGAACCGCTGGTGAGCCGCGAAGATTTTGCGCAGGCGCAGGCAATGTTGCAGGTGCGTACATACGCAGCCCACGGCCAGCCGCACCTGTTGACCGGCGTTGCCCGCTGCGCCGACTGCGGCAGTCCGCTGTACGCCAAAAAGCGGGGCGGCTACTGGTATCTGAACTGTTACGGTTACTATCGTGATCCTGCGGCCCGGCGGTGTACGTCCCACAGTATTCGGGAGGACGCGGTATTGCAGGCGGTGCAGGACAGCCTGCGCACGCTGGCACAGGGGCGGGTGGACCCGGCTGCAATGGCACGCCGATGTGCGGCCAGCCGGGGGAAAAGGCGGGACCTCGAAAACCTGCGCCGCAAACTGGAATGCAGGCAGGAAAACGCCCGCCGCACGCGCCTGTGCGCTTATAAAGACAAGGCGGAGGGACGGCTCACGGCAGAGGAATTTGACTACATCACGCAGGAACTTCGGCGGGAGGAAACACGGAGCCAAAAGGAACTGGACCGCCTTTGCCGGGAAGCGGACCCGGTGGAACAGGA
>NZ_CALADU010000129.1 GCF_937890665.1 uncultured Subdoligranulum sp.
GGACGCGTCTTTGAACAGCGTTTCCACGCCGCCCAGGGACTGCTGCAGCGCGCCGCCCTCGGTCAGTGCGCCGCCGATGATCGCGCCCAGGCCAGCGACACCGGCCACAACCGCCCCTTTGATACCCGTGGAGAGCATGCCGCCCAACTGGCTGCCTGCGCTGCTGGCCTCCCCGCCCAGGGCGGAAGTGATAGAGCCCTTGATACCCTCGGCAGAGGGCACGATCTGCACATAGGCGCGGGCCACGGTGTTGTTATTGGGCATCAGGTACTCACCCCTTCCAAAATCGCCCGCCGGGCGGCTTCAAAATCGTCGCCGGAGGCGTAGGCTTCCGTGCCTGCGTTGGTTTCGGTATCCTCTCCCGTCAAGATCGCCACCAGGCTGCGCGGCTGGTTTGTTCCAGACTTGGCGTCCTTGGTGTTGGCATAGAGCAGCACAGACAGCCGGTCCACCATGGCCGCCAGCAGCAGCGTGCGCAGCGGGACCCTTTCACCATTGAGCCGTTGCTGTACCCGCGATCCTTCCCCCAATCCCGAAAAAAGCGTCACCAGTAGGGACACTGGCAACGCTGTGTAGTCAAGGATGTGGTACGTCTCGGCAAAGTCGCAGATGAGTTCCGGCTCATACTGGGCAATCACACGGGAGAGGCGAATCAGTTTTTTCCCTGGTTAAAGGCTGCCAGGATCTCGCCCAGTTCTTTGTCCACGGCTTCGGGCGGCTGGCGGCCGTCCTCGGTGGCCACATGATCCAGCAGTTTCTGGTACTTATCGGCGCCCAGGATCAGGGTGCCCAGGTTGTCCAGGGCCGTGAGTTGGGCAAACGGGTCCGCCTCATCGGGCGCTTTCATTGTTGCGGCCAGGGCGCGCAGGATGCGCATATCCTGGAGTTTGTTTTCCGGCAGCGCAAAGGCAAAGCCGGTGGATGTTTTTCCGGTAATCATGCGTCAGTGTCCTCCTTTTCGTCGTCGGGTTCCGCCTCGGCGGCGGGTGCAGTAGTCTTCGCCAGCGCCGCAGCCGCCGCGCTCTTGATGTATTCGTAGTGGGTATTTCCTTCGGCGTCCGGCGTTGCCAGCAGGGTAGTCTGATAGCCGATGGCCGAAGTGGCAGCATAGGTCACCTCGCCCACCTCCGACACGCCCGCGCTGGGCAGTACCACGCGCTTGAGCGCGCCGCCCTTGAGGATCATGTCAATGACCAGGGAGACATCCGGCTGCTCGTTGCTGTTGGCCTTGACGGTAATAATGCCTTCCTCCAGCGTACCGCTGACATTGTCCGGGCCGTAAACGAGCTTGAGCGCAGCGAGGTTCAACGCCTCGATCATGGTAAACTGCCAAGTGTCGTCCTTGCCGTTGTCGATTTTACCCACTGACGCACCGCCCCATTCCTTGATGGTGTCGGTGTCGGGGGAGTTGGTGTTGACCACGCCGTCCTCGCTGATATAGCCCACATTTTCAAAGGCTACGTCCAGCGCGGTGGTGGCGTCCGTGGGCAGTTTGGTGCCCAGCGGCGCCACAAAGATCGCGCCGCCCACCTTGGGCTTGGCGACGCTGACGTTTTGCGCGTTATTGGGAGTAGATGACATTTTTACACCTCATCGCTGTAGTAGGTCACATTGTAAATAGACTGATACCGGGGGACCTTATACTCGGTATCATCGTCGGAAAAATCGGTGTAAAACGCCACATTGCAGATGGCGTCCTGCCCGGCCATGGCCTGCATGGCTTGTTTGATTCGCTCGTTGAGCTGTGCTGCCTCATATTCGGAGGGCGCGTAGGCATAAATCGAGAGTGTATCCGTCGGGATCATGTTGCTGGTCTCGGCGTCGGTCTTTTTGATGGCAAAGCAGGTCGGCGGCAGCGGGGAGGGCCGACCGATAGCGCCGGGCACCCCGTCCAGCTGGGTGGAGAGATAGTGCAGTGTGTAGTCCTCGATCAATGCCCCTTCACCGCCTTCCAAATCGTGTTGTTTTGGCGTGCATCCCGCCGAGCCTGGGCACTGCTGGCCCAGATCATAGCGTTAGATCGGGTTTTGCCGGTATGGGTGTCGGTTTCATATCCGGTCCCCAGCTTTGCCAGTGCCTTTCCGGCATGGCTTGCGCACGTCTGGCGCAAATCATCCGATTTCAGTAATTCCTGCACGCCGCGCTTGTTCAACACGATTCTCACTTTTGTCATACCGTTCCACCTTCACTTTCTTGTTCCAGGCAAGGGGTATCATGTCCTCGATACCCTGGGTCACGCCGCCGTAGGTGCGGAATTTCTGCCCGAAAAACTCCACCGTCACATCCTTCCAGTTGTGGGTATCCCCCTTGGGGATGCCCAGCGTGTAGGCGATATGCTTACCGTAGAGCTGCAGGTCGTTGACGATGTCCTCGGTGGTGGGTTCGCCCACCAGCACGCCGGGTACATCTACGGGTGTCTCGATGTAGATAGGCGTGTTGAACCCGTCGGTGCCGGTCTGTGTTTTGGTATAGAGCCGGACGGTAATGCCGTGAATCATTCCGCCACCATCCCTTCCAGAGGGCTGCGGGCGCCGATCCTATCCCCGACGCCCAACAGCTTCTTTTCCAACTTGGAGAGATAGAGTTCACCCACCGAACCGCCGGACATCGTCCAGGTTTGGGAATAGCCCAGGGCCGAAGCCGACCCCTGGGAGGCCCCCATGGGGAAGGTCACGGCGTTCTGAGCGGCCCCCGGCCCGGCATCCAACTGGCGGCGCACCATCCGGCAGGAGACCAGGCGCTTGCGTTCCTCATCGGCGTCCTTTTTGTAAGCGTCGATAACGATGCCTGCTTCATCCAGCAGTGCATCACACAGCGTTTTCTCGCTGTCTTCCAGCGGGCGGAACCCGGCCTCTACGTCCTCTACCGTTGCATAGCGCATACCGTCACCTCATTTCTTTGCGGGGGTGCTCCGCTTGGCGGCAGGCTTTTTCGCCGCCGGACGGGAGGGCTTGGTCGCGGGCTTGGCCTCGGGGGCCTGCGCCTTGGGCGGCTCGGCGGGCGCATCCGCCACACGGGTGTGGCCCGCCGCAAGATATTCCGCCTCCCGCTCCGGGACCACAAACATCCGCGTCCCCGTCAGGCTGTTGATAAATTCAATCATCAGCCTGCACCACCAGTCTTCGCCTTGCCCGTCAGCTTGTTGAACACCGTGGTATCACAGCGGAAGCCGACCTCGATCTCGGCACGCACGGCGAACATATTCTGCTCGAACAGGTTGATGGTGCTGCCGCCTTCGGTCAGGGTCGCCTGGTCGGAGATGGCGATCTGCACGCCCTCCACAGTACCGTACACAGCCTGCGTCCAGTCACCCGCAAAGCCGACGATGGCATCGGTAGTTGCGGTTTCGGCGATGTACGCGCCCTTGCTCTGCTTGACAGGCGCGCCCAGGATCATGGGCACCGCGCCCTCCGCCACGTTGTTGATGAACAGCGGGCGCTCGTTGCCGTCCACGGCAGTCAGCAGAATGGCCTTGCCCTGCGGAGAGAGCACCCAGCCATTGAGGATGCCGTCATGGGCGGCGATGTCGGCATCGGCCGCCACCAGACCGCCGTAAGCGTTCGTCAGGATGCTCTGAGCCGTGCAGTTTTTGAGCGTGTCGAAGTTGGAGCCGGGAGCGTCCACGGCACCGAACACAGTAGCGTCGAACTTTTTGGCGAGGGCACCGGGCAGGCGCTGGATCATAGCGTCGTACAGCGCCGGCACATCACGCCGGAACTGATTGGAAAAAGGCACGATGACCGCCAGCGTGTAGGCACTCATCTGCTTGGTGGCCAGCGTGCCGCGCTTGACGGGCTTTTTCTCGGTTT
>NZ_CALADU010000130.1 GCF_937890665.1 uncultured Subdoligranulum sp.
GCAGTTGTAGTTGCAGATCTGCACCACGCCCAAGGCAGAAGCCTCGTCACAGCAGGCCTGCAGCTTTTCACGGTCGAGAGCCAGTACAGCGGTCATGCCGCAATCCAACCCTTCCGACGCCTTCGCCATAGCCTGCCCCCGGAAAGCGACCAACGACACGGCAGATTTGGCATCCAACACCTCCGCACATTCCAGCGCGGAATACTCCCCCAACGACAAGCCCGCTGCATATTCGGGACGAATGCCCTCCTCGGCCAACATGGCGGTGACACCCGCCGCAAAGGCCACCATGCAGGGCTGGGTGTACCGGGTCAGGTTGATGACCCCTTCGGGATCCTCAAAGCAGGTGGTTTTCAGATCAAAATCCAGCACCGTGGCGGCTTCGTCAAACACCTTGCGGAATACCGGTGACGCTTCGTACAGGTCGGCGCCCATCCCAGCGTGCTGGCTGCCTTGTCCGGCATACAAAAACGCGAGTTTCATCAGTTTAACTCCTTTTATACGTTCATCTGGCCCATCTCGTGCAGACGAGTATGGCAGCCTTCCATCAATTCGTCCAGAATCTCCGCTACGGGACGCACGCCCTGCAACATACCGGCCACCTGACCGGCCATCAAGCTGCCGGTCTCGGTGTCGCCGTCAAACACGGCGCGACGCAAACTGCCCAACGTAAACTTTTCCAGTTCCATCTTGTCGGCACCGGCTTTTTCCTGACGGACATATTCCCGGCTCATCCGGTTTTTCAGCACCCGGACCGGCGTGCCGCCGATACGGCCGGTGACGATGGTGTCACTGTCTTTTGCTTTGAGCAATGCCGCTTTATAGTTGGCGTGAATGGGACATTCTTCGGAAACCAGCAAGCAGGTGCCGATCTGCGCGCCGCAGGCGCCCAGCGCAAAAGTTGCCGCCAACTGGCGGCCATCGGCAATGCCGCCCGCCGCAATGACCGGAACATCCACAGCGTCTACGACCTGCGGTACCAACGCCATGGTGGTCATCTCACCTACGTGACCGCCGCTCTCGGTGCCCTCGGCAATCAGCGCATCGGCGCCGCATTTAACCAAATGCTTTGCCAGCACCGTAGCTGCTACCACCGGCATCACCGTGATGCCGGCGTTTTTCCAGCTTTCCATGTACTTGCCGGGGTTACCGGCACCGGTGGTGACGAAGCGAACGCCTTCCTCCACCACAATCTTGGCAAACGCATCGGCCTGCGGGTGCATCAGCATGATATTGACGCCGAAGGGTTTGTCGGTAAGTTGCTTCGCGCGGCGGATGTTATCCCGCAGGGAATCGGCGTTCATGCCGCCGGAACCGATCAGGCCCAAAGCGCCCGCATTGGAGCAGGCGGCAGCAAATTCACCGGTGGCAATATTGGCCATACCACCCTGAATAAGGGGATACCGGGTCCCCAAGATCTCGTTCAGCAGTTTCATACGACGCTTCCTTTCACAGTGAGCAACATACCGCCCCATGTCAGACCGCCGCCAAACCCGATGCAGGCAATCCGCATGCCGGGCTGCAGGCGACCATCTTCGGCCAGTTCATTGAGCGCCACCGGAATACTGGCAGCGCTGGTATTGCCATGGCGGTCCATATTTTTATAGAATTTTTCGGGATCGGCCTGCATCTTTTTCACGCAATTGTCGATGATCCGACTATTGGCTTGGTGGCACACCACCCAATCCACCTCGTCCAACGTGTGATGGGTAGCCTCCAGCACCGCGTGCAGGGTGCGGGGCAAGGCATCTACGGCAAACCGGAATACCGCGCGGCCATCCATATGGATGGGACCGTTAGGCGGCGTTTCGATGGCCATATCGCCCCGAGCCCCCAGATCCACCGCGAAATCCGAGTCTTCTGCCAGTGCGAAGATGGCCGCACCGGCACCGTCACCGAACAACACGCAGGTGTTGCGGTCTGTCATATCCATCAAGCGGGAGAGCTGCTCGCATCCAATAACCAGCGCAAACCGGCGGGAATCCTGCGGCCGTGCAGCCAGCAGTCCCCGTGCCACGGCAGCACCATAGATAAACCCAGAACAGGCTGCGTTGACATCCAGTACAGGAATATCCTCCGCCAGCCCCAGTTCATGCTGCACCAGACAAGCGGTGCTGGGGGTGGCATAGGCGCCTGAAAGAGTGGCACAGACACAGCAGCCAATTTGTTCCGCCTGCAAGCCGCTGCGCTCCAGCGCCTGCTTGGCTGCTTCGATGGCTAAGGTGGCCGTCGTCTGCCCTTCCCCACAGAAACGCCGCTGCCGAATACCGGTGCGAGTGGTGATCCATTCGTCGCTGGTATCCACCAACTTGCTCAAATCCTCGTTGGTTACCACCCGGCTGGGCAGTGCCCCTCCGGTGGAAATCAGCTGCAAACCTTCCATAAGTTCCCTCTATCTGTTCTGTGTCACAGGCCGATCTGACGATACTTTTTGTACCGTTGGTCGGCCAGTGCCTTGCCGTTCATCTTGCACAACTGGGTCAGATGCCGTTCCAGCGCTGCGTCCAAGGACGCAAAGAGCTGTTTATGGTCGCGCTGAGCGCCCCCTAGCGGTTCGGGAATCACTTCCTCCACGACGCCATCCTGCAGCAGGTCCTGCGCGGTCAACTTCATGATCTCGCAGGCTTCGCCGCTGCGGGAGGAATCCTTCCACAGGATGCTGGCAAAGCCTTCCGGGCTAAGCACCGAATAGACGGCGTTCTCCAACATCAGGATGTGGTTGGCCACGCCCAGTCCCAACGCACCGCCGCTGCTACCCTCGCCGGTCACCACCGAAAGGATGGGTACCGTCAGGCCGCTCATTTCGGCCAGATTGCGGGCGATGGCTTCGCCCTGTCCCCGTTCTTCGGCTTCTTTGCCGGGATAGGCCCCCGGCGTATCGATGAAGGTAATAATGGGACGGCCAAACTTTTCGGCCTGCTGCATCAGACGCAGCGCTTTGCGGTAGCCTTCCGGTTCCGGCATACCAAATCGGAAACGCATATTTTCTTCCAGCGTAGAACCTTTGCGGTGACCGATTACCGTAACGGGGATGCCCTTGTACCGGGCAATGCCGCCCAGAATGCTCTGGTCATCACTGCACTGCCGGTCACCACGCTGTTCAAAAAAATCGGTGAACAGCTCATGGATGTACTCGTCGATGCGGGGACGGCCCTGATGCCGGGCCAGAAAGACCCGGTCTGCGGGCGTCAAATCACGGCACTGCTCCAGCAGCGCCGCCCGGCGAGCTTCCAGTTCTTCCACCGACACATCGGCGGGGGCGTTTTCCTCCTCCCCCAATAGCTGCTTGTCGGTGTCGTCCTCCGGCGTGGGGTTTTGCAGCGCATCGATGCGCTGGTCGAGAGATTCGACCTCTTTGAGAATATCTTTGATCATGCGCCGCGCTTCCTTCCTTGTGTATGCAGCTTCAACAGCTGGGTAAGCGTCTGTTTCATCTCGCCGCGGGGAACGACCTGATCCACAAAGCCGTGATCCAGCAGGTACTCCGCCCGCTGGAATCCCTTGGGCAGCTTTTCACCGATGGTCTGCTCGATGACTCGAGGACCGGCAAAGCCGATCAGGGCATCAGGCTCCGCCAGCGTGATGTCACCCAAACTGGCGAAGCTGGCCGTCACACCGCCGGTGGTGGGATGGGTCAGATAGCTGATGTACAGTCCACCTTTGGCCTGAAAGCGCTGAATGGCTGCACTGGTTTTGGCCATCTGCATCAGGCTGAAAATGCCTTCCTGCATACGGGCGCCGCCGCTGGCAGAAAAGATGATCAGCGGCAGGTGCTTGTTGGTGGCATATTCCACCGCCCGGGTCACCTTTTCGCCCACAGCAGTACCCATGCTGCCCATAAAGAAGCGGCTATCCAACACAGCCACCACTGCGGGCACCCCGCCAATCTTGCCATAGGCCGTGACTACCGCATCGCTCAGGCCGGTTTTAGCCCGCTGCTTCGCCAATTTTTCA
>NZ_CALADU010000131.1 GCF_937890665.1 uncultured Subdoligranulum sp.
GCGAGGGAATACTTCATGCCCACATGGCCCATGGCGATGCCGTCACAGACACCGATGGCAGGCATGAGGATGGGGGTACCGCCGGCCATTCGCACACCGGCCTTGACGGCGTCCGCCAGTTTATCCAGATTCATGTGGCCGGGCACGATCTCGCTGTAAGCGGACACCACGCCGATCAACGGGCGGTCCAGTTCCTCCGGCGTATAGCCCAGCGCATAGAACAGGCTGCGGTTGGGTGCCCGTTCGGGGCCCTTTTTCACGTTATCACTGTTCATGGGTTTCGTCTCCATTCGATTGGATTGGGGATGGCTTGGCTGGAATTACTTTTTCAGCCAGCTCATCATCTGACGCAGTTCCTTGCCCACCTTCTCGATGAGGTGCTCGGACTGCATACGGCGCTGGGCCAGGAAGTGGACCTTACGGCCGCCGTTGGGGCTCATCTCGGTGAGGAACTCAGAGGCAAAGGTGCCGTCCTGAATCTCGGTCAGAACCTTCTTCATCTCCTTGCGGGTCTCCTCGGTGATGAGGCGCTTGCCGGTGCGGTAGTCGCCGTACTCGGCGGTGTTGGAGATGGAGTACCGCATCTTATCGAAGCCGCCTTCGTTGATCAGGTCAACGATGAGCTTCATCTCGTGGCAGGTCTCGAAGTAAGCCATCTCGGGGGCATAGCCAGCTTCCACCAGCGTATCGAAACCGGCGTGGATCAACTCGCAGACACCGCCGCAGAGCACAGCCTGCTCGCCGAAGAGGTCGGTCTCGGTCTCCTCTTTGAAGGTCGTCTCCAGAATGCCCGCACGGCCGGCGCCGATGCCAGAAGCATAAGCCAGGGCGATGTCCTTGGCCTTGCCGGTGTAGTCCTGCTCCACGCAGATCAGGCTGGGCACGCCGTGGCCTTCCACATACTGGCTGCGGACGGTGTGGCCGGGACCCTTGGGAGCAATCATGATGACGTCCACATTCTTCGGGGGGACGATGGTCTTGAAATGGATGTTAAAGCCGTGGGCAAAGGCCAGCGCCTTGCCTTCGGTCATGTAGGGCGCGACCTGACGGTTGTAGATGTCGGCGCAGAGTTCGTCGGGCACCAGCATCATGACGACGTCACCAGCCTTGGCGGCCTCTTCCACTTCCATGACCTTGAAGTTGTCATGGGTTTCGGCAAATTTCGCGGCCTTCTCCCAGTGACCGGAGCCCTTGCGCAGACCGACGACGACGTTGACGCCGCTTTCGGCCAAGTTTTCGGAATGGGCATGACCCTGAGAGCCAAAGCCAATGACGGCAACGGTCTTGCCGTCGAGCATGCCGAGGTTGCAGTCGGAATCGTAATACTTATTGATCGCCATGGTGAGTGTCTCCTTTTTTTATATAGTAGATTTTTTTATGGAAAACGTAGGGGGGACTTTCCCGCCTTACGGCTGGGGACAATGGGTGCCGGGCAGCGGCAACTGCGCTTCGCGGATTTCCTGCGCCGGCTTTTGCATGTGCTGGTGCTTACCGCCCCGTTCCAGCGCCGTGACGCCGGTGCGGCAAAGCTCCAAGATTTCGTAGCCGTTGAACATCGTCAGGAAGGCGTCGATCTTGTCCGGCTTGCCGGTCAGTTCAAACACCATGCTGTCCGGGGACAGGTCGATGATCTTGGCCTTGTAAATGCTGGAGATCTCCCGCAGTTCAGCCCGGTTTTGGTTGTTGCAGGCCACCTTGAGGAGCAGCAGCTCCCGCTGCAGGCTCTTTTCGGGATCCAATTCAAAGATCTGGCGGGTCACTTCCAGACGCTCGGTTTGCAGGATCAACTGGCTCAGGGCCTGCTCGTCCCCGCGGAGCGTCACGGTAATGCGGCTGATTTTGGGATCGTTGGTAGCCGACACCGTCAGGCTGTCGATGTTGAAGCCCCGACGGCAGAACAGGCTGGCTACCCGGGCCAGAACACCGTTCTGGTTGTCCACCAGCAGGCTGATAACGCGGCGCTGGTTGGGGTTGGTTTGCTGCATAGAATCCATCCTGTTCACCTCATTCCATGATGATGTCGTTGATGTCGCCGCCGCCCGGGATCATGGGCAGCACCTTCTCGTCCTTGCCGATGCGGCAGTCGATCCAACTGGGTCCCTGCTGCTTCATGGCGTCGGCGAAGGCAGCCTTAAATTCCTCGGGGGTCGTGGCACGGTAGCCCTTGGCACCGAAGCCCTCGGCCACCTTGACAAAGTCGGTATGGCGGTGGGGGTCGGTGTCGGAGTAGCGCTTGCCGTAGAAGGTGGTCTGCCACTGCCGGACCATGCCCAACACCTGATTGTTGAAGATGACCGTGATGATGGGCAGTCCATAGCTTACCGCCGTGCAGCCCTCATTCAGGTTCATGTGGAAGGAACCGTCGCCGGTCAACATGATGACCCGGGCATCCCGTCCCAGTGCCATCTGGGCGCCGATGGCTGCGCCGTAGCCGAAGCCCATGGTGCCCAGACCGCCGCTGGTCAAAAAGCCGCGGCTCTTGGTGTGGTGCAGGTACTGGGCCGCCCACATCTGGTGCTGACCCACATCGGTGACATACACCGCTTCGGGTCCGGCCTGCCGGCAGATCTCATCGATGAGCTGGTGGGGTTTGAGTTCGGTATCGCTGTCCACCGGCTTGTAGTCATTTTTCTGCCACTGACGAATCTGCTCCATCCAGAGCTTATGCTCGGTCTTTTCCACATAGGGCAGGATGGCCTGCAAAATATAGCTGGCGTCGCCGGTCAGGCTTAGATCCACCGCCACGTTCTTGCCCAGCTCACTGGGGTCAATGTCGATCTGGATGATCTTAGCCCGCTTGGCGAAGGTATCGGGGTTGAGGGCGACCCGGTCGCTGAACCGCGTGCCCACCGCAATAACCAGATCTGCCTCGTCGATGGCCTTGTTGGCGGCATAGCAGCCATGCATGCCCAGCAGGCCCAGATTGTGGGGTTCGCCGTAACTGAGCACGCCCGCAGCCATCAGGGTGTAGGTGGCGGGCATACCGGTCTTTTCCAGCAGATCCCGCAGCGGCTGGCAGCCTGCCGCACTGCGTACACCGCCGCCGAAGTAGACGATGGGCCGCTGGGCCGCATTGATCATCTCGGCCGCCTTTTTCACGTCCGCTTCGTTGTAGCGCGTGACGGTGCGGATCAGCTCCGGCGCCTTGGGGGTGAACTCACAGACCGCAGCGGTCACATCCTTGGGGATGTCCACCAGCACCGGGCCTTTGCGGCCCTGCTGGGCAATGCGAAAAGCCGCCCGCATGGTGTCGGCCAGATCTTCCACCCGGCGCACCGTATAGTTATGTTTGGTAATGGGCATCGTAATGCCCTCGATATAGGCTTCTTGGAAGGAGTCCCGGCCCAGCAGGGTGGTGGCCACGTTTCCGGTGAAGGCCACCATGGGTACGCTGTCCATATAGGCGGTGGCAATACCGGTGACCAGATTGGTGGCGCCGGGGCCGCTGGTGGCCAGAACCACGCCGGTACGTCCGGTAGCCCGGGCGTAACCGTCCGCTGCGTGGGAGGCGCCCTGCTCGTGGGCGGTCAGCACCGTGTGTATACGGTCGGAATTTTTATACAATTCATCGTACAGGTTGAGGACAGCCCCGCCGGGGTAGCCGAACAGGGTGTCTACCCCCTGCTCCACCAGGACCTCAACAAAGATCTGCGAACCGTTGAGTTTCATGAATTCTTCTCCTTCCTATCTCCGATCTTCTGCGCCGGCGGCATGGGTGCGCAGGTAAGAATAAAAAAACAGCCTTTGCCCCTTGAACCCAAGAGACAAAGGCTGTAAAAGCGCTCTGCGGTACCACTCTTATTGGGAAAAAATTCCCCACTCACCGGACTTCCAACAAAGTCCTGCACTGTAACGGGTGCGCCCGTATCCACTTACTGGCTGTGCGTTCAGCGGATCTGCTCCGAGATCAGTTCGCGGTTTGCTTGCCCTGCTGCCTTGCACCAACCGGCAGTTCTCTGTTGGCTGTGTTCAAACCGTTACTAGTTCTCATCCAAGCATTTCTTGAATTTGTGTTAAACTATACCGCACTTCTTCCCATTTGTCAAGTTTTTTTGTGAAATTCTTGCAAGTTTATGCGGTACTGTTTATACTGAGAGTAGTTTCTTGGGAAAGGATCGATTTGTATGCAACGTATGGAATGGATGGCGCGTCTGGATGCTTTGGTGGTGTTCCGCAATCTGCTGGACACCCCCCTGCTGCGCGCCCTGCGTGCGGCACTGGCCGCGGAAGAATGTGATTTGGGCGGCGCCGTAGCTGCCTTTGAGGCGGCGCTTTTTGCCCGGGGCACCAACTGGACTGACGTGCTGCTGGACGACGTGCTGGAGGATGAGAACCTCTGTCTGCGCACGGCGGCGGGCGGCGATGCCGGCCCTGTGCTGGAAGCCGCGCTGGTAAGCGAGCTGGACTTTTTGCAGGCGCTGGGCCGGGCCGGATTGGATGATCTGTGCCACGGCGCACCGGAATATCTGCCCCGATGGGAAGTGACCCCCAACGCGGACTTCCATGCCGCGTACGAGGCACGGCGGGCGGCCGTGGGCCAGAAGGGCTACGGCATCTTTGCCCGGCATCACGTCTTCACCTTGGAGAACGGCCGGTTGGTGCCGGTGCGTTACCCCGATCCCCAGCGGCTGAGCGAACTGCCCGGCTACGAGCGGGAGCGGGAAAAAGTCATTGCCAACACCCGGGCGCTGCTGGAGGGTAAGCCCACCAACAACGTGCTGCTCTACGGCGATGCCGGCACCGGCAAATCCAGCACGGTGAAGGCCATTGCCAACGAGTTTGCCCCCGAAGGGCTGCGGCTCATTGAGGTGAAGAAGAACCAGCTGTACCAGATCCCCGCCCTGATGGACGAGCTGGCCAAGAATCCGCTGAAGTTCATTCTCTTCATCGACGACTTGAGCTTTGCCGCCAACGACGACAACTTTGCGGCGCTGAAAGCCATTCTGGAAGGCAGCGTGGGCGGCCGCAGCCACAATGTGGCGGTGTATGCCACCAGCAACCGGCGGCACCTTGTCAAGGAATCCATGACGGACCGCACCGGAGATGACCTGCACGCCTCGGATACCCGGCAGGAATTGATGAGTCTGGCGGCCCGGTTCGGTTTAACGGTGACTTTCCAGCAGCCCGACAAGGAGCGTTTCGATGCCATTCTGTTGGAGCTGGCCCGTCAATACGGTGTCCAGATGCCCAGCGATCAGCTGTACATCAAGGGCGCAGCGTTCGCCCTGCGGGCGGGGGGCCGCAGCCCCCGGGTGGCCAAGCAGTTTATCGAGATGCTGGCCGGCGGCGTCAAGGTTTAATACGCTTTTTCTGGCAGAGGCCTTCGGGCCTCTGTTTTTTATACCCGCTCGCTGACCAGCTCGAACCCGGCTTCGGTAAGCCGCTGCTTGATCTCTTCGATTTGGGCGGCATTGCGCGTTTCCAGCCCCAGTTTGAGGAAGCAACTGGTAATGGCCATGTTGGCATCAGACCGGTCGTGGTGCACACTGACCACGTTAGCGCCGCAAGCCGAGATGATATCGCTGACCAAGGTAAGCTGGCCGGGTTTGTCTTCCAGCGCGATCATCAAGTTGGACTTTCGTCCGCTCATGACCAGACCGCGGGTGATGACCCGGTTCAAGATATTCACATCGATGTTGCCGCCCGAAATCAGGCAAACCACCTTTTTGCCTGCCAGCGGCAGCTTGCCGAACAGTGCCGCCGCCACCGGCGTGGCCCCGGCCCCTTCGGCCACCAGTTTCTGGTTTTCCATCAACGAGAGGATCGCCGCGGCGATCTCGTCCTCGCTGACCGTAACCACATCGTCCACGTAGTTTTCCACCATCTGGTAGGTGATCTCGCCGGGGGTCTTGACCGCAATGCCGTCGGCAAAGGTGTCTACCCGATCCAGCGTTTCGTAGTGATGGTCGTGGAAAGCCCGCGCCATACTGGGCGCGCCCGCCGCCTGCACACCGTAGACCTTCACCTCGGGCCGCAGGCTCTTGATGGCGAAGGCCACACCGGAAATCAATCCGCCGCCGCCCACCGGCACGATCACCGCATCTACGTCGGGAAGCTGATCGAGAATCTCCAACCCAATCGTGCCCTGCCCCGCGATGACCAGCTCATCGTCATACGGATGGATGAAGGTCATACCGGTTTCCTGCTGCAGTTCCACCGCCCGGTCGTGGGCATCGTCGTAGGTGCCTTTGACCAGTTCCACTTCGGCCCCCAGCCGCTTGGTGCTTTCCACCTTCATAATGGGGGCGCCGTCCGGCATGCAGACTACGCTGTGAATCCCCATCCGGGTGGCGGCCAGCGCCACGCCCTGCGCGTGGTTGCCCGCCGAACAGGCAATCACGCCCTTGGCCCGCTCTTCCTCCGTGAGCTGGCTGATCTTGTAGTAAGCCCCCCGGACTTTGAAACTACCCGTCACCTGCAGGTTCTCGGTCTTAAGGTAAAGGTCGGTGCCCGGGCACAGCCGCGGCGCGGCAATCAGATCGGTTTTGCGGGCGATCTGCTTTAAAATAAATTTAGCGTGGTAGATCTTATCCAGTGTCAGCATGCGCTGCTCCCCCTTTATGAGAAATAGCACAGCCCGATCCGGCAAGATTCCGGACCGGGCTTTGGATTGCTTCCTTGCAATCCGTGGCGCTTGTTTGATTATAGTTGAGCGTTTCTAATTTGTAAAGTGAAAATATTTCACGTATATTTTTCTTGGTTATTTGCACAAACTTCTACGCCTATTTTTATGCAGTTGTACCAGTAAAACCTCCCCGAACCGAACTCTGTCCCTTTCCCGTTTTCGATCCGCATTCCGGCCATGCCTCCAATAAGGACCCGCACAGAGGTGGTTTCAGGGCCGCGGCTCCTGCCAGACAGCAACAGAAAGCCCCCGGCAACTGCGTAGCTGCCGGGGGCTTGTATTGCAGAAATTACTCGATGGTGATGGACCAAGTAAAGGTCTTTTCGGCACCGGGGGCCAGCGTCTCATGCTTGCCGTCCTCGTTCACCGAGTTGGCCCAGCCGTTCCACGGTTCCATGCAGACGAAGGACTCCGCATCCTGCTGCCAGAGCACACCGTTGCGGAAGCAGCTCTCGTCAAAGGCCACCGTCACTTTGTGGCCGTTACCGGCATCCGTCATGACCATGGGGCTCTTGACGCCGGTAAGCAGCCGAATGGAATCGGCGCTGCCCGGTTTGCGGGTCAGGGTGATCTCCTGCGGTGCCGCAGGCTGCTCACCCTTGGCATCCTCGGAGCAGGTAGCCGCCTGGATGGCAAAGCGGACATTCTCCAGCTTGCTGGCCGCAAAATAAGGATGGAAGCCCACGCTGAAGGGCAGCTCCTTGTCACCGGTGTTGGCCACCGTCAGAGCCAGCGTAGCGGTATTGCCCGCCAGCGTATACCGCATGGTGAGCAGGAAATCAAAGGGATAGACAAACTTGGTCAGCCCGTTGGGCGCCAAGGTCAGTTCGATGGCATCATCCGCCGCCGTCTTGACCTGCCACGGCACCAGATCGGCCAGACCATGGACCTCGATGGGATAGTCCGCGCCGCCGAAATGGTGCACGCCGCCGTCCGGCTTGCTGCAGCTGGGGAACAGGATGGGAATGCCGCAGCGGGGACGGTCG
>NZ_CALADU010000132.1 GCF_937890665.1 uncultured Subdoligranulum sp.
CCGATTCGGGTGGCCCAAATTGTTGGTAAAATGGTTGGCGGTGGTGTTGAGGCGGTAGTGATGAATTACTACCGCCACATCGACCGCAGTAAAGTGCAGTTCGATTTCCTTGTCGACGAGGATTCCACGCGTGTTCCCGAAGAGGAAATCATCGCCTTAGGAGGTCGTGTATTCCGCATACCGCCGTACCAGCATCCGATTCGCTACCGTCGTGAGCTGATTCGTCTTATGCGTGAACAGCAGTGGCCGATTGTGCACAGCAATATCAATACGTTGAGCGTGTTCCCGCTATCGGCGGCGAAGAAGGTTGGAGTGCCGGTGCGTATCGCGCATTCTCATTCAACTATGGGCAAAGGCGAGTTCGCGAAGAACGTGATGAAACTTGTGTTGCGTCCGTTCGCCAATGTGTATCCAACGGTTCGTTTTGCATGCAGTCGTTATGCAGGAAAATGGTTATTTGGCAAAAATGCGGATTTTACCGTGATTCCTAATGCTATCGAATTGGATAAATTCCGTTTTAATGCTGAAACGCGTAAACAAACACGTAAAGAGCTCGGCATTTCGGATGATACGTTCCTGATCGGTCATGTTGGACGTTTCATGCCACAGAAGAATCAGACGTTTCTGGTTGATGTGCTTATGGGGCTGCTTCCTAAACGCCCTGATGCCATGCTCGCCTTCGTCGGTGATGGTCCTGATAAGCCTGCGGTTCAACAACATGTTGAAGAACTCGGTATGGCTGATCATGTGCTGTTCCTCGGTCAACGCTCGGATGTCAATCGTCTATACCAGGCGTTCGATGCGTTCTGTCTTCCCAGTCTTTATGAAGGATTGGGCATAGTTGCTGTTGAAGCTCAGGTCGCGGATTTGCCTTGCTTGCTGTCCGATGTTGTTCCTTCGGAAGCGGATGTAACCGCTAGCTCCTATTTTCTGCAGATTACTGATGTAAAGCCTTGGATTGAAACGCTGTCAAACTTGCATTCCTCGAAGCGCTCAGATCAAATTAGCGGTGACATCGAAGAATACGATATCCAACGATGTGCAAACAGCTTGGTAAAAAAATATGAATCATTTATCTGCAAATAAGAGGAACGGGAAGTGAAGATGAATCCACGTGTTGCTGTTATTACTTCCGGTTACTTGCCGGTTCCTAACGTGCTTGGTGGCGCGGTCGAAGCGTTGGACATGATGATGGTCCGAGAGAATGAGAAGACCACGAATTTTGAGTTCACGGTTTTCTCTTCCTGGGCACCTGGTGTTGATAAAGTCATTCGTGATGGTGCTTTTCAACATACTGATTTTCGCTTTATCAAAACGCCAATGCTAGTAAAGGCTGCCGATCGGTGCATTTACTGGGCCGCGAAATATATTCTTCGCAAGAAGAAACTCATGAGCTACCGGTATATCGCGCAACGTTTGTGGTACATCCACAAGGTGGCCAAAGCGCTGAGTAAAGATGATACGAACGGCCAAGCGCCATTCGATAAGGTCATGATCGAAAATCATCCCACATTGTTCATGCCCATGCAGAAGTACGGCAATGCTGAACGTTATGCAGACAAGGTATATTACCACCTGCACAATGAAGTGACCAATGACTTCGGCTGTAAGCACGAGATTGCCCAAGTCAAGAAGGTACTTGGTGTCTCTAATTACATTGTGAACACGCTTGACAAGTTCCTTCGCGAGCATGGCGAGGACGGACTCAAACCTGAGCAGAAGGCTGTGTGGCGCAATGGTGTTGACACTAGCCGTTTTGGATCTGATGAGGCAAAGCATAAGGCCAAAGCTTTCCGTGCGAAATACGGAATCAGTGATGGTGATATTGTGTTCCTGTTTTCCGGGCGCCTTACCCCGGAAAAGGGTGCTGAAGAATTGCTAGAAGCTTTTGTGCAGGTCGCGGATCAAGTTCCTCGTGTGAAGTTAGTTGTTGCTGGTGCATTCTTCTTCAACTCGACCATTAGGAGTCCCTTTGAACAGAAACTTCATGATCTTGCCTCCCAGCCTAAAGTTGAAGGGAAGATTGTATTCACTGGTTTTGTTGGCTACGACGATATGCCTGCCCTGTATGAGATAGCTGATGTATGCGTGCTGCCCAGCATTTGGGATGATCCGGCGCCACTGGCAGTGATTGAAAGCCTGGTCTCTGGGAAACCGCTGATTACTACCAAGTCTGGTGGCATTTCGGAATATGCTCTGTGTGATGGTTCTTTTATTGTGTCCCGTGATGATCAACTTGTTTCGAACTTAGCTAAGCGTATGTTGCAATTGGGAACTAACCCAGAGTTGCGTCTCAAGATGGGAGAAGCTGCTTATGAACGAGGACATCGTTTTTCTGAGTCGTTTTACTTTGATGAGCTTTGCAAAATCTTGAGCAATAACTAAAATGTATAAGAATCGTTTAATCTAGGGAATGAAAATGGGAAAATGCTTACTTGTTTCAGTTATTGTTCCTGTATATAACGTTAAGCCTTATCTTAATAAATGTATTGAGTCAATTGTTAAGCAGAGCTATCGTAACCTTGAGATTATCCTTATTGACGATGGTTCTGACGATGGCTCTTCTGAAATCTGCGATTTGTGGTCCCTCAGAGATGGTAGAATTCGAGTCATCCATCAAGAAAACAGAGGGCTATCGGGCGCTCGTAATAGTGGCATAGATGTTTCATCTGGTGATTACATTCTGTTTGTTGATTCAGACGATTTGGTTGGACCTGATCTTGTCTCTCATTGCATAGAGGTAATGAGCCAGACAGATAGTGATGTTTGTGTATTCAGATTCAATAATGTTTCTGAAAATGGTAAGGAATGTACTGATTCTCGATATAAAGAGCTGTTTCCTAAGGAAAAAACACTTTCTCCTCGGGATGCAATCAAACAAATCTTACTTATGAGATTACCTAACTATGCCTGGTCCTATATGTCAAGAGCAAGTTTATTAAAAGGGAAAGTTTATTTTCCCCAAGGTAAAGTTATGGAAGACCTTGCGACAACGTATTTGATCTGGGGAGGCGCCTCCCGGATAGCTTTCCTAGACGAGGCATGCTATTTCTATAGAGTAAGATCCGGGTCAATCCTTGCTTCGAAGAATATAAAATTCATTCATGATTGCAAAGATAATTTAGAACAGTTGACAAGGGATTTGAGGCAGCTATATCCTGAGTTATATACCGATGCTGTAAATATGTTTATACAATATTTAATTAATTTCTTATTTATTCTATATCAAAATAAAAAAGACTCTCCTGATGCTGTATATCGAAATGAAACTAAGAATGTCAAACGAGAGATCGGGCATCAAATTAATAATATAGGATTGGCTGGAGTTTCAACATTAAATATTGTTAAATTAATATTTATTAGACTTGGTTTACTTCGCATAATGGTTTCTATATCTAATTTAAGAAATAAAAGGGTTTGAGACGATGCTTCTTTCCGTTCCTTTTTTCCTCGTCTTCTTATTTTCTTTTTTATTACAAGTTAGTGTGATATTTTTTTTCCGACAGTATAAATATATATATATCTATGCAATTTCTCTTGTATATCTATTAACAAGTTTTGCTTTTTCTGTTCTCGGTTATTGTTCACACGGAACTGGGGGGATTGATAATGATTATCGACGTATCATTTCTGAGATAAGCTTGTCTCAGGCGCATGGCCTGAGCTTTCTTCTTGGTAATAGTTACCAAACCTCGCCTTTATCAGGAGTTTATCTTTACCTAATTGGAAAGACTGGTGATTATGAATTAGTAAAATTTGTATCTGTCTTTATTTTTATGACATGCTTATTTTATACAAGTTTGATAATGCAGAAAATTTGTCTTTCGCCGTATGCCGTTACTTTTGCTCTAGCTTTAGTTATTTCTTCTCTTGATTTTACTACGGGCTTATTATCGAATATACGTTTTTGCCTTGGTTCTTCGGTTCTTCTGGTTGGCTTAATTCGTCTGACGTTTATTAAGCGCAATAGACTACTGTCTTTGCTCTTTGTTGTATGTGCTTGCATGTTTCATATTGGACTTTCACTTATTGTTCTTGTGTATTTAATTTGTATTTTGCTGGCTAAGAAGTCAGATTTATTGACTTTCGTTCTTTGTGGCTTAGGCAGTGCTTTTGTACCCATATTGGCAAAGTTGCTTATTCCTTACATAGGTGGCATGGCAACTAAAGTCTGGCTTTATTTTAGCGAAGATCAAGTCAATACATCATATACTCCTAAATTAATGTTTTATTACAAATTAATTGTTGTTTTTGTATTTATCTTTTCATTTATGTCTATAAAAAAAATAAACAATGCTTCTTCTTCGATGAAGAGTTATACTTCTTTGAGCTTCTATCGTAAATTTGTTGTTTCACTTTCGATTTTCGCTTTTGTATACAGTTTTGTGTCCTTTACATTTACTTATTACGCAATGATTATCTCATTC
>NZ_CALADU010000133.1 GCF_937890665.1 uncultured Subdoligranulum sp.
TTCCACAGCCGTAAATATGACCTGACAAAGCATCCCAACTACAAGCTCTGCGCCGATGCAGACCCGGCCAACCGCTTCACCTACGAGAAGCGCAAAGAAATGGAAATGGCCGGTTTCTTCCAAGGCGTAAAGAGTGCAACAACCATAAAACTTTCCGAATTAAATTCACTTTGAAAAGGAGATTACTATTATGGAATTTCTCGATCAGCTTATGTCGATTCTTTCCCGCGGCCTCGTTTACGCCGGTGCGCTGTACATTGTCTGGAACGGTGTTCAGCTCGGTTTCAGTATCAAAGACCATAACGGGCCTGAGATGAAACAGGCTCTATTGGGTGTGGCCGGTGGCGCAGTCGTCGTTACTGCTGCCGCCGTTCTAACGCAGATATCTTTCTAAAATGCGACGAATCGTCGCACCCCACATGGAGGTATCTCGTCTATGATAGATGCAATTCAAGACCTGCTCGACACAATAAGCGCAACCGCTTCCAGCATGGGGCAAAACAGTGGCCTGCTGCAAGACCTCAACGGGTGGAACTCCTCACTGGCAAATTTTTCCAACGCCATTGCCACAAATATTGTGTTGCCAATCGCCCTTGTCGTACTGGCATTGTTCTGGATTCTCGAATTTTACAACGCTTTTATACGCTCGTCTGCTGGCGGCGGTGGAAGTTCCACCTTTATGCTGCTCAATCTTTTCCAGTCCTTCATCAAGATGGCACTGTGCCTGTGGGCCGTCCAAAATTCCACGATTATCCTCAATGCCCTATTTAGTATCAGCGCTCAAATTACAAGCGGTATTGCCGGTGTTGTGGGCAGCGGGCAAGTATCCAGCGACATAGATTCATCCACGCTCTCCGAATTGGAAGGGCACTTCTTTCAGCAGCTCGGTGTCAACTTAACGCTCCAGGCCGTCAACCTAATCATCAAAGGCATTTCCATCATAGTAAACACCCTTGTGGCAGCACGCTTCATAGAACTCTATGTTTACAATGCCTTTGCAGCTATTCCCATCACGACGCTTTGTTACCAGGAGCTACATAACGTCGGCATTGGTTTTCTCAAAAGTTATGCAGGCGTAGCCATCCAAGGCAGCATCCTTTACCTTGTGATCGGGTTCTATCCGGCGCTGGCCGCTTCCATTGGCGGCGGCACAGGAGACATTTTAGATCAATCCTGGGCGTTGCTGGGCAATAGTGTAATATTGTTGGTTGCCATGATAATGAGCAGCCGCTTTGCCAAAGCCATAACCAGTTCTGTATAATGCCCGATGCGACGAATCGTCGCACCGCAGAAAGAAGGTGACGCATTTGATCTCAACAAAGATCAATTTTGAAATAACCGAATATCATGAAAAAATATTTGCTGGTCTGTCCATCCGGCAGCTCGTCTGCTTTGGCATTGCCATAGTTCTTGCTGTGGCAACTTTTGCAGTCGGCATCTACTATTTTGGGGCGACCGCAGACACGTTGAGTTATATCGTTATGATCGAAGTCATGCCCTTTTTAGGGGTTGGCTTCATCAAACGCAACGGCTACCCCTTTGAAAAGCTGGTGTCCATTTACTGGCGAAATATGACTGAAAGCCACCAAATCCCGGTTCGTCCGTTTAAGGAGTGCTACAATGATTCTCAAAAAAAGTCCCGAAAGGGAAAACCTTGCGAGTGCCAAGCGGCAAGCTCGCTTACAAAAAAAGAAATTAAAAGCCGAACAGCGCAAGCGCGCAA
This sequence comes from uncultured Subdoligranulum sp., assembly GCF_937890665.1. The sequence goes on from NZ_CALADU010000133.1 coordinate 1,724, forward strand.
AAGTATTGCGCGCGCAAAAAAAGACACTCGAAAAGCAAATAAAGAAAAAGCGCGCGCCGCAAAAGGCCAGTGATTGCCTGGGCTTTCTGGCTATGTACGAGAACGGCATCTGTGAAATCGAGCCGGGCTTATATTCCATGACGCTGAAATTTTCCGACGTCAACTACCAGATTGCACGACGAGAAGAACAGGCCAACATTTTTACGCGGTACTGTGAGTTGCTTAACTATTGTGACCCGGATATGCACTTGCAGATCAACCTGGTTACGCAGCACATGGATAGGGAGCGGTTTGAACAGGATATGTTCTTTCAAATGCGCCAGGATGATATTGACGAGTACCGACAGGAAATGAACAAAATTATTGCCGACAAGGCCATGCAGGGGCAAAACGGCCTGGTGCGCGAAAAATTTGTTACTATTACCGTGAAAGCCGACACCTATGACAGCGCAGCCCAACAGCTTGCACGGCGATCCGCCGATCTAAAGGGTAGCTTCAAGGGGCTACACAGCGATGCCTCCACACTTTCCGGCAAGCAACGTCTGGCACTTCTCAACTCGATCTTGCGCCCCGATACCAGTTTTGATTTTGAGTACGATTGGCTGCTGGCCGAGAACAAACTCACGACGAAAGATTTCATCAGTCCGTCGTCTTTTGACTGGCGTCCAGAGCATGACGATTCGCGGGCCACATACAACGACCGCTATGCCTTTGGCAAAAAGATTGGCAAAACCGTTTTCCTGCGCGACATCGCGCCGGAAATGACCGATGATCTGCTGTCCCGCCTATCCGAACTGCCGTTTGACCTGGCGATCGCGCTGCACATTGATGCAGTCGAGCAGCATGATGCCGTGGAAATGGTCAAGACCAAACTTGCGTTCATGCGCCAGGAAGAAGCGGATGGTATGCAACGTGCGGTCAAGCAAAAGCTGCCCGCCGCCATGGGCATCCGCTACGAACTGAGCGAAAATATCAAAAATGCGGAAGATCTTCTGGACGAACTCGTCAACCGCAATCAGAAACTCTTTAAGGTTGCGCTTATGATTCACACTTATGGTAACACAAACGAAGAACTGGACAACCGTATCAAGCAGATCATGAGCGCCGTGCAGAAAAAGACCTGTAAAGTTGATACCCTGCCTTTTGAGCAGCGCGAGGCTCTTAATTCCATTTTGCCGTTGGGCAAAAAGTGCATCGGCATTGAACGTACTCTTACCACGGCCAACACAGCCATTTTCATCCCGTTCACGACACAGGAATTGTTCGAGCCGGGCGGTTTCTATATGGGCTTGAACGCGCGCAGCAAATCGCTGCTGATGTTCCAGCGCAAAAACCTGGCGTCCCCTGCCGGGTATGTACTGGGGCAGCCCGGTTCCGGCAAATCAATGGACGTCAAGCTGGAAATCGCCCAAGTTATGATGGGTACTGATGATGACGTTATCATCATCGACCCCGAAGGCGAATATACCCCCGAAGTGCAGGCCATGGGCGGCCAAGTCGTAGAGATTTCTGCCAGTTCCAGTGAACACATCAACCCCATGGATATTACCGAGGACTATGCCGACAGCGACAGTCCGCTTGTCCTTAAATCGCAGTTCTTGCAGATGTTCTGCGAGCTTATCATTGGCGGCGGGGGTATCTCTGCTGCCGAGCGCACCTACATCGACCGCGCAGCGCGCATGACCTACGCCAAATTCTTTAACT
>NZ_CALADU010000134.1 GCF_937890665.1 uncultured Subdoligranulum sp.
GCTCATGAGGAGATGATCCCGATGAAAAGTGCGCGCCATCAGGCAATTCTAGATTTAATTGAAAAACATCCGATTGATCGTCAGGAAGATTTGCTGGCCCATCTGCGAGAGGCTGGATTTGACGTAACGCAAGCCACGGTTTCGCGGGATATTCGCGATTTACAGTTGGTAAAGGTGGCGGATTCCGAGGGGCGCTACCGGTATATGCCGGCGGCTGCTTCCGGGAAAGTGACGCACTCACCCAGCCGATTTGAGATGATTTTCCGGGAATCCGTCCTCAAGGTCGATTATGCGGGGCATATGGTGTTGGTCAAGTGCTTTTCCGGTATGGCCAATGCGGCTTGCGAAGTGTTTGACGCAAAGCAATGGAACAATGTGGTGGGAACGCTTTCCGGTGATGATACGTTTTTTATTTTGATGCGTACCGAAGAAGATGCTGCCGCAATTTGCAAGACGTTGCAACAGTATGCGCGCCGCGGCTGATACAACGCAACCTAAGCAGGGGAGGGCTGGCCGATGCTGGCAGACCTGAAAATTGAAAATGTGGCGGTCATCGAAAAGGCTGAAGTACATTTTACCACTGGGTTTAATGTGCTGACGGGTGAAACCGGTGCGGGAAAATCGATTTTGATCGACTCCATCAATGCGATTTTGGGAAACCGCACATCGCGAGATCTGGTGCGCAGCGGTGCGCAAAAAGCTTGTATTTGGGCTACGTTTGAAGGAATCCCGGACTCTGTAAAAAGTAAACTATCCCAATGTGGATACGAGGCTACGGATGATTTACTCTTGTACCGGGAAATCAGTGCAGAGGGAAAAGGGAGTTGTCGCATTAATGGAATGCCCGCTACGGCCAGTGTGGTACGGGATATTTCCAGTGGACTATTGTCTATTCATGGTCAGCATGATAGCCAAGGATTGACGAATCCAGCTTTGCATTTGGACCTTTTGGATCAGTACGCACAAAATACCGCACTCTTTCAGCAGTACTATCAAAGCTATCGAGCGCTGGTAACGGTGAAACGACAGTTGGATGCCTTGAACGCCAGTGAGGCGGATAAACAACGGCGTATTGAGGCATTAACCGCTGAGATTGAAGCCATTGACGCTGCTGCCTTACAATCTGGCGAGGAAGCCTCACTGTTGGAAAGAAAAAATGTGATCACCCATGCGCAGAGTATTCTGGAAGGGATTACACAAGCGCATGTGGCTTTGGCTGGGGATGAAAACGGAGATCTATCCGGCGCAGCTGATCTGTTGGGCGGCGCTGTGGGCGGATTGCAGAATGGTGCACGGTTAGACGAGAGCTTGCTGCCATTGGCGGAGCGCCTGCAGGAACTCTATTACACGGCGCGAGAATTGGAGACCGATTTGGCGGATCGTTTGGATGCGTATGATTTTGATCCGGCAGAGTTGGACACGATTGAGAGTCGTCTGGACATTATCTATCGAATCAAGCAGAAGTTTGGCATGGAAGTGGAAGAGCTTTTGGCCAAGCGCGAGCAGGATGTTGCGGAATTGGAGAATTTCCAAACATCCACGGAAAAGATTGCTGAACTAAAGAAGCAGATGCAGGTATTGTATGCCGAGGCGAAACAAGCGGCGGAGGCATTGACGCAAAGTCGCTTGAAAGCCTTTACGGCAATGAATAAGGAAATGAAAGCGGCTCTTTCTTTTCTGAATATGCCGGGCATCCGTTTCGCCCTGAAACATACACGGGGACCGTTGGCTTCGCATGGGCAAGATACGGTAGAGTTTTTGATTTCTACCAACCCGGGAGAAGAACCTAAACCGCTGGCAAAAATTGCATCCGGTGGTGAATTGTCCCGAATCATGCTTGCATTCAAAAGTGCGCTGGCGGATCGGGATGCGTTGCCTACTGTAATCTATGATGAAATTGATACCGGTGTATCGGGATTGGCGGCAGGACGAATTGGTCAGCTTTTGCATCAGACTGCAAAAGGGCGGCAGGTGCTCTGCATCACTCACACGCCGCAAGTGGCAGCTTTTGCCGATAACCAACTGTTAATTCAGAAAAACGTTCACTCGGACCGCACCTATACCGAGATTCACACTTTGGATCTTGAAGGTCGCGTGCAGGTTCTTGCTCGTATGATTTCTGGGGATAAAGTCACCGACCTTAGTCTTGCCAATGCCCGCGAGTTGATTGAAAAATCACGCTAAGCGGCAGGGGGCTTTTCCTTGACTTTCCCCGGTAAGTATGATACAGTTATATTCGATAAATGCGTTGAAGGGAACAAGTACTCGCGGTGCATCCGCCCCAGAGAAGTTTCGGTTGGTGCAAGAAACTGACGGTGCACGGCAATAGAGGAATACATCCCAGAGCAGCAGACTGAACAAATTATTCAGTAGGTCGAGCCGTGTGCGCACGTTACAGCGTTTGGGTGTCAAGGCGTTCCTTTGGCCGTTGTGCACCCGCGAAGTCCCGTTACCGTGAGGCGCGGGAAAACAGAGGTGGTACCGCGAATTTTCGCCCTCTGCCAAATTTTCAATTTGGCAGGGGCTTTTTCTTTGTTCCTGCCACACAAACAGGAGGATCTTTATGACAATCTATGACGAATTGAAGGCCCGTGGCCTGATCGCTCAGGTAACGGACGAGGAAGAAATCAAAGAAGTCATCAACAATGGCAAAGCAACCTTTTATATCGGGTTTGACTGTACGGCGGATAGCCTGACTGCAGGACATTTTATGGCGTTGACCTTGATGAAGCGCCTGCAGCAGGCAGGCAACCGTCCTATTGCATTGATTGGCGGCGGTACGACGATGATTGGCGATCCTTCCGGGCGCACGGATATGCGTAAAATGCTGACCAAAGAAGATATTGCGCATAACGCCGAGTGCTTCAAGCGCCAAATGGAACGCTTCATTGAGTTTGGCGAAGGAAAGGCTTTGATGCTCAATAACGCAGAGTGGCTGCTGAAACTAAACTATGTAGAACTGCTGCGCGAGGTGGGCGCTTGCTTCAGCGTCAACAATATGCTGCGGGCTGAGTGCTACAAACAGCGTATGGAAAAAGGCCTGTCCTTCCTTGAGTTCAACTACATGATCATGCAGAGCTACGACTTTTACTACATGTTCCAGCATTATGGCTGCAACATGCAGTTTGGCGGCGATGATCAGTGGAGCAATATGCTGGGCGGCACTGAATTGATCCGCCGTAAGCTCGGAAAAGATGCCTATGCGATGACCATCACCCTGTTGACCGATTCTCAGGGCAAAAAGATGGGCAAAACGGCTGGCAATGCCGTTTGGTTGGATCCCAACAAAACCAGTCCCTTCGAGTTCTATCAGTACTGGCGTAATGTAGGTGATGCTGATGTGCTGAAATGTATTCGCATGCTGACCTTCCTGCCTTTGGAGCAGATTGATGAGATGGATCATTGGCAGGGCGAGCAGCTCAATCAGGCCAAAGAAATCTTGGCCTACGAGCTGACCAAAATGGTTCATGGCGAAGAAGAAGCGCAAAAGGCGCAGGCTACGGCACGCGGTTTGTTCAGTGGTGCGGCTGACCACGAGAATATGCCCAGCACTGTATTGGATGCTTCTCTGGTCAAAGATGGCGCAGTTGGGCTGCTGGCCGCTATGGTTGCTGCAGGGCTGTGCGCATCCAACCGGGAAGCACGCCAGTTGGTACAGCAGGGCGGTGTCTTAGTGGATGGCGAAAAGGTAACGGATCCCAAAACGACCTTGAGCGACGAGGCGTTGCACAAAGGTGTCGTGATTAAAAAAGGCAAAAAAGTATACCACAAAGTAATGCTCTAAAGGATGTGCCGGAGGTCTTCTGCTCAAACAGGCGGGAGGCTTTCCGGCCTTTTTATTATAGAAAACTTTTGTGTCTGGCACGGGATTTTCTTGCTCTTATGGGGAAATTAGGATATAATAAAAGAAGTCTGTAAGCAGGGAGGATGTCATGCCCAAAGACAAGTTAAAAACGATTTATGTCTGTACACAGTGCGGCGAAACCAGTCCTCGATGGCTGGGGCGTTGCCCATCGTGCGGCGCTTGGAATACGATGACCGAGGATGTGGTTGCGGAACCCGTCAAGGCTTCCCCGAGCGGGCGCGGCAATACCAGCGCACGTGTGCCGGGTCAGACGACCTTGACACCTCATAAATTAGTAAATATTAGTACAACCGAAGAAAAAAGCCGCATTGTCACGGGCATCAGCGAGCTGGATCGGGTGCTCGGCGGTGGCATTGTGATCGGAAGCGTTACGCTGATTGGCGGTGAGCCGGGAATTGGAAAATCCACCATTTTGTTGCAGCTCTGCGGTGAAGTCAGCAAAACCAAAAACGTCCTATATGTCACGGGCGAAGAATCCGTCCGGCAAATCAAGCTTCGGGCGGTTCGTCTGGACGTGCCCCAAGAGAATATCTCTCTGGTGGCAGAAAGCGACGTGGATGAGATTTGCGGACTGATTGAATCGATGAAGCCGGATCTTGTGGTGATCGATTCCATCCAAACGATGCGCTGCACAGATATCGCATCCTCATCCGGTACTGTCAGTCAGGTCAAGGAAAGTACGGCACGTTTTTTGAACGTTGCCAAGACATTAGAAATCCCGACATTCATCGTCGGGCATGTGAATAAAGATGGTGCGATTGCGGGTCCCAAAGTAATGGAACATATTGTGGATACGGTCCTTTACTTTGAAGGAGATAAAACATTGCCCTACCGCGTTTTGCGCGCGGTAAAAAATCGTTATGGCTCGACCAACGAAATTGGTATGTTTGATATGACGGGGCGCGGGTTAGCGCAAATCGAGAATCCCTCCCAAGTTATGCTGGAAGGTCGACCGCTAGGTATCAGTGGTACGTGTGTTGCTTGCGTGATGGAGGGGACGCGCCCGGTACTAAGCGAGATTCAGGCATTGGTCACAAAGACTAGCTTCCCGAGTCCGAGGCGAACCGCCAGCGGTTTCGACTACAATCGAATGTACCTGCTTTTGGCCGTCTTAGAAAAACGAGCCGGATACGCTTTCTCCAATCAAGATGTTTATGTCAATATCGTGGGTGGTCTAAAACTGGACGAAACAGCCTGTGACCTGCCGGTCTGTATTGCGATGGCATCCAGTTTGTTGGATTTACCGGTAGGGGAGAAAACATTTGCTGTTGGAGAAGTGGGACTGGGCGGGGAGATTCGCAGCGTTCCGCATTTGGAAACGCGGCTGCGGGAGGCGCAGCGAGTCGGTTTTGATACTGCCATTGTTCCCAAACACAATTTGAAATTGATCGACCCGGCCCAGTTTCCGGGCTTGCGTCTGGTGGGGGTATCCTATCTGCGGGAAGCGATCAACACAATTAAATTAAAGTGAGGAATCCAAGTATGCCTACGCCGAATAAACCGAAAATGCCGGCTTTTAATCCGGAATTGAAGAAAGCGATTGCCGCCTTTGGAAAGGAAAATACGCCCCAAAATCTGAACATTGTGCTGAATCATCTGGTTAAATCCCCGCTGCTGACGCCAGTCTTGTTTGACCTAAACGGGGCGCCGGCACCTAAACCGGGACCGGATGGGCGAGTGCAGCTTCCTAAAAATACGAAAGTCAGCTTTGTGATGGTCAATAGCAACGAGGGAAAGCATTACTACTTAGGCTTTACAGATTGGGAAGCAGCCCACACATGGCAGAAGAAAGCTGGACAGGGACGGCAGATTGTTGCACTGCGGTTTGATGATTTTGCCAATATGCTCCAGAAGAATCAAGAAGCGGCTGGTTTGGTCTTGAATCCGGGAGAAAACAGCCTACGGCTGGAGGCTCGGTTGATTACCTCTGTCAAAAAACAGAAAGACTCTTTTACAGAAATGCAGAAGGCTCGCGAAGCCGCCCAGATCCATCCCGGAGACAAGGTTACAATCGTAGAACCCACGGTGTTGGCGGATGCTTTGCTGGACCCGATTTGCAAGGTACTTGCTGATGCACCGGGCGTGGGTTCGGCTTACTTGCAGATTATGATTGTCAACGAAACCAGAAAATGCTATCTGCTGGTGTTGGATGGCCCGAAAGATGACAAGCTATTTGCCGCGGTAGCCCAAGCGGCGCGGCCTTACCTGTTAAGCCGTGAGCAAAAAATGAATCTAACCATCACTACATCCGTATCGCCGTTGGGGCAGCAGGGCATGCGCGGCAGCGAACCCTTCTATCGTAAAGGCGTGGGGCGCGTTGTGGAGGATGATGACGAATGAGAACCAAACGCTTGCTGGACTGTACCCCCAAAGAATTGGCCGCCTATGACAAAGCTCAGTTACTGGAGGCCATTGCCGGAAGCGAGGGAAGGGTTCTTGCCTGTGAGACGATCGGTATCACGCCGCCCCTTTTGGTGGATGTGACCAACGCAGAATATGCAGCTTCTTTGAGTGCCGATATTTTGCTGCTGAATATGTTTGATGTGGAAGACCCGGTGATTCAGGCCCTGCCGCAGGTTTCGAAAGAAGAAACAGTCCGAGAGCTAAAACGCTTGACGGGATGTGTAATCGGTATCAATTTGGAGCCAACCAATGCCTTGTTGGCACAAGAAAATGACGGAACGCTTTGGCAGATGAAGCAAGGACGATTGGCTGCCGCTGCTAATGCGAAATTGGCTGCAGATATGGGTGTGGACTTGATTGTGTTGACCGGAAATCCCGGCAATGGGGTTAAGAACGAAGCAATCGAACAAGCACTTCGAGAAATCTCGGCCGCTGTGGGAGATCGCGTGATCTTGGCTGCGGGAAAAATGCATGCCTCCGGTGTGGCAGGCGAGGGCGGCGAAAAGATCATGACCGTGCAAGATGCGGAAGCCTTTTTGGATGCGGGGGCTGACGTTATCTTACTGCCTGCCCCGGGGACCGTACCGGGAATCACCATGGAATATGCGCATAAGCTGATTGAAGCCGTACATGCGAGAGGAAAGTTAGCGTTGACTTCGATTGGAACCTCGCAGGAAGGTGCAGATACAGCGACCATTCGTCAGATTGCATTGCTGTGTAAGATGGCTGGAGCGGATATTCACCATATCGGCGACACCGGTGTTCCGGGAATGGCCCTTCCGCAAAATATTCTGGCATATTCCATTGCAATTCGTGGGGAACGCCATACCTATCACAAAATGGCACAATCGGTTAATCGATAAAAATAGGGGAGCGATGATGAATCGTTCCCATTTTGTTTCCAACGCAAAAATAAGTCCCTGCCGAAGTTCGACAAAAGGAGGAACAACGGCAGGGACTTATTTTAGAAAGAAATCGAAAGGATTTTACAAAAGGAATTACTTCTTCTGGACGTACTTCAAGCAGTCGAGCATAACGGCGACCAGAATGATGATGCCGGAGAAGACGAACTGCAAGTTGGTGTCGATACCAAGCGTAGTCAAAGAGTAAGTCAAAGCAGTGAAGATGAAGACACCGACAACGACGCCGGAGATCTTACCGATACCACCGGTGAAGGAAACGCCGCCAACAACACAAGCTGCGATAGCGTCCATTTCCCAACCTTGGCCGTAAGCGGCAGAACCGGAACCAACCATACGGATGCATTCCAACCAAGAACCAAAGCCATAGAGGATACCGGCGAGGATGAACGCGCCAACCGTTACACGGAAGACGGAGATACCGGAAACCGCAGCAGCCTCAGCGTTGCCGCCGACAGCAAACAGGTTCTTGCCGAAGGTTGTCTTGTTCCAGATGAACCAGACAATCACAACAGCAGCGATGGCCCACAGGATGATCGTGGGGAAGCCACCGATCTTCGGGATGATCATGTTGGGAATATCAGTCTCGATACCGCCGAAGGAAACGCCCTTGGTGGAGTAGGTGACCAAGCCGAAGATGACCAGCATGTTGGCCATCGTCGAGATGAAGGGATGCATCTTAAACTTAGCAGTAAAGAAACCAGCGATGGTTGTGAAAACGGTGCACAGGACGATGCAGACGACCAGCGCCAGCAACACACGCGCAATTACGGGCAGGCCGGTGAAATCAAACACATGGCCAAAAACAGAACCGGTATTGACGCCTTTGTGCATGATGATGGTAGCTGCAGTCATACCCATACCAACCATACGGCCAATGGACAGGTCCGTACCGGCCAGCAAGATCAGGCCAGCGACGCCCAATGCCAAGAACATACGCGGAGAAGCCTGCTGCAGAATGTTCAGGGCGTTATTTACCGTCAACAGCGGCACATTCTTGACAATCGGGGTGATAATGCACAGTGCAATGAAAATAACGATAATTGCAATGTACAGACCGTTGCGCAGCAAGAAGTCGCGGCGGTTAAAGGTGTACTTGTAGTTCTCCCAGCGTTGCGCCATCGACTCGGCAAAGGTAAACTTGGACAAACGCAACATATCGATCAGGTGATATTTGTAATCGAAAGCCGCGTGCTGGCGATCTTTGATCTCCTGCAGATCCTTGTCGCGCTGCATCTTTGCGTCAAACAGCCGGTTCTTATGAACGTATTTTTCGTCCTTGATTTCCTGCTGGTCAGTCAGCTTCGCAACCGTAGCCTGATGCTCTTTTTCCAACTGTGCAACAGCAGACTGGTATTTTGCCAGAGCAGCGGCTTTTTCCTGCTTGCAGCTAGCTACTACATGCTGGTAATACTCACTATCATAGTGCTGCTTCAGGTAAGATTCGCCGTCAGCAATCAACTTGGAAATCTGATCCTTGTTTTTGGCCTCAACAGCCTTGGCGGTTTCCAAAGCGGCTTTCAGTTTGCTTTCCCGAGAGGCTTTTTCCTCAGCGGTATAGATCCGATCGCGTTTCAGGTTATCCAATTCGTTCTGGATATTAACGACCTTGTCGGTGCCGTCCACACGCAGCGCGTCGATCTGGGCTTGAATTTTACCGATGTACTCATCAATCGGCTTGCGAAGATCAGCTTCCCGATCCGCAGTAAGAATTGTACTATTTGCCATTTGTTTTATCCCCCAATTACAGGTATTTCGCGCTCAGTCGCAAAAGCTCTTCCTGATTTGTCTCCTTGGTGTTGACAATACCGGAAAGATGTCCGTTGGACATAACACCGATACGGTTGGTAATGCCGAGAATCTCCGGCATCTCAGAGGAAACGACAATAACCGTTTTACCCTGTTTTGCCATCTTAATAATCAGTTCGTAGATCTCGTACTTGGCACCGACATCAATGCCGCGCGTAGGCTCGTCCATCATAAAGACCTGCGGTTCGCGCTCCAACCACTTGCCGAAAATAACTTTCTGCTGGTTGCCGCCGGACAAGCTGGAAATCATATCATCCGGTCCCAAACATTTGGTGTGCATGATTTTGATTTCTTTGTTGGTGGCTTTAACCATCTTGGGGTTGGAAAGCGCCACGCCGGTTTTGTACTGATTGAGGTTGGCGATGGTAGTGTTAAAGGTTAGGTCACCCTTTAAGAACAAACCGTTGGCTTTGCGTTCCTCGGTAATCAAAGCAAAACCGTGCTCAATGGCTTCGTGCGCATTGTTGAAGTTCATCAGCTTGTTGCGGAAATAAACGCGGCCAGCTGCACGGGTGCGAACACCGAAGATGGTCTCCAGCAATTCGGTACGCCCGGCGCCCACCAGTCCGTACAAACCAAAAATTTCGCCCTCGCGAACATCAAAAGTGATGTCCT
>NZ_CALADU010000135.1 GCF_937890665.1 uncultured Subdoligranulum sp.
CCATAATCCCATCCTCACCGCCGTGCTGTGTCGCGAGGGTCTGGTGCCCTACGCCGACTCGGTGGTGGGCGCCCGGCGTCTGCGCCGGGCCACCCGCTTCGGCGCCATCCTTACCTGTGTTGGCTCCACAGTAGGGGTACTGCTGGCCTACTATCTGACGGCTGTGGCCGCCTTTGGCTCTCTGTCCCCTCTGAATCTGCTGATCTTCCTGCTTACCTGGCTGCTCCCGGTGTGGTTCCTTACCAGCTGGGTACCCCGGTACTGATGGAAAAGGAGGCCTTTTTATGATTCGACCCGCCAATCCCCAAGACCTGCCCGCCATCGCCGCCATCTACGAGGCGATTTTGGCGGAGGAGGACGCCCGTCCGGTCTCCTTCACCAACTGGCAGCGGGGCAAGTACCCAACCGTGGACACCGCCCGTGCCGCCCTGGAGGCCGGCACCCTCTTTACCGCCGAGGAAAACGGTGAGGTGTACGGCTGTGTCAACCTCAATGGGGAACAGCTGCCTGAGTACGCCAACATCCCCTGGCAGTACGCCGCCCAGGACAACGAGGTGGGCGTCATCCACACCCTGGTCATTCACCCCGCCTGGTCGGGCAAGGGCAAGGCCCGGGAGCTGGTGGCCTTCTGCGAAGAGCACTGCCGTCAGCAGGGCAAGCGGGTCATCCGTTTGGACACCTATGTGAACAACCAGCCCGCCAACTCCATGTATCCCCGTCTGGGCTACCGCTTTGCGGGCACCAGTCATTTCCTCTTCCAGGGCTTTTTGCCGGAGGATCTCAACTGCTACGAAGAATTGCTGTAAAAAAAACGGAGTGGACGTTTGGTTCCCCCTGACAGGGGTAACTTTGCAGGTGTCTGAACCCCCGGCAGATATTGCTTCGGCAGTATCTGCCGGGGACTTCTTTTTGTCTCACGCACCCTTGGCGGTGGACTGACCTTTCGGCTGTGGCAGTTCCACACAGCCAATGTCATTGTAGTGGATCTCCACCGTCTGCTGAGCGTGCTTGCTCCACTTCACGTCCTTTTCGTGGATCACGATCTTTCGGATGAACAGCCGCAGCAGCTCCGGTGTCAGCTCCTGGATGTCTGTGTACCGCTTTGCCAGGGAGATAAAGTGGTCTGTGCCGGACACCTGCTCCCGCAGCCTCTGAATGGCAGTTTCCTTTTCTGGGATGGTCTTATTCAGCGCTTCCATCTCCTGGGTGTAGCTGCCGGAGAGCGTCTGGAATTGCTCCGCTGTGATCCGCCCCAGGACGCTGTCCTCATAAAGGCGCTTGAAGATGCTGTTCAGCTCCTTACTCCGCTTCTTCATAGCGGCCAATTCCCGTTCCAGCCCACGCATCTCTTTTCGGATCTCCGCAGACTGTCTGCTGCCGATGTATGCGGCAAACTCCTGGGTGTGCTCCCTGGCCATTGCTGTCACCCGTCGCAGATCCTCCAGAACCACGTCATCCAGCACACACTCCCGGATATAGTGGGCGGTGCAGAGGGTGCCGTCCTTCTTGTAAGTCCGGCAGGTGAAGTGGTTGTAGGACCGGCTCATGGTATGGGCGCGGTGGAGCACCATGGTGCTTCCGCAGTCGGCGCACACCACCAGCCCGGAGTACTTGTTCTGCTCGTCCATCTTGGTAGGTCGCCGTTTGTGCTGGCGTACCCGCTGGACGATATCCCAGACCTCACGGCTCACCAGGGCGGGGTGGGTATTTTCCAGCACCATGCATTCCTCCCTGGGATGTTCCACTTTCCGCTTGTCCTTGTAGGAACGGGTGCTGTACCGGAGATTGATGGTGTTGCCCAGGTAAATCTCATTCTCCAGCATGTTGGCAATCGTACTGTCGGACCACCCATAGGGATCATTCAAATTCAGACTGCTATGGGCAACGCCAAAGGTTTTGTAAGCGTAGGCCGTAGGGCATAGCACTTGTTCCCGCTTCAGCAGTCGGGCTATCTGGCTGGGTCCTTGCCCAGCGGCGCACAGGGCGAAAATACGGCGCACCACGGCGGCGGCCTCCTCGTCCACCACCAGCTTCTTGCGGTCCTGCTCGTCCTTGCGGTAACCGTAGGGCGCTCTGGTGCCCAGCCGCTCCCCGCGCTCCGCCTTGGCCCGCTGCACCGCCCGGATCTTCCGGCTGGTGTCCCGAATAAACCACTCGTTGAACAGGTTCTTGAAGGGCATCAGCTCTGTGCTCTCGCTCCGGTCGGTATCCACATTGTCGTTGATGGCGATGTAACGGACGCCGAACATGGGGAAGCGTTCCTCGATGTACAGCCCCGTGTGGAGCTGGTTGCGTCCCAGCCGGGACAGGTCCTTGGTGATGATGGTGCGGATCTTCCCGTTTTCCATATCCGTCATCATCTGCTGGAAGCCGGGGCGGTTGAAGCTGCCCCCGGAATAGCCATCATCCACATAAAAGCGGGGGTTGGGGAAGCGGTGCTCCCGTGCGTACCGCTCCAGGATATTCCGCTGGTTCTGGATGCTGTTGGACTCTCCGTCCGCCCCGTCATCCTGGCTGAGACGGCAGTACAGGGCGGTGATCTCATTCTGGTTTGACTGTTTCATACAGCCCTCCTTTTTTCTCGTCAAACCGATTCAGCGCATCGCGCCTACACAATACCCCAAAGCCTGGGCAATGTCCAGTCCTTTAGGCACACAGCTTTCCCTGCTGCGCGTCCAGGTTGATGAGGGCTTTCAGCTTGTCCTCCGGGGTGGCGCTGCCTTGCTGCGGGAACACAGACACCACACGGATAAGCCGCCCATGGGAGCGCTGAAGGCGTTCCGCTTTTACCTGTTGAACATCATCTTTCGCTTCTTCTGACATTTTCGTTTCCTCCATCTCTGGTCGGGAAGGTTCGGCAACTTTGCCAAACCTTGCTGGGCAGCGCTTTTGGTGATTTCATCAAAAGCGGTCTCACGGCTCTGTGGTATATTCCGCTCCTCCCGCGGATCGCCTTTGACACTATTGTCAAAGGCAATTTTCTGCTCCTGTGACATAAAAGTGACGCTCCTGACGATTCGGCTGAAAGCGCCCAGTTTCTACCTATTCCCCCTCTGGGCCTGCGAGGCCACACGGGGCCTCCTGTGGCCTTACAGAGGCTATTGCTGGGTGGAGAGAAGGAAGTACTCCTCACAGAGCTTGTCCGCCAGAAACTCCAGCTGCGCAATCTGCTCCGGGGCGAGTTCTCTGGCCTTTGGGCAGCGGGCGATCTACCGGATGTTGGAGTAGATATGGTTTACGGCGGGATGCGGGTCTATCTTCTGCCTAGGCATTCGGGCGTGGATCGTGGTTTACTTGATCAGCTTGCGGAAATAAGTTGTGACCGGCAGTCTGGTGATGGCCAGATAGCGGCACAGCCGCTGGTACTGCTCCTCCGTCATGCGGACGGACAGAGAACAGCTGTTGTCCCGCATAGGTGGGCGTGGCTTGTGTTTATACCGCATAGGGGTACCCCAGCTTTCGCACCTGCCGGAATTGCTCCACCACCTGGGCCAGGCGGCGGACGGAAAAGCCCAGCTGCTGGGCGGTGCCGCAGCCGCTGTTGAATGCCCTGGCCACGGCGTTGATGTCCCGGCCAGCCTCATCCGCAAAGGCGATGGCCGCTCTCGTCTCTTTCTCCCGGTAGAGTATAGGGCGGTTTCGCTCCAGCTCTCTCATCAGCCAGGCGTTGGCGGACAGTCCGGCAGCCCTGCTTTTCTCTTTCAGCAGGTCGTATTCCTCCTGGCTCATCCGGATACAGGTGCGGTGTGTTTGTGTGTTCATGTTGCTCCTCCTCTCGGGAGACGGCTCCAGGTCCATCCCCGGTTCTCGCACCCATCCTAACAGATAATGCGGACAGTCTGTGTCCGCATTAAAAAAGAAAAATGGGGGGTCTCATGATGCACCCTGCCCTGGATTTCTTGACCTCTAGGGTGCTAACATGGACACCCTTGTACGGATTATAATGTACCCAATCATGTAGACAGTTTAGTGAAAAAACGACATCCTGATGCAGGTGAAAATAGGGTCCGGCAAGGTTGCCGGACCCTATTTTCAGCGCAATGAACTGCCGCCGGAATTGCCAAATATTCAAATGAGATCGGATTTGATGATTTCACCAAACCCGATCTAAGCTCAGACGACCTTCCGGCAACCTTGCCGAAAAGTTCCGCCCGAAGGCGGCATCGGGGACAGGGGTTTCCCCTGCAAGCGCGCAAAATGTACATTTGCGCTATGCTTGCGTGAAACGCCTGTCCTTCAGGGCAGGCGTTTTACCGCCGCCAGGGGCGGCGGTGCCATGCGTGGCAGAGCACGATTTGTCACCTCACCACACAAAGAATGGTCACACACTCAAGTATACCGACGAGCGGAACACCCACCCATCCGCCTCAAACCAGGCGTCATCACGTATGCCAAAACCTGCGAGACCTATGTGACCTAGGGGAGGATAACCAGATCGATGCTCCTCAGGCGAACATTCAGTACGCCGTACTGGAGCCGGAAGGTTACCAACCGGAACTGGTAGAAAAGATGTACTTTGCCCGCACACGCAAGGGTACCATGAGCAGGCCGGAGTTCGAAAACTGGATCCGTAACGCGGAGCGATTGTAAGATCAGGCGCTGAAGAGCTATAAAAAATCACGGACACTTGAGGAGAAAGACCTGATCCTGGAGAAATTGAAAGCGGATCTAAATTGCGTGAGAGAAAGGGATACTGTCAGGTAGCGTGTTTTGCCGGTTTTTCTTCTCGCATAGAGTTTTTCGCACAATCAATCAAAGCAGACATCCATTTCGGTCTTATCGCACCGAGACGGATGTCTGCTTTTGTAGTGGTTCAGTTCATTTGAGAGTTCCCAGGCCAATTTGAATCCGCAGAGAAAGCTGTCTATGGATCGTTCCTCCGCGATTAGATTTTGGGTATCAATGATCCGCAATACTAATTTTCTCTCTGGCTTTTCCAGCCGCTCGATGAGCTGTCGGTGGCAGTCATCGATCTCCTGCTCGGCCTCCTCCATGGGCAAAGGTGTGTAGAATCTATCATACAATAGTTTCAGGGTGTTGTTCATATGTCCTGCCTCCTGTCAGCAAGACACCATAGCACAAAAGCGGCAGAATATCCAGCTAAAAACAGATATTGTACTGTACCAAAAAATATGACCATTTTTTGATAAAAAACTCAAAAAGGAGAAGTGGGTGACAGCCAGTGTCCATGACGTATGCTATAATGAGCTTGACATCAGTCCTCAAAAGTCAGAAATTTTTGCGGTGCCACATCCAGTACGGCAGCAATGTCAAACAAAGTGTCCAAAGACAGTGCTTTGGAGATGTTAGGTGCCTCCAGGTGGCCGATATAAGCAGGGGTAAGACCGACCTGCTCCGCCAGTTCTTCCTGGGTCAGTCCCCGGAGCTTTCGGTAGTAGGCAATCTTTAACCCGATCTGACGGTATTGTTCAGTGTAGATGGATTTCATAGTTGATTCCTCCATATGCAACTATGGTAGCGAATCACGACAGAAATTGACATGAGCTATAAAATATATTATTATATTTTTTAGATAGTAATATGTGCTTGTGAGCACATGATTATTCATGGAGGATCGTATGGACGGCACATTGGTAAAGTCGGAGCGTCTGCTGCAGATTTATTCCAGGCTGGTCAGCGGCGATGTTCTCCCCAAAAAAGAATTAGCGCAGCAATTTCATGTCACGGAGAGAAGCATCCAGCGTGACATGGAATCGCTGCGCTGTTTTTTTGCTGAACAGGGGCTGCGGCAGGATATCGTCTACGACAAGCAGGAAAGAGGTTACCGGCTGGAGCAGCCTGCTCTGCCGCTGCTCAATAACAGTGAGATCCTTGCGGTATGTAAGATCTTACTTGAGAGCCGCTCCATGCGCCGGGATGAGATGCTGCCGATTCTGGACAAGCTCATCTCCTGCTGTGTACCGAAACAGAGCAAGCGTGCGGTAGCAGAACTGCTGGCCAACGAGAAACACCATTATATTGAGCCGCATCATGGTCAGCACATTCTCCCTGGCCTGTGGGAGATCGGCCAAGCGGTACAGGATCACCGGGTACTGGAGATCGAGTACGAGCGCATGAAGGAGCCGAAGCTGGTACGCCGCCGAGTGCTGCCGGTGGGTATCATGTTCTCAGAATACTACTTCTACCTGACAGCATTTCTGGAAGATAAGAGCACATTTGATAACCCGGATGATTTGTTTCCCACCATTTATCGAATTGACCGGATCAAGTCTTTCATAGTTCTGGATGAGCACTTCCAAGTTCCATACAAGGATCGCTTTCAGGAGGGGGAGTTCCGTAAGCGGGTGCAGTTTATGTACGGTGGCAAACTGGAACGTATCCGGTTTAAATATACTGGTCCATCCATTGAGGCCGTGCTGGATCGTCTGCCTACGTCGAAGATCGTGGAGCAAGACGAGGAGGGCTGGACTTTGGAGGCTGAGGTGTTTGGCAAGGGCATTGAGATGTGGCTGAGGAGCCAGGGAAACTATATTATTCTTATTTGAAGAACAATCTAATTTATTAAGGAGTGGGTATAGTATGCTTTATACGAAGGCCAAAAAGGAAGCTCTTTCAATTTATGAACACGCAGTGGAAAAGTACAATAATACATACCAAACTATGCAGGAAACGGGGTCCCGACTCTATTCCTTACGGCAAGATAGTGTAAAGTTGATCCAAGAAATAGAGCTTTTACTCAATAGTATCGCAAACAAGCCAAAGGAATTTGAAAAAACAATTTCTGATATTCAGGCTGAACAAAAGAAGTTTCGAGATGCAGAAGAGTATGCCGCAGAAGCAATGAAAGCCGCTGTGAAATCTGGTATTAGCGTTGCCGCCGGAGTGGCTGGCGGAGCCGCTGTGGCGAGTATGGCACCTTCTGCCGCCATGTGGGTGGCCACCACCTTCGGAACTGCCTCCACTGGAACTGCAATCTCCACATTATCTGGTGCAGCAGCAACAAAAGCGGCGCTGGCATGGTTGGGCGGTGGGGCGTTGTCTGCCGGGGGAGCAGGAGTTGCAGGTGGCCAAGCTCTCTTAGCCTTAGCTGGGCCCATTGGCTGGGGAATAACCGGGGTAACCACGGCAGCATCTGTAGTTGCATTAGGGCATAAAAACAAGAAGATTGCAGATGAGGCAATTGCTGAAGCGAAGAAAATTACCATTGCTGGGGCAGAGGTCAACGAATCCAGCGCCAAAATTCAGCATCTTATAGATGAAACGGTTATGTTGATGGATGATTTGCGAGATATGTCTCGGGCAAACACACTTTTAAGGGATGCAAATTATCTGGAACTGTCTGAGAAAGAGCAATACCGTCTTGGTGCTATGGTTAACAGTACTCTGGCGTTAGCTGAAATGCTGAACAAGACCATTTAGGAGGATTCAGTATGGATGTCGCGCAAATTGTAAAAAGCACGCAGGAACAGGGTGTTGCTGCATGGGTTGATTATCTAAATCAGTTGCGGTTGAACGAACTTCTGGCAAAGCTGACCTCACAAAATATGAATCTTGAGCAGGCGTTGGCCGAACTTCAGAAGATGAAGGTCAATATTGCTGCCTTGATTGAAAACAATCGGGGCGGCGCAAAAGGAATGCATGGCTTTATCGCAGAGACTGCGGAGGTTGGCATTGAAAACGCACGTAACCTGATAAAAGGATTAGACGCGGTCTGCGAGTGGATCAATAACAATGGCCCTGCAGACATTCTCAGAAATGGTACAGAAATTCAGCAAAAGTTTGTGCGATCCGGGGGGCATTTCGGCCTTGAGGCTGTCAAAGCCCATTTGGAGCAATACCCTGATTTTATTCGAAATGGCGGAAAATATCAAATTCCGAAAGATTTCTATAACGACCTCCAAAGGATTTTGGCGCTTTCTCAGGAAGAAGCAGCGAAGGAATCTACCAGTACATATCAATTGTGGAAGTGGATTCATACCTTCTTTGAGGAAACTGGAGTTTCTCCAAGTGATTTAGAACCTGCGGTTTTAGATTATTCAGCCGTACAGGCCGGAAAAATTGGCAAAACCATTCAGCAAGAAGAAAACAACATTAAAGCGGAGGATCAGCGTCGTCGTAATGAAGCATATGAGGCCAGCAAGCCCACATTGCAGGAAGGTGTCAAGGCAGCTGGAATCTCTGCAGCGATGGAAGGCGGTATGACATTCTGCCTTGGCGTATGGAAGAAACACAAACAGGGCAAACGCCTTTCGGAGTTTACTGCGGAGGACTGGAAGGATATCGGCATTGACACCACAAAAGGAACTGTTCAAGGTGCAATCCGTGGTGGAACCGTTTACGCAATGACAAACTTCACTGCTACACCGGCTGCGGTTGCAAATGCATTTGTCACAGCAGCTTTCGGCGTAACGGGTCAGGGAATCAAATTCCGCCGAGGCGAAATTTCGGCGGAGGAGTTTGTTGAAAATTCCGAAATCCTGTGCCTGGATGTGTCAATTAGTGCTGTTTCTGCAATGCTGGGCCAGGTGGCGATCCCAATTCCCGTTCTGGGAGCCATGATTGGAAATGTTGCCGGGATGTTCATGTATCAGATTGCCAAGGACAATCTTAGCGAGAAAGAGCAAATACTGATCCAAGCCTATCAGGAGAGTTTTGCCGCACTAAATCAAACGCTGGATGAACGGTATTACAAGCTCCTCGCAATGTTAAAGAAAGAAATGGAAAGATTTTCATCTATGTTGGAGCTTGCGTTTGACCCAGATGTCAACATTGCATTTGATGGTTCTATCGTATTGGCCGATTATGTCGGTGTGACTCCGAAAAAAGTTCTGCGGAACAAACGGGATATTGACCAGTATTTTCTGAATTAAACATAAATCAGGAGGAAAACGCCATGGAAACTACCAATAAATGCGATTATGAGGATGACCTGCTGGAAGAGCTTCAAGGCTACAAATATAGGGAGATGTTTGAGAAAGCAAACAATATCGTGCTGGGATTTGTAGCAAGCACTACAGCTACAGGCGCTGTGCCGATTCCATTTGCCGACGCTCCGCTTTTGGTTGGCCAGCAAGTAGCCATGATGATTGCCATTAATAAGGTGTTTGGATTTAATATCCAACGCGATGCACTCCAATCTCTGGTGGTTGCGGCTCTTGGTGTCAGTGGAGCCACTGTGATTGGTAAGACTGTAGCATCTAATCTGATGAAACTGGTTCCTGGCGCAGGTTCAGTAGCCGGCGGAGCTGTGTCTGCCGGTACAGCGGGTGTGATCACGCTTGCCCTTGGCAAAGCCTATATTGAGGTTTGCAAAGCAATAAAAATGGGAAAGTTGGATCAAAATGCCTTGACCAAAAAGGAAGGCCGAGAGATGCTGAAAAAGGCATTTAAGGAGCAGATGAAAAAAAGTAAAAAATAAAAGTTCTGAAAAGAAATATTTTACTGAGGCGGCATTACCGTTAAGACCTCACGTGCAAAGTATAAACGCCTGTGGATGCAATTTGTTCGCATCCATAGGCGTTTCCCGTACACAGCGTTAAGCCCCATAGGTGCACATTGTGTACCTATGGGGCTTAACACGTATCGAGAGATCGTTTTTCGCAGCACTTTTCGTAAGCGTCAAATAGAAATTTAGAAAAGCACAAGGGTGGAGTTTTGCCTCCAC
>NZ_CALADU010000136.1 GCF_937890665.1 uncultured Subdoligranulum sp.
CACGGCTGTAACATGGGTTCGATTCCCGTACGGGTCACCAAAAATAAGCCCCCAGCTTAGGCTGGGGGTTATTTTTGTGCTTCCGTACGAGGAATCGAACAGGGCGGCGCACCGCAGTGCGCAACGAACAGTCCAGTGGACTGTTCGTTAGCCCGCGGGAGATTCCCGTCGGGGCTATGGAAAAAGCTCTTATTCTATACAGTTTGGGCCGACGTACGGGAATCGAAAAGCTTTTGCCCACCGTTCGCTCCGGTGGGCAAAAACGCTCCTGCGGAGCGTTTTTAGAGCGCGGGAGATTCCCGTACGGGTCATAAAAAATTTCCTCTAGCTCAGGCTGGAGGAGATTTTTTTGTTTCCGTACGAGGAATTGCTGCGCAGGCGACCGCCGCCTGCGGCGGATGCAGGGTGCGGTCGCAGGGCCGCGGGTCGCAGAGGGCCAGCCCCGCCCCAAGGGGCGTCGCCCGATGCGGGGCACCCGCGCCCGATACAGGGCGGCGCGCCGCAGCGCGCAACGAACAGTCCGGTGGACTGTTTGTTAGCCCGCGGGAGATTCCCGTCGGGGTCACAGACTATTGCCCTATTCCTATAAGATAAGAAATCCGGGAGCGGCTGCTCCCGGATTTTTGTTTTGGTTTGCTTTACTTGTTGGCGTCCAGTTCGACAACCTTTTTCTGGTACATCTTCATCAGTTCAGCTACACAGGCACTTTCACTAGTTCTTGCTTCTGTCCCTTTTACAAAACCGTAAGCATCCATCACCACACGATTTAAATTATCATGTGCAGTTTTTAGCTCACCAAAAAGCAAAAAATTTTTTTCCTTATACATAGCCGCAAGAGAAACATTTTTATGCTTATCCCTTGCTTCTAAAACTTTTTGGGCAGCCTTTTTTATAAGTTCTTTTTGCTTTTCGGATACGCTGGGCCAAGGGAAGTTATTATATACAATACCCGAAGAATATTGATAATCACTTTTCATACGTCCTGCCACAATACGCATCCATGCATTATGCACATTCGATGATAAAATACCAAAATGATAGAGCGATGCATTCGGAATCATAAGTGCACTACCATTTATGATTATTCCGGGCTTTACGTATGCAATCGGAATATAGAGTCTGTCTTCTGACGACACCTTAGGGATAACCAGCGCTCCATTTTGCGGTTGACGGATTTCTCCAAAGAGCTGCGGCGTTTCAGCCGCCTTATTCGTTTGTGGGCGAGTAGATTCATAAAGACGATAATTTTTAGTTGCCTCGATTCGGTTCATTATAAATTTAGAATTTATATAAACCGAAGGGTCAACTCCCTCTAACCACAAGCACCAACGTTTTTTGTTGTTTAATAGTTCATCGCCACCAACATATTCTCGAATACATTGGGCATTATTGGGATTTTCCTTCAATGCCGCATCAACATCTTCCGCACTCAATATCAAATTATTGTTATCTATTGGCATAGAGCCATAACACATTGCTGGGACATCACATATAGGACCTTCTTTTCTATTTTTAATATAAACCATTGGCGCATCAACCAAGTATGAATTTATAAACTCAGCTTCTGTATAGCGAGTTCCTGTATATATTTTCTTAGTAAAAACGCCTGTTGAGCAAGTAAAACCAATGATAACGCAATGAACATGAGCTTTTTCATTAGCTTCGCTTTCCCATACAAAACTTCGGTATGCAAAAACAATCTGTACATTGTATTGAGAAAGTTTTTCCCATAATACACCAGGCTGTTCTCCTTGGGTAACAGAGTTTGTCGAAACAAAAGCTGCTACTATAGATGTTTCCTGCATATATTCGGCGGCTTTAATATACCAACCCGTTACATAATCCATATTTCCTATGCCAGAAATGCCTTTACCGTAAATAGTCATAAGTTCTTTTTTCTGACTGGAAGTTTGCTCTTTCTTTCCCACAAACGGCGGATTGCCCATGATATAGTTCAGCCGGGTCTTGGGCACAACTTCTTCCCAATCCATCTGCAGGGCATTTCCTTCCACAATATAGGCGTTGGTTTTCAGAGGCAGGAACTCCAACGGCACCAGCAGGATTTTCTCGGTTTCCTTCATCATTTGACTTTCGGCAATCCAGAGCGCCGTCTTGGCGACCGTCACCGCGAAGTCATTGATTTCGATACCGTAAAATTGAGAAATAGAAATTTGAATCGGGCTGTCGCTGGCCGTATACATTGCCATCTGACCGTGCAACAATTCCAACAGGGCCCGGTTTTCCAAACGACGCAAACTCAGATAAGTTTCCGTCAGGAAGTTGCCAGAACCACACGCTGGGTCCAGAAAAGTCAGGGATGCCAGCTTGCGCTGGTAGGCTTTCAGCTTGGCCATCTTGGTGCGGTCCACCGCAATGGCACAGATTTCGTCCAGTTCCCCTTTCAAATCATCCAGAAACAGAGGGTCTATTACCTTGTGAATATTCTCGATGCTGGTATAGTGCATACCCCCGCTGCGGCGGGTCTCCGGGTTCAAGGTGCTCTCAAACACGGCACCGAAAATGGTGGGGCTAATCTCCGACCAGTTGAAATCGTCACTGGCCTTTGCCAACAGCAGCTCCCGAATCTCATCGGTAAAGGGAGGGATCTCGATATCTTCATCCGAGAAAAGGCCGCCGTTCACATAGGGGAAAGCTGCCAGTTCCGGATTATCCGCTTTTAAATATTGATCCCGATCCTCTTCTTTGGTATCCAATACCTTGAAAAGATCCACTAAAGCGCGACGCATACTGCGGGTATCAAAGGCCGACAGATAATCATGGAACATGCCGTGGCGGCCGAAAATACCGGCATCCTCGGCATACAAACAAAAGACCAGCCGTACACACAGTTTGTTCAGACTTTTTAAGGCTCGCTCGCTTCTGGGGTCTGCATACTGCTTCAGGAAAGCATCGTATAAAAGCCCGACAATCTCACCGGCGGCGATGGATACCTCCATCTCCCGTTTCAGATGCTCATTGCCGGAATCTACCAGAAATTGCAGCCGATAGGCTTCGCTTTCCAGATTCTCCAGCTTAATCACTTCCGGCTCACCCTGAGGGCGTTCCATATCATACACATAAAAGGTACTGAAATTGCAGGTAACCACCCACCGCGGATGTTTGGACACCGGCAGTTCGGTAATATACCGCTTGGCCTGCTGGAACGGCGACAAATAGGAACCGTCCGACTGGCGGATGCCTTTCTTCATATCCTTGTCCAACGCCTTCTGCTCGATCAATACACGGGTAGAAGGAATATAGCCATCAATAAAGCTGGTGTGGTCCAGATGGACCTGATCTTCAAATTCAATAAACTGTTCCGGGTGCTCCACGCCATAAACATCCCGGAGCAGAGAAAGCCAGAAGGGTTGGCTTTCCCCTTTTTCATACCCTTTGCCTTTCCAATACTCGGCAAACTCTTTTGCTGCCTTCTGCCTTTGTGCATCCGTCATGCTGTTCACCTCATCGTGCCGTCAAAATAGGGCAAACGCCTTGCTTTTTTCTTCTGGGTTCAGTATACCATGCCGGCCGCGGCAAAACAACAACGCCGGGCGCTTCTGCGCCCGGCGTTTTCCAGTTTTATCAGCCGAAGGTCACACACCAGTAGGTGGTACCGCCCTCCTCGAAGGCACACCCAATACCACAAACCGTGTAGTCGGGGCTGGTCATGGCGGCATAATGTCCCGGACTTGCCGCCCAAGCATCCACGACAGCCTGTGCGGAGTTCCAGTTTTGTGCAATGATTTCAGGGGTTTGATACCCGTCGTGGCTCATCGTGCCAGAAATCACCATGTCAATACAACGCTGTCCCGCAATGGCGGTCAAATTGCTGTCTACGCTCAGAGCAGGCCCCCCCGCCGCAGCCCGGTAGGCATTGATGTTTTCCAGCGTCGCCCAATAGGCATCATCGGTAGAATCGATCCCAAACCATTCCTGCGTTCCTGCCGCAAGGCTGAACGGAATGGCGCCGTAGGCTGTGCTGGCCGCCGGCGCCGGGGTCTGGGCGCTGTCGGCGGTGTCGCCGCTCTCGCCGCCCTCGCTGCCCGATGCCGCCGGGGCGGTCTGTTCCGCCTGCCCGGTAGTTTCTGTGGGGGCTGTGGTATTCGGTTCTTCCACCGTCACCGTGCAGCTCGCTTCCAAATCTCCCAGCTTCGCCGTGATCACCGCTTCCCCTGCGGCCACCGGCGTTACGCTGCCTGCGGCATCTACCGTGGCCACCGCTTCATCGGAGGAGGTGTAGGTAACGTTCTGGTCGGTGGCATCCTCGGGCTGGACGGTGGCCGCTGCCGACTGGGCTTCGTCCCCCACCGTGAAGGTCAGCGTTTCGGGCATGGTCAACCCGGTGGGGCTGACCACCACCGTGATGGTCCCGCTGGCCGAGATCTTGCCGTCCGCACTGGTCAGGGCCACTTCCGCCGTGCCTGCCGCCAAGGCCGCCAGATTGCCGTCGGCATCCACCATCACCACCGACGGGTCGCTGGATGTATAGCTCAGGCCCAGCTTGTCCGCCAGTTCCTCGACTTTCGCCGCCTCCGGCGTGGCACCGCTGTACGCATATTCCGGGGTGGCCATTCCGGTGGCGCCGCGCTCCATCTGGTCGGGCAGGCCCAGCGTCACCCCTGTGATGGTGGTGCCGCAGCCTGTCAGCAACAACGCAGCCGTCAGGCTTAAGGCGGCAAGTTTTCCATACAATCTCATGAAAATTCCTCCACCCTTATTCTTTTTGTTTCATTATAATACGGCAATCGCGCCCCGTAAAGAGCCGCCGCCCCCATGCAAAAACCCGGGAGCCGATGGCTCCCGGGTTTGGGTCAGTGGAAGACGACCCGCCGGCCCCGGTGGGGCAGCCCCCCGGGCCGCTTCTGGGCGGTATGGTTGACGGCCTCCAGATAGGCGCCCTCCGACGAGAGGCGAACCAGCAGGTGGAGGTACCCATCCCCCGGAAGCTGGGCCGCCCGGGCGGGCAGCGTCACCACCAACCGCAGGCTCTTGCGGCGGTACTTGCCCCGCCGGAACCCCAGACAGAGCGCGCACAGCGGCTTGCGCAGCGCCCGGCACCGATACAGCCACCGCCACCCAGCATAGACCACCGTCTGGAGGTCCAGCGCCGGGTTTTCGGTGGCGGCCACCGTCTTGTCGTTGGTAAATACCGAACAAACAATTCCTTCCTGTTCAATTTTCTGCAACATTTGTAGACATGCTCCTTTCTGCGAACAAAAAAATGACACACTTATCCCGTATGGGAATAGGCGTGTCATCAAAATTCTTCGATTGTTCGCTCTTAAGGAGCACAGTCTTAGTATAGCACCGGGCCGGGGCGCTGTCAAGCGGGGAAGGCGGGCACCGGATGCGCTTTTGCATTGGTGGGCCATCCTCTGTTCACCCGCGCCCTGTCAAACAGTCCGCAGGACTGTTTGCCTACGGGCTGTTCAAGTTTTTTGCCTGCGGGGCCATGCCCCGCAACCGCGCCCACAGTGTACAGCGCGGTGCAAAAACCAACGCAGCGCGTTGGTTCCGATTTATACGGCCGCGAAAAGCGGCCATTTTCAACGGCAGAATCTTGTCTTTGCATAATAAAAAAACGTCCCCTGTTTGGGGACGCTCTTTTATTGGTGGGCCATCCTCTGCTGACCCGCGCCCTGCCAAACAGTCCGCAGGACTGTTTGGCTACGGGCTGTTCAAGTCCTGAATGGCCTTTTGAATAAAAAAACGTCCCCTGTTTGGGGACGCTCTTTTATTGGTGGGCCATCCTCTGCTGACCCGCGCCCTGCCAAACAGTCCGCAGGACTGTTTGGCTACGGGCTGTTCAAGTCCTGAATGGCCTTTTGAATAAAAAAACGTCCCCTGTTTGGGGACGCTCTTTTATTGGTGGGCCATCCAGGACTTGAACCCGGGACCAAGCGGTTATGAGCCGCCAGCTCTGACCAACTGAGCTAATGGCCCGCATCAGTCGTACACAATAGTATATCACAAATCGGGCCGGTTGCCAAGGGCGGCGGGCATTTTTTGGGGCGGACGGGCATATCTTTCCCCAAAAGGAGGTGCGGGTCGTGCGGCGTTGGGGCTGGGGTCTGTTGGTGTTGGGGTGGGCATTGGTGGCGCTGGTGGCACCCCTATGGATGCTCTCCGATAGGGCGGCGGGTTCCCGCGGTTCTTCCTCTGCGGGGGATTCCGCCCCGTCCACCGCCACCGCTGCGCCGTCGGCCACGGCGGCGCCCGCGACCCGCACCACCCCCTACCGGGCGGTGTGGGTCAGCTATCTGGAATGGCAGCAGGTGGACTTTTCTTCCGCCGACACCTTCGCCCAAGATGCCGGGGCGCTGCTGGACAACATCGCCGACGTGGGGGCCACCGTGGTGCTGGCCCAAGTGCGGCCTTTCGGGGACGCCCTCTACCCCAGTGCACTCTTTCCCTTCAGCCACCTTTGCACCGGTACCCAAGGACAGGACCCCGGCTATGATCCCCTGGCCCTGCTGGTGCAGGCTGCCCACGACCGGGGGTTGGAACTGGAAGCTTGGGTCAACCCCTACCGCTTACAGGTGGGGGGCGTGCCCGCCCTTTGCGACGACAGCCCCGCCCGGCAGCACCCCGAATGGTGCAAGGTCACCACCCAAGGCATCTACCTTGACCCCGGCGACCCCGCCGTGCGGCAGTTCATCGCCGATGGGGTAGAGGAACTCTGCCAAAACTACGACTTGGACGGCATCCACTTTGACGACTATTTCTACCCCACCACCGACGCCTCCTTTGACGCGGCGGACTATGCCGCGGCGGAGAGCGGCCTTTCGCTGGAAAACTGGCGGCGGCAGAACGTCAACGAGCTGATGACCCTTTGCCACAGCGTGACCCAACGCTACGGCGTGCGGTTCGGCGTGGCGCCCATGGCCGATTTGGAGCTGTGTTACAGCGGCCAATACAGCGATGCCGCCCGGTGGCTGGCACAGGGCGGCTTTGTGGATTATCTGATGCCCCAGCTTTACTGGGGCCTTACCTACGAACAAAACGGCGACACCACCCGCAGTCTGCCCGAACTGGCTGCCCAATGGGCGGCGCTGTCCCGGGCCGAGGGGGTGGCGCTCTACGGCGGGCTGGGCGCCTACCGGCTGGGGGATGGGGACGGCAGCACTGCCGGCGCCGACGAATGGAACACCGGCCACGCCTTGGCCGACCAACTGGCCCTGCTGGAAACACTGGGCTTTCAGGGGGCGGGGCTCTACCGGTACGGCTCCCTGTGGGCCAATCCCCCATGGGAAACCTTGGCCGCCCAAGAACGGCAGGCAGTGGCCCAACAGTGGGGCGTTACAGCGTCCCTCGGGTATTGAGGCGATACCCTACCTTAAAAACCGTCTGGATCTCGTGCTGGAGGCCCAGCTTGCGCCGCACCCGGTTGATATGGACATCCACCGTGCGGCTTTCGCCAATGTAATCGTACCCCCATGCGGCGGTGAGCAGTTGCCCCCGGGTCAGCGCAATGTTGCGGTTGATGACCAAGGTTTCCAACAACGCATACTCCCGGAGGGTCAGGTCTACCTCTACCCCCGCCCGCCAGACCCGATGGGCCCGCAGGTCGATCTGGAGATCCTTGAACCGATACTCGGTCAGCTTACGGTTGGTGCGCCGCAGCAGATGATGTACCCGGGGTTTTAGTTCTTCCACAAAGCATACTTCCTTTTGATAGGCGGGTTCGGCCACGGTGCAGCCCTCCTTTTGTTTTCTTTCACCTATATAGTATAACGACAGATGTTGCCGACTTGTTACAAATATTGCAAATATTTGAACATTTATAGTTTATCTGTCTATTTTTAATAGGATTATTTTACCTTTTCCACCGCCCTGTGCAAAAATGGGCATCCTATCACCGGCAGAAAAGAGAGTAGCCACTTCTATTCTAGCGCATTATCCGCTAGAGTGCAATAGCGGAAATTCCGCTATGCTATACTTTTTGTATCCCTACAAAGAGTTGAGGCTGACCATGCTGTACCGACGAATCCGCGACCTACGCGAAGATCATGACTTGACCCAAACCCAACTGGGGCAAATTTTGTCTTGCAGCCAGCGGGTGTACAGCAACTATGAGCGGGGCGAACTGGACATTCCCACCGAGATCCTGCGCAAGCTGGCCCGGTATTACGGCGTCACGGCGGATTATCTTTTAGAACTGTCCGACATCCCTTGGCCTTACGGCGGCGCCCCCCGGGAATAAAAACCGGCTTTTCCACCGGGCAGCCCCGGCGCCGAGTTTTCCCCAAACACCCTCTGCCGGCAGGGGATTTTTGCCGCCCTTTTCCCCTATTTTGTGTCTTTTCCACCGCCCGGATCCCTCGGTCCGGGCCGTTTTTGCACCTTTTCGGTGGACAGTTGTGGAAAATTTTCCGCCTATTTTCGCCGTTGCTGCTGCAAATTCTCGGAATTTCCCCACTTTTCCACCCGGTTTTCCACAGTTTCAACAGGGTTTTCCACCATTTCCCCGTGGAAAAGTCCGTGGAAAGAGTGGAAAACTCGGTGCAAACGGTGCAAAACCCTGCATTTCTCTGGGATTTTTCGATTCGTTCAAAATCCATTCACATGCGGTTCATGATTTTGGCGCATGCTATACCTTAGTAAGGAGTTGAAGATCTATGAAAGAAACCACACCCCCCAAAGATCCCAAAAAGAAACTTTGGGTCGGCTATTCCATTGTGATCGTGCTGCTGCTGCTCAGCAACATTTTCCTATTCCCGGCCATGATGCAGGCCAAAGTAAAAAGCGTCAATTACAGCACCTTCTTGCAGATGCTGGAAGATAAAGAACTGACCACCGTCCAGTTGGAAGACCAGCAGATCTTCTTTGTGGACAAGGACGAAAACGCCTACAAGACCAACGCCATCTCGCAGGACGGCGATCTGGTCAACCGGCTGGAAGATGCCGGCGTAGAGTTCGGCACCGTCTACCAGAACCCCACCATCTGGGATTCGCTGCTCAATCTGGTGCTGAGCTTCCTGCCCTTCTTGGTGCTGTTCTGGCTGGCCAACCGGATGCTGGCCAAGCGGATGCAGGGCATGGGCGGCGCCAATTCCATGTTCTTCGGCGGCAAGTCGGGGGCCAAGCAGTATGTGGTGGACGACAAGACCGGCATCAAGTTTCAGGACGTGGCCGGTGAGGACGAAGCCAAAGAGAGTTTGCAAGAGATCGTGGACTTTCTCCACAACCCCAAAAAGTACGAGGACATCGGCGCTAAGATGCCCAAGGGCGTTTTGCTGGTAGGCCCTCCGGGTACCGGCAAGACCTTGCTGGCCCGGGCCGTGGCCGGCGAGGCCGGTGTGCCCTTCTTCTCCATCGCGGGCAGCGAATTTGTAGAGATGTTCGTGGGCATGGGTGCTTCCAAGGTGCGGGACCTCTTTAAACAGGCCGCCGAAAAAGCCCCCTGCATCGTCTTTATCGACGAGATCGATACCATCGGCAAAAAGCGTGACGGCGCCGGGAACTTCGGCGGCAACGACGAGCGGGAGCAGACCCTGAACCAGCTCCTCACCGAGATGGACGGCTTTGACGCCACCAAGGGCGTGGTCATTCTGGCCGCTACCAACCGTCCCGAATCGCTGGACCCGGCCCTGACCCGGCCCGGCCGGTTTGACCGCCGCGTGCCGGTGGAACTGCCCGACCTGAAAGGCCGGGAAAGTATCCTGCGGCTCCACGCCAAGAAGGTCAAGCTGGGCCCCGACTGCGACTTTTCCATTATAGCCCGGATGACCCCCGGTGCCTCCGGCGCCGAGCTGGCCAACATCGTCAACGAAGCCGCCCTCTGCGCCGTGCGTCACCGCCGCAAGGCCGTGACCCAGTTCGACCTGCAGGAGGCCGTGGACACCATTCTGGCCGGTGCCCAGAAGAAAAACAAGATCCTCAACGACAAAGAGAAGTGCATCGTGGCCTACCACGAAGTGGGTCATGCCTTGGTGGCGGCGCTGCAAAGCCACAGCGCCCCGGTGCAAAAAATCACCATTGTGCCCCGTACCTCCGGCGCGCTGGGCTTTACCATGCAGGTGGATGAGGGCGACCACACCCTGATGTCCAAGGAGGAGATCCTCAACAAGATCGCCACCTTTACCGGCGGCCGTGCTGCGGAGGAATTGATCTTCCACTCCATCACCACCGGTGCTTCCAACGACATTGAACAGGCCACCAAGCTGGCCCGGGCCGCTGTGACCCGGTACGGCATGACCGATGACTTCGACATGGTGGCGCTGGAAACCGTCAACAACGCCTACCTGGGCGGCGACGCCAGCTTGGCTTGCAGCCAGCAGACCGCCGCCGCGGTGGACGCCAAGGTGGTGGAGATCGTCAAGGCCCAGCACCAGAAGGCCCTGTCGCTGTTGGCCGAAAACAAGCGCAAACTGGACGAGATCGCCCAATATCTCTACGAAAAGGAGACCATCTCCGGCGAAGAGTTTATGCGGATTTTGAACGCCCAGCCGCAATTACCGGCAGCGACCCCGGCAGATTCCACAAAACAATCACAGTAATTTTGTGCTATTGTACCCTTGCACCCCCTTGACGAATGGGGTGCCGCCCTGTATCATAAAAGAAAACTTCTCAGCGAGGGGGGAACGCAGAGTGACGTTCGAAGAACTGCAGGAGCTTTTGGCGGAACAGTTCAGCTGCGACACGGCCGAACTTTCCCGCGGCGTTGCGCTGAGCGATCTGGGCGCCGACCATGAGGACATGGTGGAACTGGCCTGGGCACTGGGTGAAGCGCTGGGCGTGGAAATCGACGAGAGTGAACTGAACGTGGATATGACGATCGGTGAACTGTGGCGCTTTGCTGTGGATCTGGCTGAAAACGCCGAGATGTAAAACAATGTAGCCCGCCCCTTGGGGGGCGGGCTTTTTTGGTGATGGGAGCACGCTATGGCACAACGGAAAAAGCGGTATCTGCTGGCGCTGGTCTTGCTGCTGGTGGCGGGGCTGGGCTTGATGCTTGGCTATGCCGCCTGCAAGCAGGGGTATCATGTAGACGAGCTGTATACCTACGAACTGACCAACTATCCGGGGGGATTCTACGCCCTGCAGGACGGGTATCTGGATACCTGGCAGGACGGTGCGCTCTACCAGAGCGCCCTGCACCCCACCCATTCCTTTGACTACCGCATCCTCTGGAACAACCAAAAAATCGACGTTCACCCGCCGCTCTACTACTGCGTGGTCTATACCTTTGAATGTCTTTTCCCCGGGGTAGACCTGCCTTGGGTGGGGCTTTTGCCCAACTTCCTCTTTCTGCTGGCAGCCACCTTTGTGCTGTACTGGGCGGCGCGGCGGCTCACCGGGCGGTTCTGGGTGTCGTGGGTGGCGGCGGCGGTCTTTCTGCTCAACGTAGGCACCCAAGGCATGGCCATCCTGACCCGGATGTACGCCATGCTGATGTGCGAGACCCTTTTGCTGGTGTTGGCTCACCTGACCCTCTACCGCCGGCTGCGCGCCGGGCAAAAGCCCGGGCTGGTCTGGCTGGGGTTGGCGGCCGCCACCATGGCCGGCGCACTGACCCAGTATTTCTTCCTTGTGTTCTGTTTCTTCTTCTGCGGGCTGTTCGGCCTATGGCTGCTGGCCACCCGCCGCTGGCGGGCCGCCCTGTCCTATGTGGTGGCCGAATTCGGCGGGCTGGGCTTGGCGTTTTTGGCCTTTCCCACCATGCGGCAGCACATCTTCTCGGGGTCCCGGGGGCAGCAGGCTTTCGGCAGCTTTTTGGACCTCTCCTCCCTGTCCGATTGGGTCGCCAGCGTAGGCCGGGTCCTGGCCCTGCTGGGGGGCCAATTCGGCGGCGCGGCTCTCTGGGCACTGCTGCTCCTCTTTGCCGGGGCGCTGCTCTGGAAGGCGGGCTGCCGTCCCCGGGGCATGGGGTTGTTTGCCTGCATGCTGGCATTGGCGGGGCTGTGTTATATTTTGGTCATCAACAAGACCGCCCCCTATGAGGCGGACCGCTACTATGTGCTGCTCTACGGGCCGCTGGTGCTGGCAGGCGCTGCCGTGCTGGCCCGGTTGGCGGCCCTTTATCCCCGGTGGGAACCGGTGATGGCCCTCATCGTCATGCTGCCTGTCCTGATGGCCCATCTGACGGTGGGCAACGAATACCTCTACACCCAGTACGCGGGCCGCGCCCCTGCGCTGGCAGATACCGCTTCCCTGCCCGCGGTGGTGCTCAACCAAGCGGGGTACGAAGTGGCCCCCGACCTTTTCTTACCGGAATTTGCCCAGCGAGAGGCGGTGTATCAGGTCACCGGCGGCCACGACGCCGAAGGCTTGGCCGATGCGGTGGAAAACCGGGACCTCTCCGATGGGTTTGTGCTCTACGGCTACCTGTATTCCGCCGATGAGCTGTTGGAGTTGGCCAACGAAGTGCTGGATATTCAATCGGCGGAGCTGCTCACCGAGGTAGCGCGGTGCCCGGTGTATTATATTACGTTACATGCGTGATGGTTCCTTGATAAAGCCCTACTTTCTTTGCAAAGAAAGTAGGCAAAGAAACTCTATAGAAAAAGGCATGGTCCTAAGACCATGCCTTTTTGGTTGAAATTCTTTGGTCCTTTCTTTATAAAGAAAGGATGGTTAGCCGCGGGTGCCCACGATGCTGGAATCGGTGCTCCAGCCTTGCAGGTCGGTGGGGGTCAGGCTGGCCAGCCAGTTTTCCTGTTCGGCGTCCCACTGGTCCCACGCCTCTTGGCTGCGGATAGCCGTGCCGGTCAGGTAGCTGTCATCCCACGGGTTGGCCGGGTCGGGGTCGGTGGGGTCCCAGCCCCGCTTTTCCTCGTCCTTCGGGTCGGTGTAGATGGTGCCCGGTTTGCCCATCGGCCCGGGGTTTTCCGCGTCGTCATAGATCACCACCGGCGTACCGATGGGGCAGTTATCGTAGATCCACTTTACGTCTACCACCGCCAACCGGATACAGCCCAAGCTGGCAATGCTGCCCAGCTCGTTGAACTGGTCGTATTCCACGTCGTCCTTGTGCTGGCTGTAATAGGGCACGCTGTGGAACAGATACCCGCCATAGATGCGGGTGGCGTACTGCCCATAGCTGGGTCCCATCAGCAGCCGCCAGTCATAGTTCACCGGGGTGGTCCAGTAACCCGTGGGGGTGTCCTCGCCGCCGCTGCAAACCATCGCCATGAACGGTACCGTGTACCGGTTCTCCTCGTCGGTGGTGTAGACCGTCACCGTGCTGGCTGCCCGGTTTACCGCCAACAGGTAGGGGTATCCTTCCTGCGCGTCCAGCGTCATGCCCGCGTCGGCAAACTGTTCCGCCAACTGCTCCATCAACGCTTTGCCCGCTTCGTCCCAAGTGGTGGGGTCGGTCACTTCCGGCGCGTCCTTGGTGGCGTTGCTGGACGCTGCCGCCATCACCAACGCACTCTCCGGCGTGGCGGTGGGTTCCGGCGTCGGCGCTACCGTTGGTACCGGTGTCGGCGTGGGTTCCGGTTCCTTCGCTTTCTTGGAACAGCCCGCCAACAGCGTTACGGCTAACATCAGCGGTAGTATACGGCGTACAATCGTCATAGCTTTCATCCTTTGTGTGGTTGTTGTTCCTTCTTTGTTCCTTCTTTACAAAGAAGGAACCGAAGAAATTCCAATAGTATACCCCGTCAGACCTTCACGCCGTACTGTTCCCGGACGAATTTTTCCAGTGCGGGGATGCTGCGGCGTACCTTTTCGGTTGCGATGCAGTAGGCCATGCGGAAATATCCCGGGCAGCCGAAGGTATCCCCCGGCACCAAAGCCAAGTCGTAGGCCATGGCCTTGCGGCAGAAAGCCTTGGCGTCCTCCTCCAAGGCTTTGGGAAAGATGTAGAAGGTGCCGTTGGGCTTGTTGACCGTAAAGCCCAGCTTGGTAAGCTCGACATAGAGCAGTTCCATGTTGGTTTCGTATACCGACAGGTCGCTGGTCAGGTCGATGCAGCGGCCCACCGCCCACTGGAACAGCCCCGACGGGCAGTTGTGCCCCGTCCCCCGGGAGATCTGCCCGCACATCGGCACGATGTAGGCGGCGTCCTCGCAGTGGGGGTTGGCGGCCAGATACCCGATGCGCTCCCCCGGCACGCTCAAACTCTTCGAGAAGGAGTAGCAGGTCAGGGTATCGGGATAGAACTTGGCCGGATAGGGCACCTCTACCCCGCCGAAGGCGATCTCCCGGTAGGGTTCATCGGAAATCAGGAAGATGTGATGCCCATACCGTTTGCTGGCGGCGGTCAGGTAGTCGGCCAGTTTGGTCAGCGTGGCGGCGCTGTATGCCACACCGCTGGGATTGTTGGGGGAGTTGATCAGCACGGCGGCGGTGTTTTCATCCACCAGACCGTCCAGCGCGTCAAAGTTGATTTGGAAATCCTCCACCCGAGGCGGCGCCACCCGCAGAGTCAGCCCGGCGCCTTCCACGTAGGGCTTGTACTCCGGGAAGAAAGGCGCAAAGGTCACGATGTTCTGCCCCGGCACCGCCACGCAGCGCAGCGCGTGGGCCAGCGCCCCCGCCGCACCGGAAGTCATAAAGATATGGTCGGCGGTGTAGTCCATGCCGAACCGGCGGTTCAGGCTTTCCGCCACCTGCGCCCGCACTTCCGGCAGGGTCAGCGTGGGGGTGTAGCCGTGCAGCGTTACCGGGTCGGTATGGTCCAGCAAATCCCGGCAGGCTTCGGTGAACTGCGCCGGGCAGGGCACCGACGGATTGCCCAACGAGTAATCAAAGACATTCTCGTACCCGATTTCCTTGCCGCGGGCGGTGCTCCATTCGGAAATTTCCCGAATGACCGACTTGGCCCCCAGCATATCTTTATAGTGCTGCACAATCATGCTACCAGATCCCCCTTACAAATTTTGTAAAAGTATGCCTTTCCCTACTTTCTTTGCAAAGAAAGTAGGCAAAGAAATTCTAAACAAGACGCCCAAAAATTCCCGGTCACGGGGGTTCACCGCCCAAACCTCATCCCAAAATGACCGCTTCCAACTGGGCGGTGTCGGCGGCCAGATATTCGGCCCCTGCCTGCTGCAGTTCCTCCCGGGTGCGGAAGCCCCACAGCACGCCGCAGCAGGGCAGTCCCGCGTTGTGGGCGGTGGCCACGTCCACGTTGCTGTCCCCTACGTACAGCACGTTGCCGGCGGCGGGGTCTACCCCCAGATGGGCCATCAGGGCCTTGGTGCCTTCCGGCGCGGGCTTGGTGGGCACGCCTTTCCGGGCGCCCCGGATGACCTCAAACAGGCTGGCGTCAAAGTACCGCGCCACCACGTCCCCGGCAAATTCGTCGGCTTTGTTGGAGTAGACCGCCATCCGAATCCCCCGTTCGTGCAGCCGGGCCAGCAGCTCCGGCATGCCCGGGTAGGGCGCGGTCTTGTCAAACATATGGGCGCCGTATTCGGCGTCAAATTCCTTTAGGGTAGCGGCCAGCGTTTCGGGGTCGCGGGCCGATTCCGGGCTGAACCGCTCCACCAATTTGGGGATGCCGTTGCCCACAAAGTACCGGTATTGGTCCACCGTGTAGGTGGGCCAGCCATGGGCCGCGCAGACCCGATTGGCCGAGTCGGCCAGATCGTCGATGGTGTTCAGCAAGGTACCGTCCAGATCAAACAGCACGGTGGTATACATATCCCTATTCCCTTCCTCTATGCACAGATATACTTTATTATAGTGGCATCCGACAAAAACGGCAAGACGGTTTTGGCAGTTTTGCCTAGAGGCGACCAAAATAGTTGTAAAATCTACAAAAAAAGAGTACCCTCCCCTGCCCGTTTTGTGGTATGATAGGTACGCGAAACAATAAGGAGGCATTGCCCGCATGGATTTACTCTTTGACTTGCTTCGGTCCGTCGTCTACGGCGTCATCGAAGGCATCACCGAATGGCTGCCCATCTCCAGTACCGGCCACATGATTCTGGCCGAACAGCTACTCAAGTTCAGCTTTGACGAAGAATTTATGTCCATGTTCCGCGTGGTCATTCAGCTGGGCGCCATTTTGGCGGTGGTGGTCCTCTATTTCAAAAAACTGTGGCCCTTCTGTGCCGACAACGGCCGGGATTCCGGCCTTGCCAAGCATCTGCGCTGGCCGGTGGTCCGGCTGTGGTGCAAGATCATCGTGGCTTGTCTGCCCGCCGCCGTGCTGGGCTTCTTGCTGGATGACTGGCTGGATGCCCACCTCTACAACAGCATTGTGGTGGCCATCATGCTCATCGTCTACGGCGTGGCCTTCATCCTCATCGAGCGTCGGCCCCGGGTGCCTTCCACCACCAAGCTCAGCCGCATCACCTACAAGCAGGCCATTCTGGTGGGCGCGTGGCAGGTGCTGGCCATGATCCCCGGCACGTCCCGCAGCGGCGCCACCATCGTGGGCGGCCTGCTCTGCGGTATGAGCCGCCCCTGCGCGTCCCAGTTCACCTTCTTCTTGGCGATTCCCGTCATGGCCGGTGCTTCCGGGCTGAAGGTCGTCAAGTATGTGCTGGGCGGCAGCAGCTTTACCATGCCGGAAGTGCTGTCCCTGCTGGTGGGCTGCGTGGTGGCCTTCTTGGTGTCCATGGCCGCCATCCGCTTCCTGATGAACTACGTCAAGAAACATACCTTCACGGCCTTTGGCTGGTACCGCATCGCGCTGGGTCTGGTGGTGCTGGGCATCTGGATCGCCCAAACCGCTATGGCCGCCTAAGCGCCGGGCTTTTGTTCCTTCTTTGCAAAGAAGGAACCGAAGAAACTCCAAACAAAACCGCCCGCTATGGAAATTCCATAGCGGGCGGTTTTCTATGGGGATTCGGCCCCCCTCTTGCCAAGAAACACCCGCAAGCCAAAGATCGGGGCGGGGTGCGGGGGATGATTATGAGGGAAAGCAGCGGGTGTACCATAGCCTAAGCCGGGGCGGGTTTTCCCCCGCGG
The DNA here is from genome assembly GCF_937890665.1 of uncultured Subdoligranulum sp. The sequence continues at coordinate 16,870 of NZ_CALADU010000136.1, forward strand.
TGGGGACAAGCTCCTGCTCTGCAAAACACCCCGTCTTGGAAAAAACCACGCCCCGGCTGCCCCAGAGCAGCCCCCCCTGCCGCTTCGGTAAGGATTCGCAGGGTGTATGGGCTTCGCTGTGCTTTTTGTAAGGAAAGGTACCGGAAAAACGGCAACAAAAATCCCCGCCCGGGGGTACCCGGACGGGGATTTTTAGGTGACATTCTTTTGGTACTTTTCTTATAAGAAAAGTACAGAGAATCTCATGCGCACAAGATTACTTGTACAGCTCGACCAAGCGGGTCAGGTGCTCGTAACGAGCATCGGCAGCGGCCTGGTTCTTCTCGAACAGTTCCTTCGCACGCTCGGGGAAGGCACGAGCCAGACGGCTATAACGGGTCTCGTTGTTCAGGAAGTCCTGATACTTGCTCATATCGCCGGCCTTGGAGGTTAGGGTGAAGGGGTTCTTGCCCTGAGCCTTGTTGGCGGGATTGAAGGTGAACAGGTTCCAGTAACCGGCCTCGACAGCCTTCTTCATCTCGTTCTGGCAGTTGGTCATGCCGCCCTTAACACCGTGCAGCTCGCAGGGAGCGTAGCCGATGATGATGGACGGGCCGGGGTAAGCCTCAGCCTCGGCAATGGCCTTGACAGCCTGGGCCATGTTGGCGCCCAGAGCGATCTGAGCCACGTAGATGTAGCCGTAGGTCATGCAGATCTCGGCCAGGCTCTTCTTGCTGATTTCCTTACCGGCAGCAGCGAACTGGCAGACCTCACCGATGTTGGAGGCCTTGGAAGCCTGTCCGCCGGTGTTGGAGTACATCTCGGTGTCGAAGACCATGACGTTGACATCGTGGCCGGAAGCCAGGACGTGATCCAAGCCGCCGTAACCGATGTCGTAAGCCCAGCCGTCGCCGCCGAAGATCCA
>NZ_CALADU010000137.1 GCF_937890665.1 uncultured Subdoligranulum sp.
CGCCTTCGGCACGATGGGCAGCGTCTATGCCGAGAAGGTCATGGGCCGCAAGGACCCCAAGGTGGCGTTGGTGAACAACGGCGCCGAGGACACCAAGGGTACCCCCACCTATCGGGAAGCCCACCAGCTCCTCAAAGCCAACCCCTGCATCCACTTTGCGGGCAACATCGAGCCCCGTTACATCATGGACGGTGATGTGGACGTGGTGGTCTGCGACGGATTTGTGGGCAACGTGGTCCTCAAACTCACCGAGGGCGTGGCCAAGACCCTGCTGGGCATGCTCAAGCAGGTCTTTTTGAAGAATCTCATCACCAAGCTCAGCTATCTGGGCATCAAGGGGGGCCTGTCCGAGATCAAGCGGATGATGGACTCCGAAGAAGTGGGCGGCGCGCCGCTGCTGGGCGCTGCCAAGCCGGTCATCAAGGCCCACGGTTCCAGCAAGGCCAAGGGCATCAAGAATGCCATCCGGCAGGCCAAGATCTGTGTGGCCAACGACCTGTGCGGCACCATGCAGACCGCCCTGAACGCGCTGGAAACCAAACCCCAAGCCTAACTTTGCCCCAACCAAGAAAGGATGGACCCAACTGTGCCTACCCATAAACCCGAAGAACTGCAGCAGGTTCTCCACTATCAGTTCAAAAATCCCGCCCTGCTGCGCATTGCGCTGACCCATACCAGCTATGCCAACGAGAGCAAAGTCCCCACCACCCACAACGAGCGGCTGGAATTTTTGGGGGACAGTGTGCTGTCGGTAGTGGCGGCGGATTATCTGTTCCACCAGTCCGACCGGCCCGAAGGCGAGCTGACCCGGATGCGGGCCAGCCTTGTCAGCGAGGATGCCCTCTTCCAGTTTGCCAGTGAGATCCATCTGGGGGACTATCTGCGGCTGGGCCACGGCGAGGATCTGGGCGGCGGACGGAACCGGCCCAGCGTAGTGTCCGACGCCTTCGAGGCGGTCATCGCTGCCCTCTATCTGGACGGCGGGCTGGAAGTGGCCCGCAGCTTTATCCTGCCGTTCCTCAGCGAGGGTAAAACCGCCGAGGAAGACTACAAGACCCGCCTGCAAGAGGTGGTACAGCAGAACCCCAACGCCCAACTGCGCTATGAGGTGGAGGGCGAGACCGGCCCCGACCATGCCAAACAGTTCACCGTAGGGGTGTACTGTGACGGCAAGCGGCTGGCGCAGGGCGTGGGCCGCAGCAAGAAGGCGGCGGAACAGCATGCCGCCAAGCAGGCGCTGGACCGTCTGCAAGCCAACCGCTAAGGAGACCCTATGCGTCTGAAAGAACTGGAAATTCAGGGCTTTAAGTCCTTCCCCGACCGTACCAAGATCACCATTGGCAACGGCATCACCGGCGTGGTGGGGCCCAACGGTTCGGGCAAGTCCAATATCTCGGACTCCATCCGCTGGGTGCTGGGCGAAACCAGCTCCAAGCAGCTTCGGGGCTCCGGCAAGATGGAGGACGTTATCTTTGGCGGCACCCAGACCCGGGGCGCCATGGGCTATGCGTCGGTGGCGCTGACCATCGACAACAGCGACCATGGCCTCGATATGGACGCCGACGAGGTGACCATCGGCCGCCGGTACTACCGCAGCGGCGAAAGTGAATATTCCATCAACGGCCAGAACGTCCGCCTCAAGGATGTCTACGAACTGTTGCTGGACACCGGTCTGGGCCGGGACGGCTACGCCATCGTAGGGCAGGGCCGCATTGCCGAGATCGTGGGCGCCAAGTCCGGTGAGCGGCGGGAAATTTTTGAGGAAGCGTCGGGCATTGCCAAGTACCGCTACCGCAAAAACGAAGCCGAGCGCCGTCTGGCCGCTGCCGAGGGCAATCTGGAGCGGCTGCGGGACATCTTGGGTGAACTGGAAAAACGGGTGGGCCCCCTGAAACGGGACAGTGAAAAGGCCCAGCAGTTCCTTGAACTGTCGGCCACCCGCAAAAGTCTGGAAGTCACCCTCTGGGTGGATGCCATCCGCCGCGCCAACGAATCCCTGCGGGACCAGCAGCGCAAGTACGAGGCCGCGCAGGCCGACTACGAGCGGCTGAGCCGTCAGTTGGACGAGTTTGACGCCAAGAGCAATGCCCTGCGGGAACAGGCCCAGAACTACATGCTGCAGGTGGAACAGGCCAACGCCGACATCCGCGCCATCACCGAAGCCAACGCCGGCAGCGAAAGTCAGGTGGCCGTCCTCAAAAACGAGAACGAGCACAACCGCTTCCGCATCGACGAAGCCCGCTCCGAACTGGAACGGGCCGGACAGGGCCAGCAGAGCATCCAGCGGGAAGCAGAGGAACACCGCACCGCCATCGAGGCATTACAGGCCGGTCTGACCGCGCTGGACGAGGGCATCGCCGCTTTGCGCAGCAGCTTGCAGGAACTGGAAGCCAAGGCCGCAGCCAGCGGCCAGCGGCGGGACGTCATCGACGCCGCCATGGCCCGGCTGCAGGACACCGCTACCTCGGCGAAGGTGCGCTTTGCCG
>NZ_CALADU010000138.1 GCF_937890665.1 uncultured Subdoligranulum sp.
TGGCAGGTCCTGGTCAGCGACCGGGAAGCCCTGCAGCGGAAATACCCGAAGGCGCTGATCGTGCCCGCCACGATCGACGAGATCATGCTTCTGTATGTGAAGGGGGAACAATCATGAGCGGCATTTTACTGAAAGATCTGTACATCGCCAAAAGCAACATTCTGATAACGCTCGTCTGCCTGATCGTGATCGGATTCGGGCTTTCGTTTCTGGTGGAGCCCAGCGCCCTGCTGGTCATCGCCCCGGCCGCTGCCACAACGTCGGTCTTTATCAGCATCGCCAGCGACGCCGCTTGCAAATGGAACAAAAACGTCCTCACCATGCCGGTATCGCGGGCGCAGATCATCCGCGAAAAGTTTCTGCTCTACCTTCTGCTTGCGGCGGCGGGGGGGCTGGTCTCGCTGCTGCCCTGCCTGGCGTTCCTGCTCACAGGCACGGCCACCACAGGGGATTCCGTCGCCCTGTATGCGTCCATCGGCATAAGCGCCGCGCTGCTGGCGGGCGGCATCAGCCTGCCCTGCGCCTACCGTTTCGACCCCGATAAATCCCAAATCGTCTTTATGATGTCCTATATCGCGTCAACGGGCATCATCGTGGCGCTTGTGCTTCTTACGAACCTGTTCTTACCCGTAAAGGAACACACCCTGGCGGCGTTCGGCGTTGTAAACGTCTTTTCCCTGATCTGGTTCTTCGTTTCCTGCCGAATCGCAACAGTTCTGTACCAAAAGCAGGACATCACCTGAGCCACCCAGCCCCGACCACAGCCAAACTACAGCAGAGCGGCAGCCCGAAACGCTGCCGCTTTTTTGTATGCCTTTATGCAAGGGGCGCAGCGGTCCCCGCCTGCCCAAGCACACGGCAGGCAAGCGCCCTGTATTTTGCCGCGCATTCTCACGCCGTGGGGACGCGCCTTCCCCTGCCCCATTTACCCACATGTTTTTCCCGCATAGCGCAGCGCGGCGATCGGGTCCGGCGGTTTTGCTTTTTGGTGAGGACGGTCCCGGCAGCATTTTTTTACCGGCAGGCATAGGCAGCCTATCGCGGCGCCCTAAAAACAAACGAAAACGCAAAAAGCCGCACGGCAAATGCCGTGCGGCTCAAAACAACTGGGAAACTGAATTACTTCAGCTCGACCTTGGCACCGACTTCTTCCAGCTTCTTCTGGATCTCTTCGGCGTCGGCCTTGGAAGCCTGCTCCTTCAGCTTGGCATCGGGAGTCTCGACCAGCTTCTTGGCCTCCATCAGGGAAGCACCGGTCAGCTCCTTGACGGTCTTGATGACCTGCATCTTGTTGGCGCCGACGTCCTTCAGGATGACGTCGAACTCGGTCTTCTCTTCCTCAGCGGGAGCGGCGGCAGCGCCGGCAGCAGCGGGAGCGGCAGCAGCAACAGCGGAAACGCCGAACTCCTCGCAGATGGTGTCAACGAGCTCTTTGAGCTCCAGAACAGTCATAGTCTTGACAGACTCGACAATGGCAGTGATCTTCTCAGAAGCCATGGTAGTTACCTCCATTAAATTTTATGGTTTGTTATCCGGCGCGCAGGATTTTTGAGCGCCGCGCCGGGACGCTCAGGCAGCCCGATCTTCGATCAGGCAGCGGTCTCGTCCTGCTTGTCGGCAACAGCCTGCAGGGCCACAGCCAGACCGCCGATGATCCCGTTGAGGGAGCCGGCCAGCATGGAGAGCAGACCCTCGCGGTTGGGCATGGTGGACAGGCCCTTGACGCCAGCGGCGTCCATAACCTGACCATCGCAGAAACCACCCTTAACGACGAAGCGCTTGGACTTGTCAGCGTCAGCGAACTTGCACAGGATGCGAGCCGCAGCAGCCGGGTCCTCCGGAGACAGCGCAATGGCGGTATCACCCTTGAAGTACTCGGTCAGACCCTCGTACTGGGTGCCCTTGACAGCCAGACGCAGCATGGTGTTCTTGACGACCATGTAGTGCACGCCGGCCTCACGCAGTTCCTTACGCAGCTTGGTGTCGTCGGCCACGCTGATGCCGTTGTACGCGACAACCACACCGGCCAGAGAAGAAGAGATCTCCTCATTCAGGGCCTTGACAAGAGCCTTCTTGGATTCCAGAATCTTTGCACTGGGCATTTGAATTTCACCTCGTTCCACTTACAGTTTGGTAACGGTAAGCGGCTTTTCGTGTAACAAGAAAAGTCCCTTTCCCGTCGCCGGGAAAAGGGCTTGAAAGCACAGCAATCAAACGCACGTTTCTCGGCAGGTTGGGTTACCCCATTATGCCTTGCGGCACCTGCTGTCTTAAAAACAGCTTAGATAGTATAGCACGCAAACGTGCGTTTGTCAAGTACTTTTTAAGTGCGGCAATATGCCGGATTAGACACCGTACTTGTTGGTAGCAACGCGGACGCCGGGGCCCATGGTGGTGGCGACGGTCGCGCTCTTGAAGTACTGGCCCTTAGCCGCAGCGGGCTTCGCTTTGGCGATGGCTTCCAGAACGGTATCCAAGTTGGTCATGAGCTTCTCAGCGCCGAAAGAGGCCTTGCCGATGGGCACATGGATGATGTTCTGCTTGTCGAGGCGGTACTCGATCTTACCGGCCTTGGCATCGGTAACAGCCTTGCCAACGTCGGGGGTCACAGTGCCAGCCTTGGGGTTGGGCATCAAGCCACGGGGGCCAAGGATTTTACCCAAGCGGCCAACGCGGCCCATCATGTCAGGGGTGGTAACCAAAACGTCGAAGTCGAGGTATCCGCCCTGAATCTTAGCGATCAGATCGTCGTCACCGACCTCCTGCGCACCGGCAGCCTCGGCAGCCTTGGCAGCATCGCCCTTGGCGATGGCAATGACGCGAACGTTCTTGCCGGTACCGTTGGGCAGAACAACGGCGCCACGGACCTGCTGGTCGGCGTGACGGCTGTCAACGCCCAGACGGACATGCAGCTCGACGGTCTCGTCGAACTTCGCGGTCGCGGTCTTGCAGCACAGCTCCAGAGCCTCGGCCGGATCGTAAGTCTTGCTGCTCTCGATCAGTTTGGCAGCATCGGTATATTTCTTGCCGTGTTTCATTGCTTATTCCCCTCCTGTTCAACCCTCAACGGTAACGCCCATGCTGCGGGCGGTGCCCTTGATCATGCTGACAGCGGCCTCCAGCGTGGCGGCGTTCAGGTCGGGCATCTTGGTCTTGGCGATCTCCTCGGCCTGGGCCAGGGTGATGGAACCGACCTTGTTCTTGTTCGGCACGCCGGAAGCAGTGTCGATGCCGGCAGCCTTCTTGATCAGAACGGGCGCCGGAGGAGTCTTGGTGATGAAGCTGAAGGAGCGGTCAGCGTACACGGTGATGACGACGGGGATGATCATGCCCATCTGGTTCTTGGTACGCTCGTTGAACTCCTTGGTGAACGCCATGATGTTGACGCCCTTCTGGCCCAAAGCAGGACCAACAGGGGGGGCCGGAGTCGCCTTGCCGGCGGGAATTTGCAGCTTGATGTAGCCAGTGATTTTCTGTGCCATAATACTTGCACCTCCAAATTTTGTGGTGAGTTGCGGCCCGCGGTGCAGGCCTCCCACGGGTATGCGACCACCGCATACCCTATAAAAACCGTACCCCGGGTCGATGCCCGTTCGCGGTTCTTACCGGAAATTGCGTAGGTTCTAAGAAAAGCCTTAGAACAGTTTGACCTGATGCAGCTCCAACTCTGCGGGCAGCTCGCGGCCAAACATCGTGATTTTGACGCGCACCTTGCGCGCGGGGATGTCGATTTCCTCCACGGTGCCGACAGAGCCTTCCATCGGACCGGCAGTGATTTCGACGGTATCGCCGACTTTGTAGTCGACCTGCAGTTCGGCTGTGGTCTCGACGCCCATCTTGGCCACCTCGGCCTCGGTCAGCGGTTCCGGCTTAGATTCCGGACCCACAAAACCGGTGCAACCGCGGGTGTTACGCACGATGTACCAAGTGTTGTCGTTCATGACCATCTTAACAAAGACGTAACCGGGGTAAAGCTTGCGCTGGACTTCCTTTTCACCGGTCTTGTTGCCGGTCTTGTCCAGTACTTCCTCGATCACAGTCTCGGTCGGGACCTTGACATCGCAGATCAAGTCCTGCAGACGGCGGTTTTCCACCATCGTCATCAGGTCCTGTGCGACCTTGTTCTCATAGCCGGAATAGGTATGCACCACATACCAGTTTGCCTGTTCAGCCATTGGTCATTGCCTCCGCTCAAGCGCTCAGGCGCCGACCACTAGGTGGATAGCGCCGCCGAAGATAAGGTCCAGCACGATCAAAACGATTGCCGCAATCAGCACCACTGCGATTACCGTGATGGTGTTGTTCTTGACATCCTTCTTGCTGGGCCATACGACCTTTTTCAACTCGCTCTTCGTATCTTTAAAATACTTGGCGATGCCTTTGAAAAAGTTCTTGACCTTGCCGAAAAACGAGGTCTTTTTCTTTTTGTCGCTTTGAGCCTGGGCTGCGGTGTTCGAAGATTTCTTATCCGCCATCTCTAAGCTCCTATCCTCACTTGGTTTCGCGGTGAAGGGTATGCTTTTTGCAGAAACGGCAATACTTCTTCATCTCAAGACGATCGGGAGAATTCTTCTTGTTCTTCTCCTTGTTGTAGTTGCGCTGCTTGCATTCGGTGCAAGCCAGGGTGATCTTGACAGTCATTGTTCGGCACCTCCATTATCGGTTAATAAGCCTCCCTCGCGCTTACGGGCTGCCCCCGAAAAAGGGCATAAAAAATAAACCCGCAAAAGAGGTGCTATCATAATAGCACAACCGCGGGTTTAAGTCAAGGCGTCCCGTAGGATTTTTTGCAGGTTTTTATCGCGTTGGGACGCCTTCTTCCTGCAAAGGGATGTCGATTTCCTGCTGCAAGGTAAAACTGTAAATCGTAAGTTTGGTCACCGGCACCCCCAACCGCAGCGCAAAGGCATGGCGGTAGAGGCGCAGTTGCTCCGCGTATTCCTTTTTATAAAAGGCCGGGTCTTTGCTGGCATCGGTCTTATAGTCGCAGATTTCGGCATGATCGTCAAAGACCAGCACCAAGTCGGCAATGCCTTGTACCAGAACTTCTGCATCGGTGCTTGCCGCTTCCGGCGTAATCCGTGTTGCCGGCAAAGCCGTGATAAACGGTTCTTCCCGCAGAACGCGGCGGGCGATCCGAATGCGCCGCCATACACCACTCTCGAAGAAGGGCTGCACCCGGGCAAGGTCCAGCTTTTCGGCCAAGGCCGGATCCAGCAGTTTTTGTTCAATCTGACGCTTGACCTCCGCCTGCAAGTCCGGCGCTTCCCCTTCAAAAGGAACGCTCTGCATAAACGCATGAATGGCCGTGCCTCGCTCGGCGCCGGTCAGACCGCTTTTCTGCAAAAAGGCCGGGCGTTCCAACGCCACAGGCCGGGTCGCATGTGCCACCGCACTGACACTGACCTTCGCCGGGATCTTTTGCAGTGCCGCTCGGGGATTGTGCCAGTGAAACGACTGAACAACCTGCCGGTAGAGCGTTTCGTCCGGCACAGGCTGCGGCGGGTTCGGCTTGTTCGCCTGTATAGCCGGTACCGTCAGCAGCCGAACTTCCAGCGGCACACGGGTGGGCAGATGGTGCGGCAGCAAGGCGGTATACCCCCACAGTGCATCACTGTTGGGATGCAGCAGCGTTGCCGTCAACAGCCAAGCCCCCCAGCTCTTCATGCTCTGCATAGTTTCAGGGCCGGTAGCTTCCGCGGCCGCACAGAGAGCCGGCGTCTTCAGGTCCGTGTCGACCTTTTTTAGCGGCACAGTGATGATCAAGGCGTCCTGTGCCCGGGTCAGCGCCACATAGAGCACCCGCATTTCTTCGCTCAGCGTTTCGGTGCGGATGGTCTGCGCCAACGCCGCATAGGGCAGTGTTTTATATCGCTTGGCGCGCTGTCCGGCCCGCAGCATAACTCCTACACCTAAATGGCTGTGGGTAAGCACCGGCCGAACGGCATCACTCTGGTTGAATTGATGGGATGTATTGGCCACAAACACTACCGGAAACTCCAGTCCCTTGGAGCGATGTACCGTCATGATGCTGACACAGCCCGGACGGGTCTGTCCCCCGCCGCTCTGGTTCAGCCCACCATTGGCCGCAGCAGCATCCATCGCACGGATCAGTGCCGACAAGCCGGCCCGTCCGGCGCCATTGGCCCAGACCACAAAGGTTTGCAGATCTTCCCGGCAGCGCGGGCCGTCCGGCAAGGCGCCCACCGCCGCCAAATATCCCGTGCGGGCCAGCAGTTCTTCCAACAACTGATCGACCGGCAGTGTGCGGGCCAGACGGCGGTATTCTTCCAACGACTCCAAGAACGAGGCAAAGCGAGGCTGCCAGCCGTAGAGCACCGCACCGTACAAGCTGCCTTGCGGGCAGGCGCGGCGCAGCGCCACCAGATCATCCGGCGTATAGGGAAACATCGGACTGAGCAACACCGAGGCCAGTGGAATATCCTGTGCCGGGTTATCGATCACCCGCAGCAGTGCTGCAAAGGGACGAATGTGTGGCGCATCCAGAAGATCCGCTGCGGTGTCGGCAAAGACCGGAATCTCGGCCTGACGCAGCGCTTCCTCATAGACAGAGAAATCCCCGCGGCCTCGCAGCAAAATGCAAAAGTCGTCATAGCGGCAGGGCCGCGGACCGGTTTTGTCCCGCACAAGGAAACCGCTCGCCATCATAGATGCAATCCGCTCCGCAATGACCCTCGCTTCCCCCTGCACATCGGCGTCCCGCAGGACATCCACCTCGCAAAGTCCCGGATATGCCGCGTCGGGGCGGCCTACCACCAGCCGCTGTCCGGCCCCGTAGCTCACACCGCCCAACTGGGGCGAGAAAATCACCGAAAACAGATAGTTGATCCCCTCGATTACCTGCGGAGCGCTGCGGAAGTTTGCATCCAGTGCCAACGTTGCCGGCTGAGGCACCGGCTGAGGATAAGGCTGCCAGCTTTGCTGTTTGCCCAAAAGCACCGACGGATCAGCCTGCCGAAACCGGTAGATGCTTTGTTTGATATCCCCCACGAAGAAGAGATTGTCTGCCTGCGGAGAAGCCAATGCAAAATAAATAGCATCCTGCAAAGCGTTGGTGTCCTGATATTCATCCACCAGCACCGCCGCATAGCGTTCACTGACGGTGCGGCAAAGGGGTGTGCGGCTGCCGTCCGGCGTCAGCAGCAGATCCAAGGTAAGGTGCTCGAAGTCCGCGTAGTCCAGCAGCTTTTCCTCACATTTGGCAGCAAAACAGGCATCGGAAAATTGCTGGGTCACCCGCACCAACGCCGCCACCAACGGTGCCGCCCGCAGACGGTCCTGCTGATATTCCTCGGCCGCACAAAGCAGAAAATCGCTGGCCAAACTCTCGATCTGTTTTTTGGCGCGGCTGCGCAGCTCACTAGCCGCAAAAGCCGCCGGGTTGGCGTCCTTGCCGCCTTTGATCCGGCCCGCTTTGCGCCAATTTCCTCCCACTTCTCGCAGCGCATCTATCGCTTTATCCCAGTTTCCCTGCTGCAAGACACTGCAAAGCCATTGCATCCGGGCGGCGTCATCCTGCAATACCGCCGTGTAGGCGGCATCCGCCGCCTCATCCCGGGCCGCAATGCGCGCACCGGCTTCCAACAGTTGCCGGGCACCCTCGGCCCGCTGCTCTGCCATTTGCAGCAGCGCCTTGCCCCAAGGGGTATCTTGCGGGGGCAAATCGCTTTGCCAAAGTTCAGCGAAAGATTGCAGCGCCTGCGCCGGATGCGGCAGCGCACGGCTGAAATGGTACAGTTCCAGAATGGCCCGTCCCGCCGTCTGGTCGGTACGGCCCCGATCGTACAAATCGGCAAAGGCGCGGAACTCGGCATCTTGATAAGCGTTTTCCAGTACGCTGGACAGCGTTTCCTCCTCGATGCGTGCCAGATCCGCCTCTTCCGCCGTTTCAAAATCCGGCGGTACGTCCAGCGCGGCAAAATGCTGCTGCACAAAATGCAGACAGAAGGCATCTACGGTGCCAATGGAGGCCCGCTGCAGCAACAACTGCTGGCGGCGCAGCCGCACATCCTCGGGATGCGCCCGGACTTCCTCCGCCAGACGGGTAGAGATGTCCGCCCGCAGTTTGGCCGCCGCCGCATTGGTAAAGGTCATGATCAGCAGGCTGTCTGCCTCCACGGGATGGTGTGGATCGGTGATCATTCCCACAACTCGTTCCACCAAACCCCGCGTCTGGCCCGAACCGGCCGCAGCCGATACCAACAGACTGCCGCCGCGTGCCCCAATGGCTGCGGCCTGTGCAGGCGTAAATTGAATTTTTGGGGTGTCCGGCATAGCGTTCTCCTTTTATGGTTCGTCAAAGGGATCGGCGGGAACATCCACTGTGCGTTCCTGCTCCCCGTCCCGATGGTTGCAGGCAATGCGGAAATCACAGTAGGCACACGGGCTTTTTCCCCCGCTGCACAGCGGCTGCGCATCGATCTTGCCCGCATAAAGGTCCCGGGCCATCTGCACCAACAAGCCATCCAGATGGTCACGAATCCGTCCCAATTTTTTCTCGTCGGCTAACCGACTTTTGGCGTTGGTAACCTTACCGGTCTTGGCATTAAAGTTCAGCGGCACGAATTCTCCCGTTCCGCGGGTATCCATGGCGCGGTAGATGCTCTCATCATCCAACAGCAGGCCGTTAAGGGGGTAGGTATTTTCCTCACCCTGCTGCTCCGCCTCTGCCTGTGCCCGAGGAACACTCTCCGGCGCGGGATCCGCCAACAGATACTCCACCCCCGCCGCGGTAGCGCCGGGGAACTCGTTCTGTGCCTTGCGCTCCAAGGTAAAGAGGTACAGCAGCATCTGGCAATCCAGACCGCAATACACTTCTTTCAGCTGAAAATCCTTACCGCCGGTCTTGTAGTCCACCACCCGCAGGTAGGTGCGCTGTCCCAACGGCATCGCGTCTACCCGGTCCACTGTGCCCACGATCCGCACGGTATGTCCGGCTCCATCTTCCAATTCCACCGGCTCTATCCGGGGCGCCTCGGGATCATCGCCGGGACGATCATCGATGCGCAGCTCAAAGGCCACCGGCTGGAATCCCGACTGGCGCAGATCCCGCTGGATAAAGCCCAGCAAGCCCACCAGATTGCGGCGAATTCGCTCGATCAAATATTGCATACGCAGTGTGATTCCCGGCAGGTTTGCATCGGCATATTCCTGTACCAGCTCATCCACCAGCTCCCGAAGTGCATCCTCTTGCAGGTCTTTGAAGGCTTCGCCCTTCCGCCGCAGGGCATTTTCCAGCACCCAGTGGGTCAGCGTGCCGCTGATGTTGGGGGCCAATTCCGCCTTGCGGCGAGGTGATGCCCGCAGCACGAACTGCATGAAGTAGCCAAAGGGACAAGTTTGGTACTTTTCAAACCGCGTAGGACTGACCCGCAGGCTCTTGCCCAGCAGTTTTTCCAGCTCACCGGTGTTTTCGACCGCCACCTCGGTTTCCTGCTGGGCCCGGCACAGCGAAGCATATCCGACAGCCGCTTCGGTGTCGGCAGCGTCCTCTTCCAACGCCCTGCGCAGAGCAGCGCCCTCCCCTTCCTGACCGGGCTGCTGGCTCAGCACACCGAGAATATCCAGCGCCGCCGCCGGAGTTGCCCCCAAAGTTGCCGTAGAGGGCGTCACAAAGGGCACCTGCAGCAGTTGCCGCACCGGCGTCAACACAGCACTGGCCTGTGAGGTATCCTCTCCATGAGCGGCACCGGGCCAGCTCAACCACAGGAAGGACCGCGCCACCGTCAGCGCCTTATAAAAGCAGACACCCTCCCGCAGTACCTTATTTTCAAAACAGTCGGGCAGCTCTGCCCCTTGTGCGATCATGGCATCCCGGTCTGCATGGGAAAGCAGCCCCTGATCGCCGGGTGTTTGGGGGAACTCCCCTTCGGTCAATCCCACCACAAACACCGCATCCGTTTCGGGCAAGCGCATCCGCCCCGCCGTGGTCACAATCACGCTGTCCAAACTTTGGGGAATATGCCCCATGTCGGTGGTGCGCAGCAGCAGAGTGAACAATTCGGCGTAATCCGCCGGGGGCAGAGCTTCCTCCCCCAGCAACTGGGCCAACTGGTTGAGCAGCCCCATCACCACATTCCACTCCCGCAGAATTTCATCGGCTTCCGGCAGACGCCCTTGCTGACGCAGCGTTTCAGCCAGATCGTTCAGCGTTTTTTCCGCCCCCAAGCTTTGCAAAAACAAATAGATCTGTTTGGTGAGCGCCGCCGCTCCGGCATTTTTGACCCGGGCCAAAAAGTGTTGGATCCGTTCCACCACAAAAGCGCGGGCGGCCTCAGCATCTTGCCGGGTGCGCACATCCTCCGCCTGCTCCCGGTCCGCATATCCTGCGGCACTGCGGGTAAAGGGTTCCCGCCAGTCGCCAGCCTTCAACGGCCATGTATAGGCGTAGTTTTCCAGCGCGCTCTGCTGACGGGGCGGCAGATCCACCAGCCCTGTCTTAAGCAGCCGCAGCACCGTGCGGCTGCTCAAGCCGCCCCGGGCCAGATCCAGCGCAGCATGCACGGCCCGCGCGGGAGCAGTATTTTCCGGCGTTGTGGCCTCGTCGCAGAAAAGCGGAATGTTCTGCAAGCGAAACTCATAGCGGATCGGGCCCAGATACTGCCCTGCATCTCGGCAAATCACCGCCATGCGATTGTAGGGCATACCCGCCCGGGCACGAGCGGCAATCTCGGCGGCTACCGCCTTGGCTTCCGCTTGCCGCGAAGCTGCCGCATGGCAGACAATGGCCGGCTTGGCAGGATCCACCGTACATTGCGGCGTATAGGTGGGATCTGCCAGCAAAAGGTTCAGCTCTGCCAACGCCGGAGCCTCGGCATGGCGCAGGTCCTCGGTGAGTGTTTCGGTATGTACCGGCACCCCTGCATCGGCTGCCATACGGCGCAGACTGGCTGCCACCGCCTTAGCCCCACTAAACAGCCCCATGCCGCCGTCCCGATCCTGTGCACCATCACAGCACAGGCAGACCGTCACATCGGCCACCGGAAGCATAGCCGACAACAAGGCCCGCTTCGGTGCATTAAAGGTGTCAAATTCATCAATGTAGACGCCGCGCCCCGCAAAAAAGTCCGCGTCCAGATACCCGGCCGCCAGTTGCTGCCGGTCCCCGGGGTCCATAGCGCTCTGGCCCAACAGCGCCTCATACGCACCGTAAATCAGCGAGAGTTCCTGCAATTTGTCCCGGTCCGCGCCGAGGGCGCAGGCATACTGTGCCAAGGCCTGCGGCGTAATGCCTGCACTTTTCAGCTCCTCGATGGTCTGGGCCGCCTTTTCGCAAAAGGCAGCAGACCGGCGTTGGCGGTTATAGTACACCACTCGGTCCAGCAGTGAATCCACCGCGCGGCGCACCAGCAAGGCCCGGCCAGCTTCATCCAAGGTCTGCACGGCTGCGCCCCCGTAGCGACGCAGCAGTGTTTCCGCCAGCGAAGTAAAGGAATAACTCTCCACATAAGCCGAGAGCGTATCCCCCAAGGTACGGTAGAGCCGCCCTTCGGTGGAGGAAGTGAACTGCTCCGGCACAATCAGCAAACTGCGCTGACCGTGTTCAGCCCGGGTCCGCAGTTCTTCCATCATGCGGCTGGATTTTCCGCTGCCCGATGGTCCCAGCAGTAGGTGTAACATAGCGCCTTCCTTTCCTCCTCGACAGAAAAAGAGGGAGCAAGGATTCCCGCTCAGGGTCCTTTCCCTCTTATGCTTTTACCGGCCCTGCAGGGCGTCCAGCAGGGCGAGCCGAATTTCGTAGTCGCCGAATACCAGTGCGTTTTCCGCTTCGGTGGGATATTCCGCCGAAGCCCCCGACACGCACAAAGCCGGGTAGAGCACACAAAACCAGTTGTGCCCCTGCGCGGCCCCCACTTCCACCCGTAGGGCCGTGTATGTCCCGCCGGGCAGTGCAAACTGACCGTAATCTCGGGCATCAAACCCAAAGGATTCCAACCGAACTGTCGCCGTCTGCCCGCTGTGGGCTTTCAGCAACGCACGGTTGGCCGCTGCCTGCAACCTCGGCACGGCATTTTGTAGCGCATGGGTAGCTTGTTGGGGTGTTGCTGCCTGTGTAACGGTTTCGGGCAGCGTCTCCAATATGGCATCCCTCACTTTTAGTTTGAGCAGTTGGTCCTCAATGGTATCGCTGTTCGCCAGCACGTGCAGCCGGATCGTATCGGCACGCACCTGCGCTGCCACCTGTTCCCGGCGGCTTGCCGCCAGAGTAAGTACCACGCTCAGCAAAAAGCCCAGACCAACGCCCAGTTCCCACATCCATCTTCTGCGATGTTTCATGACCTCATCCCTCCCTGTACTGGGAGTATGGGCCAAACCTTCGCTGTTTAAACCGATTCTTTTTTCATGGGTCGGCGCACAGTCACCCGCGGGCCGCCATGCGTAGGACGGCAGAGGTAAACCTGCTTGTACCCCGCGCGCAGTGCCGTCTGGGCCGCCCGGGCTTTTTCTTCCGCATCAAAGATACCAAACACCGCGGCTCCACTGCCGGTCATCTGCGCCGTCAGCGCACCATGGTCTCGCAGAATCTGACAGATCGCAGGCGTTTCCACCGCACCGGAACAATGTTCCAGCGCATTGCCCGCCGTTTTGCAGACACCTGCCAGATCGCCGGCTCGTACCGCCTGTTCCTGTGCTTCACAGTCGGGATGAACCGGACTGCCCATGGTATCGTACCGTGCGAAAGCCTCCGGGGTAGAAACGCCCACGCTGGGCATCGCCACCACAAACCAACAGTCTGGACAGGGCGGCAGAGCTTTCATCAAATCGCCCACGCCGCGCACCCGGCAAGTGCCGCCCAACAGAGCAAAAGGGACATCCGCTCCGATGGAAGCGCCCAGAGCACAGAGTTCGCTCATGGAGAGTTTGGCATCGTACAGATCATTGAGACCTACCAGTACACCAGCAGCATCGGCGCTGCCGCCGGCCATGCCGGCCCGCACCGGTACCCGCTTATAGATCGTCATATCCACCCCGGCCAGCAAGCCCGTGTAATGGAAAAACGCCAACGCTGCTTTGATGGCAGTGTTCTTATCGTTAACGGGTACAAAGCTGCCCGGCAAGGTCAGGCTGAGCCCCTCGCTGCGGCGCAGAGTGATCTTTTCATACAGATCGATGGTCTGCATGACCATATCCAGATCGTGGTAGCCGTTGGGCAACGTGCCCACCACATCCAGCGAGAGATTTAGTTTGGCCGGTGCCAGCACCGTGACGGATTTTTTGCGCATGGAGTCACTTCCCTGTTTTGTATAACGGTTGTATTTAGACTTTGAGCCAGCCGTTCTCCTGCAAGAAGGCACGGATACGGCGCATGGCGGTCTCCAAATGGTCTACGCTGTAAGCATAGCTGATTCGTGCATACCCTTCGCCCGAAGCGCCGAATGCATCGCCGGGGATAATGGCGACCTCTTTTTCCCGCAGCAGGCGTTCGCAGAATTCCTCACTGGAAAGCCCACTGATCTGGATGGAGGGGAACACATAGAACGCACCCCGAGGTTCAAAGCAGGTCAAGCCCATCTCGTTGAGGGTCTTAACCACATAGCGGCGACGGCGGTTATACTCGTCACGCATCATTTCAATTTGATCATCACACTGGCGCAGCGCCGTGATTGCGGCATACTGGCTGGTGGTAGGAGCGCTCATGATACAGCTCTGGTGAATCTTGGTCATCACCTTGATGATGGGCTCCGGCCCCGCCGCATAGCCCAGACGCCAACCGGTCATCGCGTAGGACTTGGAGAAGCCATTGACCACAATGGTGCGTTCCGCCATGCCGGGCAGCGACGCAAAGGAAACGTGCCGGTCCAGCCCATAGGTCAATTCCGAGTAAATCTCATCGGAAAGCACCATGATGTTGGTATCCCGCAGTACCGCAGCAATTTCTTCCAAATCCGCCGTGCTCATCACCGCACCGGTGGGATTGTTGGGATACGGGAAAATCACCAGCTTAGTGCGGGGCGTGATAGCCGCCTTGAGCTGCTGAGCCGTCAAGCGGAACTCATCCTCCGCCCGGGTGGCGATATGTACCGGCACACCACCGGTGAGCTGGGTGATGGGTTCATAGCAGACAAAGCAAGGTTCGGGGATGATAACCTCGTCCCCGGGTTTGACCAACGCACGGATGGCCAAGTCGATGGCCTCGCTGCCGCCTACTGTAACCAGAATCTGGGGCACTTCATATTGCAGATCGAAACGACGTTTCAAATACCGGCAGATTTCGGCGCGCAGTTCTTTCAAGCCGGCATTGGCCGTGTACTTGGTTCGTCCCTGCTCCAAGCTGCGGATTCCTGCATCCCGCACGCTCCAAGGGGTCTTGAAGTCCGGTTCCCCCACGCCCAACGAAATACAGTGCGGCATCTCGGTGGCCAGATCAAAGAACTTGCGGATGCCGGACGGGCGCATGGCTTGGGCGGCAGGCGCAAGCAGTTCGTTGTAGTTTATCACAGCATCGTCCACTCTCTTTCGTCGGTCTCCTCGGCCTGATACAGGCGGCCGCCCCGCTTATACGCACGCAGCACAAAACTGGTCGCAGTGGAGATCACATCGTCCAGTGGCGACAGGCGCTTGGCCACAAAGAGGGCAATTTCCTGAAAACTGCGGCCTTTGATGATGACCTGCAAATCATAGCTGCCGCTCATCAGCAAGACGGTATCCACCTCGTCAAAGCCCGCAATGGTGGTGGCAATATCGTCGAATCCCCGGGATTTGTGGGGTGTCACACGCAGTTCAATCACCGCTTCTACCACATTCACGCCGGCCTGCTCCCAGTCCACCAGCGTTTCATAACCGCGGATATAGCCCTTTGCCGCGGCCTCATCCATCATAGCCGCCACCTGCTCCGGCGTGGTATCCAGCATGGCCGCAATATCTTCGATGGGCATGCGGGCATTCTTCTCCAAAATGCGCAGCAATTCTTCCATATTGATACACCTCTTTATGTATATATGGTGGTATTATACCATACCCGCGCCGAGATTGCATCCTCTTTTTTGGCGCCATTACTAAAAAAGACCCCCGTGCCGTAACACGGGAGTCTTGTTGATCCTGTTGGGGATTACCCTACCGCATCGTCGGATGCAGCGGCATCACTGTTGCCTTCCTCGGAAGAAGTCGCCTGTGCGGCGTCGCCCTCCTCAGCAGCATCGGTATCGGCTTCTGCCGCCGGTTCGCTTTCCGCTTCCGGTGCCGGCGTAACCTGCGTCGCGTCACTGCCGGCCGTACTGCTGGCAGCATCCGTCATGGAAGAATTC
This sequence comes from uncultured Subdoligranulum sp., assembly GCF_937890665.1. Next base: position 15,267 of record NZ_CALADU010000138.1, read on the forward strand.
AGCTGGCTTTCCACCATGCTCTGGGCGTCCTGCGTAACGGCCGCCGTGGGAGAGGGTTCCGGCGTAGCTTCCACCTTCATCTCGCTCTCCTGCAAAGCGGTGAGATACCATTCCCGGTTTTCGCCGCGGGTAAAGACGTAATCCATATATTTGACCGGATCCGTCGGCGCTGTCAGAGAAAGCTCACCGCTGGCACTGTTGCTTGCCGTGGGAACATACCCCACCGTCACATACAGCTTGCCGCCGGAAGTGGCGATCTTTTCTACCTTCGGGGTGTACTGCGCCACCGAGCTGGTAACGGGGACCAGATAGCACTGTTTTTCTTCGTTGTACTGGTAGACAAATTCATCGGTGCTGAAGCTGCCTTCGCTCACCACATAGTCGGAGCCCAGCAGGTTGGCGATGTAGGTGTCGATCTCCAATTTCGGGATCATGGCCGAACCGGTGTCGGGATCACGCTCGTACTGGTCCAAGCTGCCACCGTTCTTCTGAATCTCGTACACGGTACCCCAGATAGCGGCCTGTTTGAATACACCGGGGTCCACTTCGTTGACGTCGTCAAAGGTCAGCGGATCCAGCATGACCATGCCGTACAGGCGGTCTTCGTAAGAGGCGCGGCGGCCGGAATCATCCAGTACGTTGCGCAGCGCCCCCACCAGCCAGCCAAACACCGTGAATAAACCGATGAGCGCTAACAGCAGCGAGATGCCGCCCAGAACCTGACGCGCCAAGCGGCGACTGTTGCGGACTTGTTCTTCTCTGTAATTTGCCATTGTGGATTATGAAGCTCCTAAATCGATGGGCCAACGGCCCGAATGGACGAACCAAGCAGATTACTTATTTTTATACATCTGCTCGTAATATTTCTGGTAATCACCACTGGTGACATGGCTCATCCACTCCGGGTGTGCCAGATACCAGTCGATGGTCAGGACAATGCCCTTCTCAAACGGGGTCTCGGGATACCAGCCCAAATCTTCTTTGATCTTGGTGGGATCGATTCCATAGCGGCGGTCATGACCCAAACGGTCTGCCACATGGGTGATCAGTTCTTCGCTGATGCCTTCATCTTTCAGGCGGTCATGCAGCTGGGCGATGACCGTCTTGACAATGAAGATGTTGGGGCGCTCGTTGTGGCCGCCTACGTTGTAAACTTCGCCATCCTTGCCGCCGGTGGCCACCATATCGATAGCCTTGCAGTGGTCCATGACGTACAGCCAGTCACGAATCTGCATACCGTCGCCGTATACCGGCAGCTTCTTGTGCTGCTTGGCGTTGTTGATCAGCAGCGGAATGAGCTTTTCGGGGAACTGATAGGGACCATAGTTGTTGGAGCAGCGGGTGATGTTCATCGGCATGCCGTAAGTATCATGGAATGCCTTGACAAACATATCGGCGCTGGCCTTGCTGGCCGAATAGGGGCTGTGCGGGCACAGCGGCGTGGTCTCCATGAAATAGCCCTCGGCACCCAGCGCACCATAGACTTCATCGGTGGAAACCTGCAGATACTTCTTGCCCTCTTTCCACGTCTTGGCCTCGGCATCGTACCAAGCGTCCTTGCAGCACTGCAGCAGGTTGACAGTACCCAGCACGTTGCTTTCCACAAAAATTTCGGGATTCTTAATGCTGCGGTCCACATGGCTCTCGGCTGCAAAGTTGATCACATAGTCGGGATCGTACTTAGCAATCAGGTCGGTGACCAGCGCTTTGTCGCAGATGTCCCCCTGCACAAAGATGTGGCGTGCATCGCCTTCGATATCCTGCAAGTTCTCGAGGTTGCCGGCATAGGTCAGCTTATCGAGGTTGATCAGGCGGATGTCTTCATATTTGTCCAACATGTAATGGACGAAGTTAGAACCGATAAAGCCGGCACAGCCGGTGACAAGATAGGTTTTCATAGATAAATCATTCTCCGTTCCAGTTTGCAAAAAAGTCCTTCAGCGCTTCCTGCCAGTCGCGCATGGTATCTCCAACGGTGCAGCGCAGCATACGGTTTTCCAATGCGCTCCACGCAGGGCGGTTAGCGCTTTCGGGGTGTGCTGCCGCATATTCCTCACTGGTGCATGGAATCACCTTGCAGTTCAGTCCCGCACCTTCCATAATCGCCTTGGCAAAGTCAGCCCAGCTGCAGATGCCGTTGCCCGTGCAATGGTAAATGCCATAATCATGGCTGATGGCCAATTTCAGAATATGGTAAGCAAGGTCCACCGCATTGGTGGGATTGCCCATCTGGTCGTTGACAACGGTAATTTTTTCATGGGTTTTGCCCAGATTGACCATCGTCTTCACGAAGTTTTTACCATAATAGCTGTACAGCCATGCCGTGCGTACAATGATATGGCGGCGGCAGAACTGTTCCACATATTGCTCGCCCAGCAGTTTCGTCTGGCCGTAGGCCGAGATCGGTGCCGGCACCGCGCATTCATCCAGCGCCACACCGCCATTGGGCGCACCGGAGAACACATAGTCGGTGGAAATATGAATCAGCCGCGCATTGACCTTGTCACAGGCCAGCGCCAGATTGCGCGGTCCGATGGCGTTGACCCGAAAAGCTGCATCCCGGGACGTTTCGCAGCCATTGACGTTGGTGAATGCCGCGCAGTTGATGACCGTGTCGGGCTGATGGCGGCGGACATAGCTGATGGTTGCCTCCCGATCGGTAATGTCCAGCTCATCCACATCTACCGGGATGACCGTGGCCTTACGCAGCCGCTCCGGCAAGGGGCCCAGTACACAGCCTTCCTCCGCCAGTTGGTGCTGCAGTTCGGTGCCAAGCTGTCCCCGACACCCTGTAATCAAAATCTTCATCGTAAACCCTCTCAGTACAGCAGCTTATCATCCGCAACATTCTTCAGATGCTGCCCATAAGGCGATTTGCCGTAACGCGCTGCACTCTCCAGCAGCTTTTCTTTGGTAATCCATCCGTACTTGTACGCGATCTCTTCGGGCGCCGAAATCTTGATGCCCTGCCGCTGTTCCACCGTCTGTACGAAGGTCGCTGCTTCCACCAGCGAGTCCATCGTGCCGGTATCCAGCCAGGCATAGCCGCGTCCCAGCAACTGCACATCCAGCTTGCCCTGCTCCAGGTACATCGCGTTCAGCGTGGTGATCTCCAATTCGCCGCGGGCGCTGGGCTTGACCTGCTTCGCCATCGCCACCACGTCTTTGTTATAGAAATACAGACCGGTGACCGCGTAGTTGCTCTTGGGATGTTCCGGCTTTTCTTCAATGGAAGTAGCCCGGCCCTCTTTGTCGAAGGAGACCACACCGAACCGCTCGGGGTCATTGACATAGTAGCCGAACACCGTGCTGCGGCCTGCTTCCGCATTGGCAGCAGCGGCTTTCAACCGCTTGGAGAAACCGGCGCCATAGAAAATGTTGTCGCCCAACACCATGGCACAGCAATCCCCATCAATAAATTCCTCGCCCAGCAGGAAGGCCTGCGCCAATCCGTCCGGGCTGGGCTGCACCTTGTATTGCAGATGCAGACCGTACTGGCTGCCGTCCCCCAACAAGGCCTCAAACCGGGGCGTATCGGTGGGGGTGGAAATGATGAGAATATCCTGAATGCCCGCCAACATCAAGGTGGACAACGGATAATAGATCATCGGTTTGTCGTATACAGGCAGCAGCTGTTTGGAGGTGACCATCGTCAGCGGGTACAGTCTTGTGCCGGCACCACCGGCAAGGATAATCCCTTTCATCGTTACAACTCCTTAAACTGAATTTGACCAGTGCGCGCCGCCCATCCCACGGGTGGTTCCCACAGGGGCATAATCTCACACAATATTGAAGTTATTATACCGCATTTATCCCCCCAGCGCAAGGGGAAAATCCCGCCTGCCTGCCAAGGAACCGCGGCGGCAGTTGTTTCCAGTTTGTTACCATTTGTTTACGAACGCTTGACGCAGGCCAAGTCATATGATACAATATACGCAGTGTAATTGACGATGGCTATGTACGCCATCTTGTATATAAAGTTTTGAACTTTGAATTTTAAGGAGGCGTTTTCGCGTTGAAACGCTTTTTGTGTGCGGCCTTTTTTATTGCGCTGGTTGCGCTGTTGGCCGCATGTGGGGTGCTGAACAAGGCCAATGATCCCGCACAGTCTACGGCTACGCCGACCAGTTCTACCTCTCGCACCCAGCATAGTGATACCGTCACTGTCAATGAAACCACGGCTAAAGTGGATGTGGTAACGGCACAGAGCAGCCAGACCCCCACTTCCACCGCAGAGCCTTCCCAAAATGTCCCCACTCCGGCCACCGGCGATTTCCCCGTATTGTATCTGGCGGGCATCGTTGGCCTGATCCTTATTTGTTCGGCGGGACTTTTGATGTTGCGAAAGATTTGATATACAACGCCCTGCGGGGCGTTTTTTTATTATTACCTTCTATTTTTGCTGAAAGGAGTCGTCTGTCGTGGCCAAACGGTACCGCAGATTGCGGGGTGACACCGCCTACTATCCCTTTGCCGCCCGCACCGGCTTGCGCGCCCAGCAAAAGCGCCATGCCCGTCGACTTCGTATCGCCGGCGGCGCTGCTTTGCTGCTTGCAGGTGCCTTGTTCCTGCGGCAGACAGTTTTTCGCGGCGGACAGCCGGAACCGCCGGCGCCGGTTGCTCCCGTGGTGGATCACGCCACTGAAGAATCCGCTCATGTGCAAATTCTCCCCGTAGCTGCCACCCGCGACGCGCTGTCCCGCACCGAGGAGGCCGACGCTGCCGCCCACACCACACCGGAGGCAGCCGCCACCCCCGCCCCTGAACAAACGGCAAAGGTCTTGTCACAGTATCAAGCGCTCTATGAGCAGAATCCCGATCTGGTGGGATGGCTTCGGATTGAAGGGACCGGCATCGATCTGCCGGTGGTACAGACCCCCGGCGACAACGAGTATTATCTGCGCCGCGGCTTTGACGGGCTGTACGCCACCGGCGGCACACTGTTTTTGGACGAACAATGCAGCCTTGATCCAAACCTTCCCACCGCCAACTGGCTTATCTATGGCCACAACATGGCAGACGGCTCCATGTTCGGTCACTTGACCTACTACCGGGAGGAGTCCTTTTTCCGTCAGCACCCCACCTTCACCTTTGACACCTTATATGAAACAGGGACTTGGCAGGTGGTGGCAGCATGGGACACAACCCTCGGAGCCGACGAACTGCCTTACTACACCTTTTTTGACGCCGACACCAAACTGGAATGGGAAAAACGCGTAAATGCCATACTGGATCTCGCCCTGTACGATACCGGCGTAGTCCCGGAATACGGCCAGCAGTTGCTGACGCTTTCCACTTGCGGTGACACCCGTCTGAATACCGATACCCGTTTTGCCCTTTTGGCCGTGCGGGTGGAGGATTGAAGCACGCGTCCCGCCGATTGGTCTTGCATTTTTGCCGGGAATCGGCTATGATGTTGCAAGACAATACTATGAGAGGAGCCTGTGAAGTATGGCAGAATTCACCTATGAAATTACCGAGCGCATCGCTGTGCTCTCCACCAATGCACGGGGCTGGGAGCGCCAGCTGAACATGATTAGTTGGAACGGCAACACCCCCAAGTACGACATCCGCGATTGGTCCCCCGACGGCAGCCGCATAGCCAAAGGCATCAGCCTGACC
>NZ_CALADU010000139.1 GCF_937890665.1 uncultured Subdoligranulum sp.
CGAAACACCGAATCAAACAGAGAATACCGGAACGTAGCCAACTGCTCCCCCAGTCCCTTAAGGACACCGTCCACCATGCTTTCCAAATACATAAATGGGGCCACAAACCCCAGAATTTGTACATAGCGTCCCACCTCCGCATCACGGTAGACAAGCTGTGCCAACTGCGGTCCCGCCATCACAAACCCTATGCCTGCCGCCAACGAAAAGGCCCCTGTCAGAGTAAGCATCCACCTAATCAGGCGTCGGGTCTCCGAGGCGTTTCCTCGGGTGTGTGCGCGGGTGATTTCCGGCATCAGTAATCCCGACAGCGCCGACAACACCGAGAATGGAAAAAACAACAGCGGCAGCGCCATGCCTTTCAAATTGCCATATTGGGTCATCGCCACTGCGCGGCTGCCGGTATACAGGGACAGTGTCAGCGGAATCAAACTGCTTTCCACCGCCTGCAATCCGCTGCCCAACAGGCGGCTGCCAGTCACCGGTAAGATTATTTCGTAGAGTTCCCGTTGCGTATAAGGATGCAGGGGTTCCTGCCGTTGCCGCCGAAACTCCTGCGTGCGTGCAGCAAATAGCAGCATCAGTCCACAGGATCCCCCTTCCGACACGGTATTGCCCAACACCACCGCAGCGCAGCCATAGCCGGCCCCCCATTGTGCCATAACCCGCAGACCTGCCACTGCCACGCCCATGCGAACAAATTGTTCGATCAACTGTGCCATCACATTGGGGGTCACCCGCCGAGCCGCCAAAAAACACCCTCGCAAAGCCCCTGCCACCGCCATGAAGGGCAGGCTCGGAGCCAGCACACGCAAGGCAGCCTCCGCACGAGCATCGTGCAGCAAAAACCGTGACGCCGGCCCGGCCAACACCGTCTGAGCCAGCATGGCTGCCGTGCCAAAAGCCAGCGCCGTTGCACACAAACCGCGCAGCGTAGCCCCCATCCCCTGCCCGCGGGCCAAGCTTTGGGCCGCTAGCCGGGTGGCTGCCACATTGATTCCCGCTGTGGCCAGCGAGACAAACACCATGTACAGCGACAAGATCAACTGGTACAGCCCCATCCCCTCACCGCCCAGATATGCCGAGAGGACTACCCGGAATCCCATGCCCAACATGCGCAGTATAAACCCTGACGCTGTGAGCAGCATCGCATTATGCAGGTACACCTTGCGCCTTGTCATACAGCCGGCCCCCTCTCTTCCTTTTGTATGCCTATGTGCCGCCCACCTGCTTTATTCCTTGCGCACCGAACGTTCCGGTGGTACAATGGGCACAACCACACATCAGGAGGTTCTGTATGAAAGAAGTCGATTCCGCTGCTGCATATCTGCGCGCACACCTGCCCTTCACCCCCGAACTGGCGCTGGTTTTAGGTTCCGGCCTAGGAGGACTTGCCGAACAAATCGAAGACGCCGTGGTGATTCCCTATCGGGATGTACCGGGCTTTCCCCTTTCCACTGCCCCCGGACACGCCGGCCAGTTTGTCGCCGGTCGATTGGGCGGCAAAAAGGTTCTGTGCATGCAGGGGCGCTTTCACTATTACGAAGGCCACGATATGTCTGCCATCGCTTTGCCGGTGCGTGTATTCAAAGCGCTGGGCTGCCGTGCCCTCATTTTAACCAACGCGGCAGGCGGGGTAAATTGGGATTTCAACGTGGGAGATTTCATGCTCATCACCGACCACATCAACTTTATGGGCGCCAATCCCCTGCGCGGCGCCAACGATGACAGCATCGGTCCGCGCTTCTGTGATATGACCCACGTCTACACACCCGAACTCCAACAGGTTGCCCTGCAGGTCGCAGCCGCGCACAATCTGGTGCTGCAAAAGGGCGTTTATCTCGGCTATATGGGTCCCAGCTTCGAAACCCCTGCCGAGATCCGTGCCTTCCGCACGCTGGGAGCCGATGCCGTGGGCATGAGTACGGTCCCCGAAGCCATTGCCGCCAGCCACTGTGGATTGCCGGTACTGGGCCTGAGCCTAATCACCAATATGGCCGCCGGAATGGCTGGCAAGCGACTGTCCGGCGATGAGGTCATTGAAATTGCGAACCAACGCGGCGCTGTATTCCAGCAGTTGGTGCGCGGCATTGTGGAGGCACTGTGACCCCCCCTGCGAGCCTTGCAATATGGCGGCACTTTTGGTATACTATACGTTGCCTGAGCGCATTTTTATGGTAAGGAGCAAAACATCATGAGTGAAGAATGTACCCACGATTGCAGCACTTGTAGTGCGAATTGTGATCACCGTGCCCCGCAGCACGAGCCCCCGCACCCCAGAAGCCGAATCCGCAAGGTGATCGGCGTTGTATCCGGTAAGGGCGGCGTGGGCAAGAGTATGACCAGCGCCATGCTGGCCGTTTCGATGCATCGCCTTGGTTACAAGGCCGGCGTTCTGGATGCCGATATTACCGGTCCGTCCATTCCCCGTCTGTTTGGCGTACATGGTCCCGCTACCGGCGACGGCGAAACCATCAACCCCATTGCCAGCCGTACGGGCGTGGAGATCATGAGCATCAACCTGCTGTTGGAGGACCCCGAAGCTCCTGTTGTCTGGCGTGGTCCCGTAATTGCCGGTGCCGTCAAACAGTTCTGGCAGGAAGTCGTATGGGATGTAGACTTTTTATTTGTGGATATGCCTCCGGGAACCGGTGATGTGCCCCTGACGGTGTTCCAGACCCTGCCGGTGGATGGTATCATTATCGTGTCCAGCCCGCAGGAACTGGTGGGGATGATCGTCGGCAAAGCCGTCCAGATGGCCAAGATGATGAATGTGCCGATTTTGGGCCTTGTGGAAAACATGAGTTACGCCATCTGCCCGGATTGCGGCAAGCACATTGCCGTGTTTGGCGACAGCCACGTCGATGAGATTGCCGGCAAGTACCAACTGCCTGTGTTGGCCAAAATGCCCATCGATCCCGAACTTTCCAAAGAAGCCGATGCCGGTATGATCGAGATGTTTGCCGGTGATTATCTGAACGGCGCCGCCAACACCGTTGCCAAGTTGCTGAAAGAACAGGCCTAAACCCACGCTTTACTTCCGACGCAGGGTAATTCCTGCGCCGGAATTTTTATTTTCTCTGGTGCTGGGGACCACCGTTCCCCAAAAAGAAAGGATGATACATATGAAGAAATTTTTTCAGGAATTAAAGGATTTTGCCTTGAAGGGCAATGTCATGGATATGGCCGTTGGCGTAATCATCGGCGCCTCCTTCCAAGGGATTGTCACTTCGCTGACCAATGACATTCTCAACCCTATTTTGGGCATCGCCTTCTCCACCGATTTCAGCAATGTGGTGATCCCTCTTTTTGGTGACAACTGCATTTATGTGGGTTCCTTTCTCTCTGCGGTTATCAATTTCATCCTGATGGCGTTTGTATTGTTCTGCCTTGTAAAAGCCATGAACCGCCTGATGGCTTTGGGCCGCCCCAAGGTCGCCAAGACCCCCGCTGCACCGAAAGGGCCCACGCAGGAGGAACTGCTGGCCGCCATTCTAAAAGAATTGCGCGCCCAGAACGAGCGTGAAACGTCCACCGCAAAATAAAAGAAAGTATTTTCTTTTCGAAGTCATATTTATTTGGTTTTTTGCATTAATTTCTTTACAATCTTTCGTTTCCCTCTTGTAAAAGCAGAAAACCTATGGTATAGTAACACACAAGAACAAAGACGTTCCCACAAAGGATCAGTGTATCCTTGCGGGGACGTCTTTTTTGTTACCGCTCGGCGGTACTATCTTGGGAAGGAGCGAACACGAAGCATGGAGAATTTTACCGAACGCAAAGCCCCTGCCGGCTTGTATGACCCGCGCTTTGAACACGACAACTGTGGCATTGGCGCCGTGGTCGACATCAAAGGCCGCAAAACCCATAAAACCATTGAGGATGCTCTGCAGATTGTAGAGCATCTAGAGCACCGCGCCGGCAAAGACGCCGAAGGCAAGACCGGCGACGGCGTGGGTATCTTGACGCAGATCAGCGACAAGTTCTTCCAGAAAGCCGCCGCACAGTTGGGGATCGAACTGGGCAACGAGCGGGAATACGGCATCGGCATGTTCTTTTTCCCGCAGGAAGAACTGCGCCGCAATCAGGCCAAAAAGCTCTTCGAAATCGTGTGCAAAAAAGAAGGGCTGCCCTTCTTAGGCTGGCGTGAAGTGCCGATTTGCCCCGAAGTTCTGGGCCATAAGGCTCGGGACTGCATGCCCAGCATCTGGCAGGGGTTCGTGGGCAAACCCGCCCGTTTGGAGCCCGGTATTGCTTTTGACCGCCGCCTGTATGTAGCGCGCCGGGTGTTTGAGCAGTCCAGCCCTGACACCTATGTTTGCAGCCTGTCCAGCCGCACCATTGTATACAAAGGTATGTTCCTTGTAAAGGAGCTGCGCCTGTTCTATCTCGATTTGCAGGATACCGACTACGAATCGGCCATCGGTATGGTGCACAGCCGTTTTTCTACCAACACAGCGCCTAGCTGGAACCGCGCCCATCCCAACCGGTTCATCCTGCACAACGGCGAGATCAACACCATCCGCGGCAACGCAGATACCATGCTGGCCCGCGAAGAAACCATCGGCTCCAACTACTTGAAAGATGACATGACCAAAGTCTTGCCCATTGTAAATCAGGGCGGTTCCGACTCGGCCATGCTGGATAATACCTTGGAATTCATGGTCATGAATGGCATGGACCTGCCGTTGGCTGTGATGGTCACCATCCCCGAACCGTGGAGCAACAATCAGGCCATGGACACCAAGAAGCGGGACTTCTATCAGTACTACGCCACCATGTTGGAGCCGTGGGACGGCCCGGCCAGCATTTTGTTCAGCGACGGCGACGTAATGGGTGCCGTGCTGGACCGCAACGGCCTGCGTCCCAGCCGCTACTACATCACCAAAGACGGACGGCTGATCCTTTCCAGCGAGGTGGGTGTACTGGATATTCCCGCCGACGAAATTGTGCGCAAGGACCGCCTGCGCCCCGGCAAGATGCTGTTGGTTGACACCCTGAAGGGTGAGTTGGTGGACGATGAAAAGCTGAAAAACGACTACGCCAATCGCCAGCCCTACGGTGAATGGCTGGACCGCAATTTGGTCAGCCTGTCCTCGCTGAAAGTCCCCAACAAACGGGCCACCACCTACAACAAGGAACAGTTGGTACAGCTGCAAAAGGCCTTCGGGTATCGTTACGAAGATGTTTCCACCATTATTTTACCTATGGCGAAGAATGGCGGAGAGCCGGCCGGCGCCATGGGCAGCGATACCCCGCTGGCCGTGCTGAGCCACACGCGCCCGCTTTTGTTTGAATATTTCAAACAGATGTTTGCGCAGGTCACCAACCCGCCCATCGACGCTTTGCGCGAGAAGGTTGTCACCTCCACCACCGTCTATGTGGGCGCGCAGGGCAATTTGCTGGAAGAGCAGGCCGATAACTGCAAGGTCCTGAAGATTGATAATCCCATCCTGACCGAAACCGACCTCTTGAAAATCAAGTCGATGAATGTTCCCGGGTTCAAGGTGGAGACCCTGTCCATCTGCTACTACAAAAACACCGATCTGGAAAAGGCCATCGAGCGCCTTTTTGTAGATGTGGACCGTGCCTACCGGGACGGCGCCAACATCCTGATTCTCTCTGACCGGGAGATCGATGAATACCATGTGGCGATTCCCAGCCTGCTGGCTGTGGGCGCCGTCAGCAAATATCTGGTCCGCACCCGCAAGCGCACCGCCATGGCGCTGATTCTGGAAAGCGGCGAGCCGCGCCTTGTCCATGACTTTGCCACGCTGTTGGGGTACGGCGCCAGCGCCATCAATCCCTATCTGGCGCAGCAGACCATCGGCAACTTGATTGATGAAGGCCTGCTGGACAAAGACTACTATGCTGCTGTACAGGACTATAACAAAGCTGTACTGGCCGGTATTGTAAAAATCGCGTCCAAGATGGGCATTTCCACCATCCAATCTTATGCAGGCAGCCAGATCTTCGAGGCGTTGGGTCTGAGCAAGGAAGTGGTAGATAAGTACTTCACGAATACCATCTCTCGGGTGGGTGGTATTACCATCCACGACATTCAGGACGATTTGGAGGCACGTCATCAGGAGGCCTTCGACCCGCTGGGACTGGACATCAACCGCGAGCTGCCCAGCTTGGGTGCTCATAAGTTCCGCAGCGGCCCCGCTGCCGAGCAGCATCTGTACAACCCGCAGACCATCCATCTGCTGCAACAGGCCTGCTGGACCGGCAACTACGATACCTTCAAGCAGTACACCGACGCCATCTCCCACACCGGCGACGATGAGATGCATCTGCGCAGCCTGTTGGAGTTCAACTATCCTGAACAGGGCGTGCCGCTGGACGAAGTGGAAAGCGTGGAATCCATCGTCAAACGCTTCAAAACCGCAGCCATGAGCTATGGTGCGCTTTCTGAGGAAGCCCACGAATGTATGGCCGTCGCCATGAACCGTCTGGGTGGCAAATCCAATACCGGTGAAGGCGGCGAGGCCGAGGACCGCTATGGCACCGAGCGCAATTCCGCCATCAAACAGGTAGCTTCTGCCCGTTTCGGTGTCACCAGCAAGTACCTCGTTTCGGCCAGTGAGATCCAGATCAAGATGGCACAGGGCGCCAAGCCCGGCGAGGGCGGCCAGTTGCCCGGCGCCAAGGTGTATCCTTGGGTTGCTAAGACCCGGAACTCCACCACTGGTGTAGGGTTGATCTCTCCCCCGCCGCACCACGACGTTTACTCCATCGAGGATCTGGCCCAGCTGATCTATGATCTGAAATGCGCCAACCGCAAAGCCGCCATCAACGTCAAGCTGGTCAGTGAAGCCGGTGTCGGCACCATCGCCGCCGGCGTGGCCAAAGCCGGTGCCGAGGTCATCTTGATCTCCGGCTTTGACGGTGGTACCGGTGCAGCCCCCCGCAATTCTATCCACAACGCGGGTCTGCCGTGGGAGTTGGGCATTGCGGAAGCACACCAGTGCCTGATTATGAACGGCTTGCGCAGCCGGGTTCGCATCGAGGCAGACAGCAAGCTGATGAGCGGTCGTGATGTAGCCATCGCCGCGCTGCTGGGTGCCGAGGAATTTGGCTTTGGCACCGGACCGCTGGTGGCCATGGGCTGCGTGATGATGCGTGTCTGCAATCTGGACACCTGCCCCATGGGTATCTGCACCCAAAACCCTGAACTGCGCAAGCGGTTCAAGGGCAAACCCGAATATGTGATGAACTTCATGCGCTTCATGGCGGAAGATCT
>NZ_CALADU010000140.1 GCF_937890665.1 uncultured Subdoligranulum sp.
CTTGTTGTAATGGTAGGCGATGTCGGCGGCAAAGTAGGTGGGAATGCCGTTGGCACGCACCAGCACCTCGTCTTTGGCCTCCTCTTCGCTGCCGTCGTCGGTCTTGCGCTTGTTGGCCACGCCGTACTTGGCAGCATACTGGGCGCTGCGGTACATAATGGCGCCGTCCTCCGCCTTGTAGCAAGCGCCGGTCTCCAGCAGCTTGTCCACCACGGCCTTGACCGCACCGCTCTGGTGCAGCTCGCTCTCGTGGAACCAGACATCGTAGGTGATGCGGTACTTGCCCAGATCCCGCTGCAGGCCCGCGATATTCTTGGGCAGCGCGTCGGCCACAATGGCCTTTTTCAGCTCCTCAAAATCCGCATTTACATAGGCGTCGCCGTGGACCTCGGCAAATTCCTTGGCCCGCTGGATGATGTCGGCGCCCTGATAGCACTCTGCCGGCAGGGGGCAGGCTTCCTCGCCCTTGTAGAGCTGCAGGTAGCGGATGGCCAAACTCTTGCCGAACTTTTCGATCTGGTTGCCGGCGTCGTTGATGTAGAACTCACGGGTCACATCGTAGCCGGCCCAGTCCAGACAGGCGGCCAGACCGTCGCCCAGCGCGCCGCCCCGGGCGTTGCCCATATGCATGGGACCGGTAGGGTTGGCCGAAACAAACTCCACGTTGTAGCGCTTGCCGGCACCTGCGTCGGTGCGGCCGTATTCGGGGTTCAGGCAGGCGGCCCGCAGCACGCTGGTGAACCACTCCTGCCCCAAGAACAGGTTGATGAAGCCGGGACCGGCAATCTCCACCCCAGCAAACAGGGTGCCGTTCAGGTCCAGCTTGGCGGTGATAGCCTCGGCGATCTGGCGGGGCGCTTTGTGGAAGGCGCGGGCGCCGGCCATGGCAAGGTTAGATGCCACGTCGCCGTTTTTCACGTCGGCGGGGATCTCCACAATAAAGTCCGGCAGGTCGGCCTGCGGCAGCGTGCCGTCTGCCATAGCCGCTTTGGCAGCGTCGGTCAGCAGCGTCCGGGCCTCGGTCAGGGCCGCCAGACGGGGGTTGTAGTTCTGATAGTCCATGATTGAAAAACCTCCGGTTGGATTTTGTCAGGTTTCGGGTTGGGCGGGCAGGGGATCTACCGTGATGTCCACCAGATTGCGGCTGATGAAATTCTCGGCGCCGGAATCCAACGTGTAGCTGAATTTCAGCTTGCCGCCCTCCTCGCTGAGTTCATGTTCGATAACATCGGCCGCCACGCCCAAACTGATGGCGCCGTAGCCGGTTTCATAATGGCAGAGATGCCGTGTCCCTTTTTCGATGATGAGCTGGCTGGGCACCTTACCGAAGCGCAGCATGGCTACCTTGCGGGCATCGTCGGCCACCTTGACGGTGGTGGTGCAGCCCTCGTAACCGGTGGCTTCGGTCTCTTTATAGATAATATAGTAGGCACCGTCCTTGTGCACCAGCGAACCGCGGGTCATCAATTCCACGGTATCGCGTTTGCCGTCTTGCTCCATCGTACCTTTGATGGTGATCAGATAGTTTTCTTCCATAAATATTACGATTCCTCAGTAGGATTCAATGGCGATCCGCTCGACGGGGCCGCCGGCGTACTCGCCCAAAAACAGCATTTCCTGCTCGGCAAAATTGTCGGGCGTATCGCTCACATAGTAGCGGGCTGTGCCGCCTGTGGTGCGGTCACTGAGCAGGTCCAGATCGGCCAGCGCGGCGGCAGCCGCTTGGGCGGTCACCTTGCCGGAGTCGATCAGTGTGACCTCGGCGCCCATGTAATCGCCGATCATCTTTTTCAGCAGGGGATAGTGGGTGCAGCCCAAAATCAGCGTGTCGATACCGCTGGCCCGCACCGATTCCAGATAATCCGCAATGACCAGTTTGGTCACCGGGTTGCCGTCCTGTACGTAGCCGTTTTCCACCAGCGGCACAAACAGCGGGCAGGCCTTGGCGGTGATTTGTACGTCGGGCATCATGTCCCGGATGACCGAGGCATAGGACCCGCTGCGAATGGTGGCGGCGGTGCCGATGATGCCGATTTTTCGGTTGCGGGTGGCCGCCACCGCGGCCCGAGAAGCGGCCCCCACCACGCCGGTATAGGGCACCGGCAGTTTGGCGGCTTCCGCCGGCGGGAAAGTGGAGGAGACGGTGCCGCAGGCGGCAATGATGAACTTGACGTCTTGTTCCAACAAAAAGTGGATGTCCTGCCGGGCGTACTGCACGATGGTATCCCGGGCCCGGGAACCATAGGGCACCCGGCCGGTATCGCCAAAATAGACGATGTCCTCCCCGGGCAGAACACGGCGTAACTGGCGCACGGCGGTCAAGCCGCCCAGCCCGCTGTCAAACACACCGATGGGTCTTGTATCCATCAGTAGGCCCCCTTACGGCGGTTCACCGCCAGACACAGCAGCCGGTCCACCAGCTGCGAGAACGTCAGTCCTTCGTGCTCCATCAACTTCGGGTACATGCTGATCGCCGTAAAGCCCGGCAGGGTGTTCAGCTCGTTGCACAGCACCCGGCCGGTACCCCGTTCCACAAAGAAATCGCAGCGGGACAGCCCGGAACAACCCAGCGCCAGATAGGCTTTGCGGGCCGCGGCCCGGACTTCGTCCAGCTTCTCCTCGCTCAGGTGGGCGGGGATCACGGTCTGGGACACGCCGTTTTTGTATTTGTCGTCATAGGTGTAGAACTCGGCGCCGGCCAAGATCTCACCCGGGCGGGTGGTGGAAACGCTGGCGGGGTCATCGGGATTGCCGATGGCCGCGCATTCCACTTCCTGCCCGTCGATAAACTCCTCGAACACCACCT
>NZ_CALADU010000141.1 GCF_937890665.1 uncultured Subdoligranulum sp.
CGATGGAGCCGACCCCGAAAAGGACCCTGCAGCGGATGCCGCCGACCCCAGCACCCCCACCGAGCGGGCTGAGGAAGCAGAGGCCAAGGGCGCTGCTGCCTACTTGAATGCTTCGTCGGCACTGGAAGAACTGGATACCGACGACTCCAGCATTTTGAACACGCCGCTCTTCAGCTACGCCCAGAATCCCGATGCCAGCAAGACGGTCAGCTACGCCAATTATCTGGCTACGCTGTATGAAGAAATCGCCGAGAATGACCGGGAGCATTGGCCGGAAGGCTGGGCCGATGCGGAGGTCACCGGCGTGGCGGGAGGCGTTACCGAACTGGAATACGGCGACATCACCCGGCAGGCGCTCATCGATTCGCTGCCCACCACCGCCCGTCTGGTGTTGGTTTCCACCACCGGCGAGGCCGCGCAGGCACTCATCGATGGCGGCATGGTGACCCGGACCTATCAAGCCAGCCTGACCGCCTATGAGCCGGAAGGGGACAACGTGCTGCTGGTGGGGGACACCACCACCCTGCAAGCACTGGGCGAAGGCAATTATACCATCCTACGGGATTACGGCGACCTGTTCTGGGACGTCCGTATGAATATCAACGACAACACCAACAATTTCACCGAGGATTTCGTCCTGCCAGAGGCGCCCACCTACGGTGTGGGGCGCAACCCGTAAGCAGGACATTGGCAGGGAGGCGTACTGTATGAAACTTACCTTTTTGGGCGCGGCTCGGGAAGTAACGGGCAGTTGTACCCAGTTGGAAGCAGCGGGGCACCGTCTGCTTATTGACTGCGGCATGGAACAAGGGCGGGATGTCTACGAAAACGCCGACCTGCCCTATGCGCCCGGCACCTACGAGGCACTGCTGCTGACCCATGCCCACATCGACCACTCGGGGCAGATCCCTTACCTGTACAAAAACGGGTATCGGGGGCCCATCTATTCCACCGATGCCACGATGGACCTGTGCGGCATTATGCTGCGGGACTCGGCCCATATTCAGGAACAGGAAGCCGAATGGAAAAACCGCAAAGCCCAGCGCAGCGGTGCTGCCATGGTGGAACCGGACTACACGGTGGAAGATGCCGAAAAGGTCATGGCACAGTTTGTGCCCTGCCCCTACGGCGGCTGGCAGACCTTGTTCGAGGACGACGGCGGCAAAATTGAAGTCTGCTTTACCGATGTCGGCCATCTGTTGGGCAGTTCTTCCATCTCGATCCGGGTTACCGAACCGCAGCGTGACCCCGAAACCTTGGTCTTTTCCGGCGATATCGGAAACACCCACCAGCCACTGATCAAAGACCCGGTCACGCCGCCTCATGCGGATTACCTGATTATGGAATCCACCTACGGCGACCGCAGCCATGGTCCACGGCCGGACTATATCGGGGAACTGACCGAGGTGCTGCAATCCACCTTTGACCGGGGCGGCAATGTGGTCATTCCCAGTTTTGCGGTGGGCCGCACACAGGAATTGCTCTATTTTATCCGGCAGATCAAGGCGGAAGGGCGCATCCATGGGCATGACAATTTCCCGGTTTTTGTGGATAGCCCGCTGGCCAGCAAATCCACCACCATCTTCCGGGAAAATTTCATGGAGTGCTATGACGAGGAGGCCATGGACCTCGTCAAAAAAGGCGAAAATCCGCTGTGGTTCCCGGGTCTGTGCATCAGCGAGACTAAGGAAGAATCCATGGCCATCAACGGGGACCCCACCCCCAAGGTCATCCTCTCGGCCTCCGGTATGTGCGATGCCGGCCGAATCCGCCATCACCTCAAATACAATCTCTGGCGGCCGGAGTGCACCATCCTCTTTGTGGGCTTCCAAAGCCCCGGTACGTTGGGCAATGCGCTGTTGGGCGGTGCGCAGGAAGTCAAGCTCTTCGGCGATGAGATTCAGGTCAAGGCCCACATCCATCGGCTCAGCGGTCTGTCCGGCCACGCCGATCAGGACGGACTTGCCAACTGGCTGCACGCCTTTGATGAAAAGCCCAAGTTTGTCTTTGTCAACCATGGCGAGGATGCGGTGGCCGACCACTGGGCCCGCCGCTTGCAGGACGAAGGCTACGAGGCGGAAGCCCCCTACAATGGTTCCATCTGGATCGTGGGGGATGGCCGGGTGGCCTGTGCCGAAGTGGGCAACACCAAGAAGATCGTCAAGACGCCGGGGGTGGCCACGGTGCGCAGCAGTGCCGCCTACGACCGGCTGGTCAACATGGGCAAACGCCTCATGGCCGTTATTCAGCACAATCAGGGCGGCGCCAACAAGGATCTGGCCAAATTTGCCAGCCAGATCGCCAGCTTGTGCGACAAGTGGGACCGTTGACGGGCACCCTTTGCATTCTATCGTCCCGAAGGAGGAACGCCGACTTTGTGGCATCCCATCAAACACTATAAAACCATCCATCACCATAAAATGTTGGTGATGAAGAACTGTTTTCGCTGCGGGCTGTACTGGCAGGGGCTGACCCATGATCTCAGCAAGCTGGCCCCGGTGGAGTTCTGGGCCGGGGCCAAATATTGGCAGGGAACCTGCAGCCCCAACAATGCCCAGCGCAAAGCCGAAGGGTATAGCGCGGCGTGGCTGCATCATAAAGGGCGGAACAAGCATCATCTGGAATACTGGATCGACTATGCGCCCCATGGCGACCATGCCATGGCCGGTATGCGGATGCCGGCCCGCTATGTGGCCGAGATGGTCTGCGACCGCATTGCCGCCAGCAAAAATTACAAGGGGGCGGACTACACCGATGCGACGGCGTGGGATTACTATGACCGCAGCAAGGACCACTATGTTCTGCACCCCGAAACCCGGCGGGAACTGGAAACCTGCCTGTTGATTCTGCGGGATCAAGGGGAGGACGCCTGCTTTACCTACATCCGCACCCAACTGTTGGGCAAAAAAGCATAAACCGTACCGCAAAAGGGACGCACCCTCTGGGCGCGTCTCTTTTTTTCTGTGGGGGTGTAAGGTTTTGGGCAGCAGCACCGTCTGGATAGACAGAAGCGCTTCCAGAACCCAAACAAGAGGGAGGAATCTTATGTGAAAGACCGGGATCTGACCCGTTTATTGCAAAGCGACCCAGACGCCGGGCTGCAAGCGGCGATGCAAGCCTATGCGCCCTTGGTCAAGGCGGTGCTGCTGCACATCCTGCCGCAGGACCCGCGGGATGTGGAGGAATGTATGGCCGATACTTTTGTGGCGCTGTGGCGGCATGCGACGCGGCTGGAACGGGCAGCTACGCCGCTGCGGCCTTGGCTCATCGTCACCGCACGGAATAAAGGCATCGACCGCTACCATACGCTGTGCCGCCATACAGCCCTGTCGCTGGATGCTGAATTGGGCGAGACCATTGGCGAACTGGCGGAATTTGACCGTGCCACTACTGATGCTGCCGATTGGGTGGGGGCGTTGGTGGCCGCCATGGACCCGCCTGACCGGGAAATTTTTCTGCGCAAATACTATCTGCTGCAAACCAGCAAGGAGATTGCCGCGGCACTGCATATGGCCGAAGGCACCGTCAATACCCGCCTAAGCCGCGGCCGGGATCGGCTGCGCCGCCAACTGGCACAGAAAGGAGTGTACTCTCATGCGTAAATCGGACTATGATCCGTCCCTTCTTCACGAACTGGATACCTTGGACCTACCTTCCGTTCCGCTGAAAGAGGAGGAGTGGGACCGGGTATTGGCTTCTGCCCGGGGACAGGTCAACGCCAAGCGCCCCTACCGGAAAACCCGGCGGCCCCGGCCGCTGCTGCGGTTGGTACGCAGTGCGGCGGTGGCGGCTGCTGCCTGTGTGGTGGTGCTGGGCAGCGTGAATCTGGCCAACCCCGCTTTTGCCGAAAGCCTGCCGCTGGTGGGCACCCTCTTCAGCCGCATCAACCGGGAGGAGGATACCCGCCTGCGCAGCGAACAGCTCAACCAGTACGCCCAGACGGTGGAACAGACGGCGGAAAGCGCCACCAGCCCCTATACGGTGACGCTGGGACAGGTCTACCGGGACGAGGACTGGATGCGATTGAGCTTGGTCCTCACCACCGAGGATGAGAGTCTGGCCGGGTTTGATACCATCCGGGCCGATGCCGGCGGTTCCATGCCGGCTGACACAGCCGATGCCTCGGGTGCGTTGGTTCTGGACAGCGGAGGCGTTCTTTCGCAGGAAGGGGTGAGCTGGTTTACCCGGCAGGATGAACACACCTTTGTGATGGGCCTCAACTATCCGCTCTTCCTCTATGAGGAGGGGAATGGTTCCTTGACCGGACAGTCGGTGACCATGCATCTCTACGGACTGGTGGCCTGCAACGTGGAGGTCGTAGAGGAGCGCACCAACGACTGGGGCGGCCAGTACCAACAGGTGGCGTATCATGACGAAACCCCGCTGGAAGGGGACTACACCCTGACTTTCACCATCCCGGCGCCGGGCACCGAGGGCATCCGCACCTTCACCGGGCCGCTGACGCAGGACGGGGTGACGCTCCACAGTCTGAAGGCTACCCCCGCTGCCGCCAAGATGGAGATCCAACTGCCTAGCTATGAGGGAAGCAACCGGTATACCACCGAGGTGAAGCTCACCGCTGCCGACGGTACGTTGCTGAAAGCGGAACGAGGGGAAGGCAAGCATCTGGACGAAGCCGATCCCCAGAGCGATTATCTCTGGACCTACTACTTTGACACCGTGCCGGAGGACAGCCAAACGGTGACGGTAACAGTCTATCGAATCGACTATTCCGCCCAGCCCAGTACCGGAGAAGTGCTGACTGAATTGACCGTGCCGCTTTCGTAAACCAAAACCTTGCCCACAGCTTGTCCGCTGTGGGCAAATTTTGTTGACAAAGCGCCCCGCGTGTGATTGAATAGTACTTATTACAGCGGGTCAATTCGGCCTGCGTATTTATAGAAGGTGGAAATTATGGCAGAAGAAAAACGTAAACGGATTCTTTCGGGCATTCAGCCCACCGGCACGCCCACGCTGGGCAACTACATCGGGGCGGTGCGGAACTGGGCCATGCTCCAGCCCGACTATGACTGCCTGTATATGGTCGCGGATCTGCACGCCCTGACGGTGCGTCAGGTCCCGGCGGATCTGCGCCGCCGTACCCGGGAGCTGGCCGCCCTGCTGCTGGCCGTGGGTATTGACCCCCAAAACCATGTGCTCTTTGTGCAAAGCCATGTGCCGGCCCATTGTGAGCTGTCTTGGATCTTGGCCTGCAACACCCAGTTCGGCGAACTGTCCCGTATGACCCAGTTCAAGGATAAGAGCGCCAAGCACCCCGACAACGTCAACGGCGGCCTCTTTACCTATCCGGTGCTCATGGCGGCGGATATTCTGGTATACAATGCCGATCTGGTACCCGTGGGTCAGGACCAGACCCAGCATTTGGAGATCGCCCGTGTCATTGCCAACCGTTTCAACGGCGTCTATGGCGACACCTTCACCCTGCCCGAGGGATATGTCCCCAAGGCGGGCGCTAAGATCATGTCCCTGTCCGAGCCCACCAAGAAGATGAGCAAGTCCGACACCAACGTGAACTCCTTTGTGCTGATGACCGATGACAAGGACACCATCGTGCGCAAGTTTAAGCGCGCCGTCACCGATTCGGACGGTGTGGTTCGCTTTGACCGGGAGAACAAGCCCGGTGTTTCCAACCTGATGGCCATCTATTCTACCTTTACCGATAAAACGATGGAGGAGATCGAAGCAGAGTTTGCTGGCAAAGGCTACGGCGACTTTAAGCTGGCGGTGGCGGAAGTGACTGCCGATGCGCTGGCCCCGGTGCAGGCCGAGTACAACCGCATTCTGGCCGATAAGACTTATGTGGACACCGTGCTGAAAGACGGTGCGGCGCGGACGGCGCGGATTGCCAACCGGACGGTCAGCAAGGTCTATCGCAAGGTGGGTCTGCTGCAGTTGGATAAATAATGCGCCCCATCGCAAAACCCTTGACAAATTGGCTTTGAGCCGATATAATATCTAAATTGGTGCGGCTCTTTTGCGGGCCGCACAACTTTTACTATCGCGTATCAGTTAGGAGAATCGAGCATGGCTAAAGAAGTCGTCGTTACCCGTGAGGGTTACCAGAAGCTGGAACAGGATCTGAACGAACTGCGCACCGTCAAACGTAAAGAGGTGGCAGACAAGATCAAGGTCGCACGCGGCTACGGCGACCTGAGCGAAAATGCCGAATATGACGCCGCCAAGGAAGAGCAGGCCATCGTGGAAGCCCGCATCGCCGATTTGGAGGCAACTTTGAAAGTGGCCCGTATCATCGATGACAGCGAGCTGTCCAACGACACCGTTTCCATCGGTATGCGCGTCAAGATCCTCGCCGAGGGGGATGACCCCGAGGATGCCGAAGAATACGACATCACCGGCTCTACCGAGGCCGATATGAACCTCAACCGCATCAGCGACGAGAGCCCGGTGGGCGCTGCGCTGATCGGCCACAAAGCCGGCGATGAAGTGGACGTTACCCTGCCCAACGGCAACATCATTGTGTACAAGGTGTTGGCCGTTTCGCGCTCGAAGTAAAACCAAGCAGGGGCGGGACATACCTGCCCCTGTTTGTCTATCAAAAAGAAAGGAAGATCTCCCATGGAGCAGAACAAGCCCCAGACCGAGCAGGATCTGACCCAGCAGGCGGCAGTCCGCCGCCAGAAGCTGGCCGACCTGCGCGCCGCCGGCCATGACCCCTTTGTGATTACCAAGTATCCGCAGGATGCTTATTCCGCTGACCTCAAGGCGGAATTTGCCGATCTGCCCGCCGAAGCCGAGACCGGTAAAGTCGTCACGCTGGCGGGCCGTATGATGTCCAAGCGTGTGATGGGCAAGGCCAGCTTTGCCCATCTGCGGGACCAGAAAGGCGACATCCAGATCTTTGTCAAGCGTGACCTGCTGGGCGACGAGGCTTATGCGGCGTTTAAAAAGCTGGACATCGGCGATATCATCGGCTGCAAGGGCGAAGTGTTCCGCACCAAGATGGGTGAAATTTCGGTTCGGATCAGCGAGCTGACCCTCCTTTCCAAGAGCCTGCTGCCGCTGCCCGAAAAGTTCCACGGTCTGACCGACCGGGAGGCCCGGTACCGCCAGCGCTATGTGGACCTGATCGTCAACCCCGACGTAAAGCAGACCTTCATGAAGCGCAGCGCTATTTTGCGGGAACTGCGCAGCTATCTGGACGGCAAGGGTTTCCTTGAAGTGGAAACCCCCATCCTGACCCCCTTTGAGATCGGCGCCTCGGCCCGGCCCTTCCTGACCCACCACAACACGCTGGATATGGATATGGTGCTGCGTATCGAAACGGAGCTCTACCTCAAGCGTCTGATCGTGGGCGGCATGGACCGTGTCTACGAAGTGGGCCGTATCTTCCGCAACGAGGGTATGGACCCCAAGCACAACCCGGAGTTCACCACCATCGAGCTGTATCAGGCGTACACCGACTATCACGGCATGATGGATCTGGTGGAAGAGATGATGAAGACGGTGGCCCAGAAGGTCTGCGGTACCCTGCAGATCTCCTATCAGGGCAAGGAGATCGATCTCTCCCACTGGGAGCGGATGACGATGGTGGAAGCTGTTAAGAAGTACTCCGGCGTGGACTTCGATACCGTCAAGACCGACGAGGAAGCCATCGCACTGGCCAAGGAGCATCATGTGGAGCTGCCCGAGATTCCCACCAAGGGTTCCATCGTGGCTGAGTTCTTCGACGCCTTCGTGGAGGAAAACCTCATCCAGCCCACCTTCATCTATGACTATCCGGTGGAGGTCAGCCCGCTGGCCAAGCGCAAGCCCAATGACCCGATGTTCACCGAGCGTTTCGAGTATTTCATCAATGCCACCGAGTTTGGCAACGCCTTCAGCGAGCTGAACGATCCCATCGACCAGAAGGGCCGTTTCGAGCGGCAGGTAGCCGAGCGCAAGCAGATCGACCCCGCCAGCAAGGCACAGGTGGACTACGACTACGTCACTGCGCTGGAATACGGCCTGCCCCCGACAGGCGGTTTGGGCTTCGGCGTAGACCGTCTGGTCATGCTGCTCACCGACTCCGCCTCCATCCGGGATGTACTGCTCTTCCCCACGATGAAGCCGTTGGACTGAGCGGTTCTCTGATAAGGGCCTCTGCCGCTTATCAATCATAAATACAACAGGACTGCCGCATGGCCGGCAGTCCTGTTTTTGTTATAATCGAAAAACGCAAGTCAAATCAAGAAAGGCGGGCGGGGAACTGCTATACTGTTGGCAAAGGAGGCGAAGATTTCATGGCTCGGTGGGATAAAAGGATTCAGGAACTTGTGAAAATGATCGACGATTGCATCCATACCCAAGCGGATGAAGCTCTCACGCTGGGCTATCTGGCCGGTAAACTGGGATATTCGGAATTTTATCTATCCAGAAAATTTAAGGAAATCTCCGGTATGCAGCTTCGGGATTATATGCGTTACAGAAAACTGGCCTTTGCCCTGCAAGAACTTCGGGATACGTCCAAAAGCGTTTTGGATATCGCGCTGCACTACGGGTTTTCTTCTCATGAGGCATTCACCCGTGCCTTTAAGGAAGCCTACGGTATTTCCCCCAGTGAATATCGTCGCGCACCTGCGCCGGTTACGCTGCATACGGTAATCAAGCCTTTTGATTGCTATCTGTTAGGGAGCGGTGCGATCCCGGCACCAGCGGCTGTACAGGATGTGAAATTGTACTTTGTGACGATTCCGGCACACAAGTTTCTGCATATTCGGAATTATGAGAGCGTCGGTTATTTTGATTTTTGGCAGAAGCAAAGCAAAATCCCCGGACAAGATCAACAGACGATATGCAGTTTGTTGAATCGCATTCCGGATAAGTTGGATGTACCGGAAGGAAATGAGGTGGATGACGGCAGCGGGCAGGTGATGGGATTTATCAATGAACCGACAGGGCGGATCTGCAGTTGGGGGATTCCCTTGGCAGAAGCCTATGGAGTTCGGCTGCCTATGACCTATCAGGGGCCGGTTCCTGCGGGCATGCAGCTTATGACGGTGGAGGCGGGAACTTATCTGGTTTTTGAGCATGGTCCCTTTGATTTTGCCACGGAAAATGAGGCGGTGGAAGCCAAAATGGAACGCGCTATGAAGGACTTTGCGTATCAGGACAGCGGTTATGAACTGGACACAACACAGGGCCGTGTATTCTACTTCTACCATGACTGTAAGCGATTTTGGAAATATATCCGACCGGTCCGAAAGATCGCATCGGCCCAGCCCCGATCAACTACAAAAGGACAAGCCTTGCCCTAGGGCAAGGCTTGTCCTTTTGCTTGTAAGAAATAGAGCGAAATGATGGGGATTAGGCTACCACTGCACCCAGTGCCGAAACGCCGGCCAGACTCAGTGCGCCCATGATGCAGCCTGCCAGCAGCACGCCGCCCATGCAGGCCAGCACGCTGGACTTGAAATCCATATCCAGCAAGCTGGCAGCCAGTGTACCGGTCCAAGCACCGGTGCCGGGCAGCGGAATGCCCACAAAGAGCAGCAGCGCCCAAGGCAGACCGCGGCCAGCCGTAGCTTTCAGCTTTTCGCCGCCCCGGTGACCCTTCTCCAGACAGAAGGTGAAAAACTTGCCGATCACCGGCTTGTTGGCACCCCATTCCAGCACCTTGCGTGCAAAGAAGAAGATGAAGGGAACCGGCAGCATATTGCCGATAATGGCTACTACGTAGACGCTCCACAGCGGCAGTCCAAGAAGAACGCCGGCGGGGATCGCACCGCGCAGTTCGATCAACGGTACCATCGAGATGAAAAAGACGTACAGATAATTTGTCAGCATCGTGAAACCTCACAGTGTCAAACTCGTATTTATACAGAACAGGCTCCATTATACAGGATTCCCGCTGGTTTGGCAAGCAAAAAACCACGGTGCTGCATCGGTTGTTTTTGGTAGCCCTGCCCAAAAACGTTGGGAGGCCTTGCGTTTTGCGCCGGGTATGGTATCATAATACAATACGGTTATTCTGCCAAAAACCGGATCGTAAGGCGGCAAAACCGCCGGAAGGGAAGGACACCCGTTTGTCTAATACTGTAAAACGACGCCTTTGGTGGACGGCTGCGCTGGTGGCGCTGGCGGTGTTCGCTGTGGCGATGACATGGCTGCATTACCAACAGCTTTGCTCTCCCGGGGGCGGTAATGACCCCTATACCTCGGATCTGGGACAGCATCTGGCCTTTGCCCGCCGCGGTATGATTTATTCCACCACTTCACTCTTGGTAGGCCCTGCCTATGCGCTGGGCGGCCGCTGGGGTATTGCAGTGCTGTTGACCATCTTCCATCTGGCAGCAGTGGGCATCTTTGCCAGAGGGCTGAGCCCCGCGCTGCCGCGGGTGAGTTGCCCGGTGCGGCTGCTGTTCAGTTTGGCGGTCTGTTTTTCGCAGGCGGTTTGGATCCCGCGTGGAGGCTACTGGTATCAGGGAACGGTCATCGGCACCGTCTACCATAATACCACCTACATCATGTTGGCACCTTTTGCTCTGTGTACGATACTCGCTTTCTACCGGGTTTGGCAGGGCATGGCTGCAAAGCTGGACTGGCGCCTTTGGTTGGGGTATACCGTTCTGCTGACGATAGCCACCAGCTTCAAAGCCAGTTTTGTTTTTGCCTTTGCACCGGCGCTGCTCCTGTTGCTCATTGCTGATTTGGTGCGTACCCGGGGCAAGAATTTGGGGCAGGAGATCCTCATGGGCTGCAGTGTACTGCCGAGTATCGCCCTCTGCTTGATACAGGCCAACGTTCTGTTTGCTGACGCAGACAGCGGATTACAGTGGATCTTCTCCGTTTCCTTCGATCGTCATGCCATGCTCTGGGGGCCTTTCAATCAGGCAGCGCTGCTGGGGCTGCTGCGCTCCTTCGTATTTGTGGCTGCGGTGGGCATTCTGTTGGGCCGCCGCGCTTGGAAGCAGTTTCGGTACCGGTTCAGCCTGCTGGTGTTTGGTGTGGCGATGGCAGAAGCGCTATTCTTTGTAGAAAGCGGCGAGCGTCTTTACCACGCCAACCTCTGGTGGGGGCCCTTTATCTGCTTCTGGGTCTTTCTGCTGGAATCGGTTTCGGTGTGGCTGCGGGGGTGCGTCGATTGGCGTGCCGGAACCCGAGACCATCGGCTTGGCCTTAGGCTGATGGTTTGCGGTGCGGCGCTGGTTTGGCACATTGTCAGTGGTCTTTGCTTCTTGGTATTGCTGCTGCAAGGCTACTCCTATAACATTCCCATTCAAACCTATCATCTGTGGTTTTTATGATGGTTTTCAGGCGGTTTCTTCCAAAAGGAAGGAGCCGCCTGTTTTTCTGTGTGAACTCTTGACAAGGGAGAGGGGATGTGGTATCGTAAGTTGCGGGTTAGCATAAACTAACTTTCGAGGCAATTTTACCGTTTTGCCCAAATGTTGGCGCAACAACATACGATACCATATAAGTTTGCTATAATATAAAAACAAAGGAAGAACGCCACTACAAAATAGGCGTTTGCCCCTTGCGTTTTTTTGCAGATATGGTATTATAGTATCTGCGTCGATACCACATATAGGCAATCTGAACGTGAAAAGGAGAGCTTTATGACAGATTTCAAGCAGTGGGAAGGCTTTGAAGGCCGTATCTGGAAAGAGGAAGTCAATACCCGGGACTTCATCCAGAAGAACTATAAACCCTACGACGGGGACGAGAGCTTCCTCGCCGGTCCGACCGATGCCACCAACAAGCTGTGGGGCGCTTTGCAGGCCTTGCAGAAAGAGGAGCGTGCCAAGGGCGGCGTTCTGGATATGGAGACCGAGGTTGTTTCCGGTCTGACCGCTTACGATCCGGGCTATATTGATCCGGAGCTCAAGGATCTGGAAAAGATCGTGGGTTTGCAGACCGACAAACCGCTGAAGCGCGCCTTTATGCCCTATGGCGGCATCAAGATGGCGGAGCAGGCTTGCACCACCTACGGCTACACCCCCAGCGAGAAGCTGCACGAGATCTTTACCAAATATACCCGAACCCACAATCAGGCGGTGTTTGATGCCTATACCCCCGAGATGAAGAAGGCTCGTCACAGCCACATCGTCACCGGTCTGCCCGACACCTATGGTCGCGGCCGTATTGTGGGCGACTACCGCCGCGTGGCGCTCTACGGTATCGACTTCCTGATCCGGGAAAAGCAGAATGACTTCGCCAACTGCGGCGACGGCACCATGCTGGACAACGTGATCCGTCAGCGCGAGGAGATCGCCCTGCAGATCAACGCCCTTAAGGACATGAAGGCTATGGCCGCCACCTACGGCTACGACATCTCCCAGCCCGCCGCCAACGCCAAGGAAGCTGTTCAGTGGCTGTACTTCGGTTATCTGGCCGCCATCAAGACCCAGAACGGCGCAGCCATGAGCGTGGGCCGTGTGTCCACCTTCTTGGATATTTATATCCAGCGCGATCTGGAACGGGGCCTGCTCACCGAGACCGAGGCGCAGGAACTCATCGACCATCTGGTGATGAAGTTCCGTATGGTCAAGTTTGCCCGCATTCCCAGCTACAACCAGCTGTTCAGCGGCGACCCCGTCTGGGCCACCTTGGAACTGGCCGGCATCGGCATGGATGGCCGTTCTATGGTCACCAAGAACGACTTCCGCTTCCTGCACACGCTGGAGAACATGGGCCCTGCCCCGGAACCGAACATCACGGTGCTCTATTCTTCGGCGCTGCCCAAGACCTTCAAGGATTATGCCGCTCGAATCTCCATCAAGACCTCCTCGGTCCAGTATGAGAACGACGACGTGATGAAGCCTGTCTGGGGCGATGATTACTCCATCTGCTGCTGCGTGTCTGCTACCCAGACCGGCAAGGAAATGCAGTTCTTCGGCGCCCGTGCCAATCTGGCCAAGTGCCTGCTCTACGCCATCAACGGTGGTGTGGACGAAAAACTGGGCGAGCAGGTAGGACCGGCCTACGCGCCCATCACCAGCGAGTATCTGGACTACGATGAGGTCGTCAAGAAGTATGATGTGATGATGGATTGGCTGGCTGGCCTTTACGTCAACATCCTCAACCTCATCCAGTATATGCACGACAAGTACTACTACGAAGCCGCCGAGATGGCCCTCATCGACACCGATGTGCGCCGTACTTTTGCCACCGGCATTGCGGGCTTCAGCCATGTGGTAGACTCCCTCAGCGCCATCAAGTACGCCAAGGTCAAGTGCATCCGCAACGAACAGGGGCTGGTCACAGACTACGAGATCGAGGGTGACTTCCCGAAATACGGCAACGACGATGACCGTGCCGACGATATTGCGGTGAACCTGCTGCGCAGCTTCTTGGAGAAGATCAAGCGCCGCCACACCTACCGCGATTCCGAGCCCACCACCTCGATCCTGACCATCACCTCCAACGTGGTGTACGGCAAGGCCACCGGTGCCATGCCGGACGGCCGCAAAGCCTACACGCCTTTTGCGCCGGGCGGCAACCCCAGCTACGGGGCCGAGACCCACGGCCTGTTGGCTTCCTTGAACTCGGTGGCCAAGCTGCCCTACCACTGGGCGCTGGATGGTATCTCCAACACCCAGACCATCAACCCCGATGCCTTGGGCCATAGCGAGCAGGAACGTGTGGAAAATTTGGTGCAGGTCATGGACGGTTACTTTGATCAGGGCGCCCATCACCTCAATGTCAACGTCTTCGGCAAGGAGAAGCTGATCGACGCGATGGAGCATCCCGAGAAGGAAGAGTACGCCAACTTCACGATCCGTGTTTCCGGCTATGCGGTCAAGTTCATCGACCTGACCCGCGAGCAGCAACTGGACGTTATTGCCCGTACCTGCCACGCCGTGCTGTAATCCTCTAAGCAAGCTACACTGGTAAGATCCGCGGTCGCGCAGTCGGCCGCGGATTTTTTGGAACGATAAGGAGCGAATCCCCTATGTCACAACTCAAATCCACGACGGGGTATATCCATTCCGTCGAAACCTTTGGTCTGGTCGATGGACCGGGCGTGCGGTATATCATCTTTTTGCAGGGCTGCGCCATGCGCTGCCAGTATTGCCATAACCCCGAAACGTGGGCGTTTACCCAAGATACTGCCAAGACGCCGCAGGAGGCATTTGATGCGGCCTATCGGTATCGCAATTACTGGCGCAACAACGGCGGTCTGACCATCAGCGGCGGGGAACCGCTGCTGCAACTGGACTTCGTGTCGGAGGTATTCCGTCTGGCGCATGCCAAAGGCATCCACACGGCGCTGGACACCAGCGGTCAGCCCTTTGCGCCGGACAATGCCGACTGGATGGCCCGTTTTGATAAATTGCTGGACCACACCAGTCTGGTGATCCTCGACCTAAAAGAGATCGACGACGAGAAGCACCGTCTTCTGACCGGGCACGGCAACGCCAACATTCTGGCAATGGCTCAGTATGTGGCCCAGCGGGGCGTGCCTCTTTGGATCCGCCATGTGTTGGTGCCGGGGGTGACTGACGATGCCGAGGGACTGCGACGGCTAGACGCCTTTATTCAGACGCTGCCCACGGTACGCCGGGTAGAGGTGTTGCCCTACCATACGCTGGGATTGTTCAAGTGGAAGAATCTGGGGATTCCTTACCCGCTGGAGGGCGTCCGTACCCCCACCGCCGAGGAGGTGCAGGCGGCCGAAGCGCTGCTGCATGTCCGTGACTACCCCGACGCACCCAAAGAATAACGGCGGCGGATAGGCTTTTTTATAAAAAATGGTTGACAAAAGCCCAGCGGTATGGTAGAGTATATACGTGGTTAGCGTCAACTAACCATAACCAATCTTGAACTGCCGCCGGGTATTGCCTCCCCGGGGCGGCTCCTGTCAACCGGCGGTCGTGCCTCCGTTTTGGGTGTTTGCTCGCACCATTTTGCGACCTACTGGTTGGGATTTGCCCCCGCCGTTTACTGCTCCGAACGGTGGGGGATTTTGGTACACAAAAAGCGCTGCTTGAAAAAAGCAGCGCTTTTTTATTTTGGTACGTTTTTAATCACGGCGCAGCCGCCCGCCCAGCAGGTAGTAACCAGCCCAATCCAGTTTGCCGTACAAGGGGGAGCCGGTGCGTTTGGCTTCCGCCATGGTGTACAAAAGGCGGGTGCTACGCCAGCGGCAGGGCAGATAATAGGCGTTGTAACACCGCTCTTGCCGCATCAGGTCCAGCAGAGCCCGCAGCCAAGGGGTACGCAGCGCGGCAGCCGCTTTGTCCCGGCGGATGCCGGACAGCGGTGCAGGATCCCGACGCAAAATATCGGCTACCCCTTCGGCAAAGACGGTCAGCTCAGCGCGATGCAGTTGGCGGAGTGCCGCCTCGGGGCATTGGGCTGCCAGACAGGCTGCGTTCAGCTTGGCGAAATGCTGGGGCCAAATCTCGCAGTAGTTGGCGTGGTACTTGGTGGACAGCGTCCCTGTGCGGCTGCAATCGTAGAAGGTAAGGGGGCTTTGCACCACACGGTAGGCAAAATCCGGCTGTTGAGCCGTCAACAAGGCAATATAATCCAATACAAATTGTAAATCTTCGCCCAAAGTATACTGTGTGTTGAATTTTATCTGCTGGGCCAGTTCGGTTCGGTAGAGTTTGTTCCAAGGCATCGCCAGCAGACAGTCCAACCACAGCTGGGCCAGCCCGGTGCGAGGCACCTCGTCGGCAGAGGAAGTCACCGGGGTGGAATCTGTTTCAAGGGTGGTGTAGTGCCACAGGATAAAGTCCTTGGGGGCGGCGCGCTGGGCATCCAGTGCAGCTTGCAAGGCGCCGGGGCGCAGGGCGTCGTCGGAATCCAAAAACACCAGATAGTCACTATCGGCGGCGGCCATGCCCACGTTGCGGGCGCTGGATACGCCGCAGTCATCCTGATGGATGACCTGCACCCGGGCATCCCGGGCAGCCCAGTCATCGCAGAGGGTGCCGCTGGCATCGGGACTGCCGTCATCCACCAATACGCAGCTAACACCGCCTTCCACATTCTGGGACAAAATGCTCTGAACACAGCGGTCCAAGGTGGCCTCCGAGCGATAGACCGGCACGACCACACAGAAGGCAGGACGGCTCATAGGGCACCTCCGTTCTGCAAAACTTCTTGTACAATGCGAACAAAATCGGTATAATAGCGCTCCACCGAGAAATCTTGTGCCCGTTTGGCACCGGCGGCGCCCATCTCGGCACAGAGGGCGGGGTGCTCATAGAGCATTCGGATGCTCCAAGCCAACTGGTCGGCGATGTTCTCGCTGCGTTCCACCAGTACGGCCTGACTGCCCTCCAGATATTCGGGCATACCGCCGCTGCGGGTGGCCAGCACCGGGCGACCGCAGGCCATGGCCTCTACGGCTACCAGACCGGCGGCCTCCTCCACCAGCGTGGGGACACAAACCAAATCCGCCAGACGGTAATAGTCGGGCAGATCTTCGTTGGGGATGTAACCGATAAACTGGACACGGTTGCCCAGTGCGCGGGCCTGCTGTTCCAGCTTGCGCAAAAAGCTGCTCTGCTGGGTCCGACCGAAAAAGGGGCTGCCCACGATCAACAGTTTGATTTGCGGTACCGGCAGCAAGGCCAGCGCTTCCATCAATTTGTGGATGCCCTTGTCGGGGTCCAGACGGCCGCAGAACAGTACCACGAAATCCCGCGCGCCGAAACCCAGCCGGGTACGCAATGCCAGCGGCGGCGGCCCGGGACGGAATCGCTGGGTATCCACGCAGTTGTACCAGATGTACGCTCGCTGCGGGTCCAGCGTGCTGGTTTTCAGATAATCGTCACGAATGAATTGGCTCAACGCCAAAATGCCGCCGTAGATGGTATCCATCACGGGGCTGCAGGTGGTTTGGCCATGCAGATGGGCCAGACAGCGCCGACGGCCAAACATGCGGCTGATGGCGCTGCACTGGGTCAGGTTGCCGCCTTCGGCCACGATCAGATCCGGGCCGGGGGGCTCCAGCGCCAGCGAAAGCTGTACCTTCTGGTACCAAGGGTCATAAGGGGCAGCGATACCCAGACACCGTTCCACAAACACCATGGGCCAGTAACGGCGATGGCCGTGGGGGCGGGCAATGTAGAGCATTTTGGTGTGCTGCAGCCCTTCGGCGGCGCGGCGAGCCGCGTCGTCAGGTACGCTGGCACACAGCAGGTCCAACTGTCCGTGTTTTTCGTTTTCACGAATCAGATGGGTCAGCAGTGTTTCCACCGCGCCGCCCTGCACCGCCGGAACCGGAAGGTCAGGCGGCGGCACCAGCAGTACGCGGGGGCGTCTTTCTTTGTCTTTTTCGGGTCTCAGGATGGCCAACGGTCGGCTCCTTCTCGGATGGATTTACCCGGTTTGCCGGGCAGCTTACTTCTTCAACGGGCAAAGGCTCTCGGCGCTCATCATGGACCAGCGGGCGGCAGAGAGTTTCTCCGTCATCTTCATATGACGGCAGTTGGGCAGGTAACTGATCAGCCCCTGCATCAGGAATTGTTCCTTGCTGATGGCTTTGATCAACTGCGGGGTGGGGTTCTGGCGAACCTTGGCGCAAAGGAAGAGATATCGCCGCCAGCAGGCTGCATAGGCCGCGTCGATGACGCTGCGGTCGGCATTGTTTTCTACATAGAAGCGATAGCGGTCCGCCAGACCGTCCACCGCGTCGAAGGCCTCCGGCTTGATGGAAGAACGGCAGATGCTGCCGCTGCTCAGCCGGTAATGGTACAGGATGGTGTCCACGCAGACCACCTTATCGCAGCGCCAGAACAGCCGGTGGGCCACAAAATCGTCTTCGTGCAGGCGCCCTTCGGGGTAGTGCAGCAGTTTCCAAACTTCGGCACGGTAGAGCTTGTTCCAAGCCACGGTGTAAACAGTGCCGTTGGGGGTGTAGAATTCGTTGAGCAGATCCTTGCCGCAGAAAACCCCTTCCTGTGCGGGGTGGGTGGAATGAGGCGGCTGGCAGCTTTGGCCGTTTTCCTGTACGTCTTCTACGGCACAAAGGGCCATGTAGGCGTCATGCTCCTCGCAAGCGTTGTACAAGGTGCGCAGATAGGCGGGCATCACCACGTCATCGGAGTCCACAAAGGCGTAGTAACGGCCCCGTGCGGCATCGATGCCGGTGTTGCGGGCTGCAGAAAGGCCCTGATTCTCCTGATGGAACACCCGGATCCGAGAATCTTTGGCGGCATATTCGTCGCAAAGTTCGCCGCAGCCGTCGGTGGAACCATCGTCCACCAGCAGCACTTCATAGGGCAGCGTAATATCTTGCGCCAGAATGCTGTCCAGACATTCGGCCAAAAAACGTTTGGTGTTGTAGATCGGTATGATCACGCTGATTGCAATCCGTTCCATCAATCAATTCCCCTTCCTCTTTTTTGCGGCCAACCGTCCCCAGCCGGTGGCTGCGGTGTACAGCACCGTGGGGTTGGCGCAAAATAAGACGGCACGCAGCAGATCGCTGCGCAGAAGATTCGGCAATACGGCGTCTAAATGCTTTTTGTGGGCCAAAAACTTAGGCTTCAGTTCCGGTAGGTTGCCTGCCGCACCGGCTTGGCACCAAAACTGATAAAATACCCGCCAATACCATACGGTGGCCCAGCGGCGGTAGTCCTCTCGTCCCGGTCGGATGGCAAAATATTGTAGCCAATCCCAGTACATGCGCAAATCATCCAACTTTCGCGGGGGAAAGGTCGCGGTCCCTGTGCCGGTGATCTGTCCGGCCCGGGTGCGGTAGTGGTATAGAACATCAGGCAGGCAGTTGCATTGCTCGCCCTCAAATACGCGGTGCAGCACACTGGCATCGTCCCCAAAGAGCATCGTTTCGTCGTAGTGGATGCCCTTTTCCCGGAACAGACGAATGTCAAACAATTTGTTCCAGCTCAACGGTCCATAGTAACTGCCGGTCTGAAAGGTCTCCAGCAACAGTTCCTCGGCATCCCGTACCCCGTGCTGACGAATGGCCACCTGCCGTCCTGCAATGGTTTGTCCTGCTTCGTCGATGCAGTCGCCGCTGCAGGCGGCCAGCCGCACACCGGGCAGTTGAACCGCCCGGTACAGCACTTCGTACATGGTGGGCTCGATCAGGTCGTCGGAATCCACAAACCCGATATAGGCGCCCCGGGCATTGTCAAGGCCTTTATTGCGGGCGCTGGCGGGGCCGCCGTTGGGTTGGTGAAAGACCCGGATCCGCCCGTCCTGTGCTGCCAGAACATCGCAGAGCGGCCCGGACCCGTCGGAACTGCCGTCATCGATCAAGAGCAGTTCAAAATCCGAGAAGGTCTGCGCCAGAATACTGCGCACAGCCTGTTCCAGAAAAGGTCCGGTGTTATATACCGTAGAAACAATACTGATTTTTGGGGGACTACCCATGCGGTTGCTCCTTGGTTACAGAAAACGTTGTTTGGCCAGCGTATAAGCGGCCAGAAAACCGGGCCAACGGCCTGCCACACCCAGACGGTAGGGCAAAGCCAACAGCCGGTTGGGATCTTGCTGCAGGCGGCGGGTCAGGGCTGCCCGGGCATCGTTGTCGGCCAAAATGCGGGCGAAAAGTGTCCGCCGCTGCCCAAAAGACAGGGAACCTCGGCATCCGGTAAGCAGCCCGTACTGGTTCAAACAAGCGCGCACCCGGCTGGTTTGCAGGTAGGGGGCGGGGTCCAAGCCCTGCTGGGTGAGCAGGGCCTCTAACGCGGGGCGGGTAACAGCCTCGGCATCCAGCAGATCCCCCCGCAGGGAACGGGACAAACTGCCGGCCTCCTGATCATTTTGCTTATAGTATACACCACGCAGACAATAAATGGCAGTCGTTTTTTGTAAAAAAAGTATGTTAAACAGGACATCTTCATTGATTTTGAGGGTTTCGTCAAAGCGAAGGTCCCCCATCGTGGTGCGTTTGAACAGTTTGGGGTAGGGGGCGGCCAACAGTCCGGTTTCAAACAGTAAGGCAGACAACGCCTCTCCCAGCGCAGCCAGACCGGCGTACCGACCGGTGGCTGGGGGCAAAACCGCCTGCTGAGGGGCACTGGCCCGTCGTAAACCAAAGAGGATCATCTCCTCGTCGGTGATGGGCAGCGCAGCTAAAGCTTGCCAAAGACCGGGCAGCAGCTCGTCATCGGCGTCTAAAAACAAGACCCAGTCGCCATGGGCTGCATCCAGCCCGGTGTTGCGGGCGGCGCCGGCGCCGCCGTTGGGGCGGTGCAGTGCCGTAATACGGGCATCTTCGGCGGCCAGCTCGTCACACAACGCGCCGGTATCATCGGGGCTGCCATCCTCCACCAACAGCAGCTCCACGTCCTGCGGAGCGCCGTCCAGTGCACTTCGTACCGCCCGGCGCAGCGTGCCGGCAGCCTTATAGCAGGGAATGATGATGCTGGTTTTCCACTGGCTCACCGTGTTTCCTCCTGCAAGATGGTTTGGTAGATACCCGTTAGGGCTTCGGCGTTGGCGGCGGCATCATGAGTTTGCAGTGCGCGGGCCCGTGCCGCTTGCCCCAATGCTGTGCCGCCATCGGGGGCGCTGAGTACCGTCGTGATGGCATTGGCCAACCCTTCGGCATCCAGCGCTGCGCCATACAGCAGCCCCTGCGTGCCGTTCGTCAGCATGGTGGGGATTCCGCCGGCGCAACTGGCTACACAGGGCATTCCCAGCAACATGGCCTCTCCCAAGCTGTTGGGACTGTTTTCGCTCAGCGATGGCAGCAGAAAGAGGTCGGCATCCAGATAGGCCTGCCGCATGGCGGCGGCATCCAACGGGCCGGTGTACCGAATATGGTCGGTTACGCCCAGTTGAGCGGCCAGCTCCCGGCAGTACCGCTGGTAGGGGAAGAGCCGCCCGATCAAGGGCTGAAACAGCGGACCTTTGTCCAACGGCGGCCAGCCCGCGATGCGCAGTTGGGCGTCGGGCCAACGCTGCAAAATGGCGGACAAAGCCTGCAATACGGTGTGCAGGTTTTTCAGCGGATAATTTCCCTGCGACAGCAGCAAGACCGGCGCCCGGCCAAAATGCCGCGCCTGCCATAGCGGACCGCGGTAAAAAGCGGGCCGCAGTGTTTCGTTGCAGGAAAAATAGCGGGCCTGTGGGACCAAATCCGTTACGGCTTGACGATCAAACGCCGTGCGGCCGGTAATGTAGCGGGCTTGGCCCAGCAGGGCAGCCTCGCTTTGGGCCAGTGCATCAAAACTGGCTTGCAGGTTGTCCAGCAAAGCACCGGGGATCAAGCGATCCAGCAGATGGTCCAGTTTGGTAGATTGACGGTAACGCGGGGGGACGCCGTCGCACAGATGGGCGGCGCAATCCCGCATGACCCCCTGCATGCCGATCAAAACCGGTAGGTTTTGGGCGGCAGCAGCCTGCTGCATGGCGGCTGCTGCCGCGTATTCGGTCCCCCAGATGTGGACGAGATCGGGGCGGTGCTGCTTCAACAAGGCAGGAAAATCTTCGGCACTGGGCAGAATGTGGTAACGCACACCGTCCCAGTCACCGCACCGTTCGGCTTGCTGGCGTGCGTCCACACAGACCACTGCAAGCTGCAAGGTCGGGTGGTCCCGCAGGGCGGTGAGCTGACCGGTCAGCCAACCACCGCTCACATCGCTGGCTCCGGGCAGCCCGCAAGCGGCAGCCGCCTGCGGCAGGGTCATACTGACAAGCCATAGAACGTGCATGGCGGGACCTCCTTTCTTAAAAAATCAGCGCAGGGCAGACAAGAAATCCGTGGCGACCTGCTCGGGGGTGAATTCAGGGTACAGAGCGGCTACCTGCTCATAGGGAAGCCGCTGTCCTAGGACAGTGCGCAGCCAACCGCGCAGCCGGTCCACCACCGCCGGGGTGACGCCCTCCTGCTGGTGCAATACCAACGCCAGTGGATACCGGGCCAGATAGGGCAGGGTGGGATCGGTAGGGCTTACAGCGAGATGCAGTACCGGTTTGCCGGTGCCCAGATAGCCAAACAGTTTGCTGGGCATCTGGTTGTCGTACCGGTTGCCCAGACTAAGCAGGATGTCGGCACCGGTCTCCAAGGCGGCGGCCTGCGCCGGGGGGACGGGACCGGGACGCACAAAGCGGTCACCCAGCACTTCGGCGGCCTGTTGGGCTTGGGCGGCAAAGCGCTGCCAACCGCCGCCGGCCATGGTCAGCGTTACATCCGGTTCGTTCAGTGCGGCAAACAGGGACAAGGCAAAATCCGGTTCCCGCACCGTGGGGTATAGGCTGCCGCAGAATACACAGCGAATGCCGGTATGGGCGGGCACCGGCTGACCGGGCAGCAGCACCGGGAACCCCAGAAGATGAACCTTCTCTCGCCAAGGGCTTAAGGGGCCGCCTTCATAATCGGGCAGAGCCTGCGGTGTAATAAAGGAAGCATCAAGGGCGTCCAGCAACTGTCCTTCCCGGGCAAAGCCGCCCGGTGCCTGATAGTCCTGATTGCTGGCATAGGGGTCCAACTGCCACAGCAGTTTCTTCCCGGTAATATGGGCAGTTTCCAGTGCAAAGGCAGCGCGGTAGGGCGCGCAGACGGCGCAGACCGCGTCAAAATGATAGCGTGCATCCAACCGCTCGATCTCCCGGCGGGTATCCACCGTGCGGCGGGGCGCATGCAGCACCAACTGACGAAAAGCTGCCGCCACCGCTGTGGGGTGTGCGGCCAGACGCAGAAGCCGCAGCGGCACCGGCGTGCCACCTTTGACACCGTTTTCCAACGCGGTGTTCATCAGGCGCTCATCGGCAAAGGCGAGGGTATGCTGTACAGCACCGGCGGGCGCTGCGGGGGGCAGTGTTTGGCCGTCCCACAGTTCCAGCAGATCTACGCTGTGCCCTGCCGCCAGTAGTTGGGCGGCCAGACGGCTGGCCAGCAGTGCGTTGGCACTGGCGGGATTTTCCACCCGGTCAAGGATCCATAAAAAACGCATGAAACTTATTGCCTATCCTTCAAGAATTTGCGGCAGATCCGCCGCCAGAATTTGGGGGCATAGATGCTGGCCCACGCCGCAAGGCGGATGGACCAAGGCAACCGGGGATTGCGGCCCAGCTGGGGGTCCCACAGTCCCGCAGTGATGCCGATATTTAACTCGCCCAACTGGACACGGTACTCGTCCGCGTCGGCCCGGCGATGGATCATACTGGCCAGATACACCAGCTTTTCATAGTAGAAGGCGTTGGCAGACTGCTGCAACGACGGCCATTGTTCCGGTACGCTGGCCCGGATCAGGGCGGCGGCCCGGCGCTGGTCGTCAATGCTTTGGGGCGGCAGCGCCCGGTGACTGGCGCTGTCGGGGTGCTGCCGGTAATGGTATCCTGCAAAATCGCAGAAGGCGCATCCCGGCGCCCGCAGAAAGGCTTGCCAGTTGGCCAGCAAATCTTCGTTGTAGGCAAGGCCGTTGTCCAGCATCGCCTCGGTCAAAAGGCCAGCGGCATACAATTTGTTCCACAGCCCATAGTCTACCCCATGGTCGTGAAGCAGCGCCTCCAGATGATCCGGGGCGGTC
>NZ_CALADU010000142.1 GCF_937890665.1 uncultured Subdoligranulum sp.
GAGATGGAAAGAAAGCCGGACTGGCTGCCCGGCTTTCCTCTCCAAATTTATTGTAATAGCGAGGCATTCCATGATAATTGGTATCGACCACGGCTACTACGCCATCAAAACCCGAAACTGTTCCTTCCCGGCTGGCATCACACCCTGCGGCAGTCACGAACCCTACACCCGCCAGAACGTGCTTACGTTCGGCGGGTGTTTTTTTGTTTGCGGAAGCGGGCGGCAGCCGATCCAGCGGGACAAGACCGCCAACGACAACTACTACCTGCTGACGCTGGCGGCTATCGCGCAGGAGCTGCAGGCCCGTGGTGCGCCGCGGGAGTGCAGCGTGACCATCGCGGCGGGGTTGCCCCTGACCAGCTACGGCCGTGAGAAGCCTGCCTTCCGCAAGTATCTGCTCCGCAATGTGGGCCAGCCGACTGAGTTCGGCTACGAGGGTAAGAAGTACCGCATCACGATTGAAGATGTGCTGCTCTTCCCGCAAGGTTTTACCGCGCTCATGACCCAGCCTGACCTGCTGGTGGATGAACCCTCCATGCTGCTGCTCGACATCGGCGGATGGACGGTGGACCTGATGCGCATAGACAACGGGCGGCCGATCATTGGCACCTGCCACAGCCTGGAGTTTGGCATGATCCGCTGCATCGATGAGGTGCGGGAGCGGGTGCGCCAGAACACCGGGCTGTCCCTGACTGACGCCCAGATCGAGCAGGTGCTGGCGGGCCGCCCGTGCAGTTTGGAGGAAACGGTACGCGGCCTGATCAGCGAACAGGGACGGATCTACACCGAGCTGTTGCTTTCGGCCGTGCTGGAAGCGGGGTTCGATTACCACGCGCTGCCGGTCGTCATGATGGGCGGCGGCGCGTCGGTCGTGAGCCGCCACATCCGCCCCAGTGACGGCCTGTGTCGCACCGTGACTCTGCTGGACGATCGCATCAACGCACAGGGCTACGATCGCGCTGTGGCCGCGCTTTGGGGCGATGACGCGCAGGGGTGAACCGCCCGCAGTTCGTCTTTCGCCCAAACCTGCGCGACCCGGCCCAGCGACGCGCCTGGAAGCTGCTGCAGGCACAGCCTGTGGGAGAGCGCAGCGCGTATCTCGCCGCCTGCATCATCAAGGCCGGTGATTTGGAGGCCGCGCAAAAGGAACTGCGCGCAATGCTGCGGGAAGAACTTGGCAAAATCCAGGTCGCCGCAATGCCCGCGGAATCCAAGGCGAAGAAGGCGTTGCCAAAATCAACGCTGGACTTTTTCTCTGCCTTGCAGGAGGAGGCGCCCGAATAGAAGACCCCGCATTGCAGCGGAAACACAAAATACAGCCAAAGCCCCGCGATTTGCCTTTGGCTGACACAAAGGAGATGAATGGACATGGCTGTGTTTCGCGTAGAACGAACGAGCGACTATACCGTTATGAGCAACTACCACCTGCGGGACAAGCGGCTCAGCCTGAAGGCCAAGGGGCTGCTGTCGCAGATGCTCTCACTGCCGGAGGATTGGGACTACACGCTGACCGGCCTTTGCTACATCAACCGCGAAAGTAAGGACGCCATCCGCACCGCGATCCGCGAGCTGGAAGAGGCCGGCTACATACGCCGCCGCCAAACCATCGACAGCGGCGGCAAGTTCGCTGGCAACGAGTACACGATCTATGAACGGCCACAGGAACCGCCATCGGACGAACCGTCACCGGAAAAACCGTCGTCGGGAAATCCGACAACGGGAAAACCGATGCCGGAAAATCCGACACAACAAAATATAGATAGAAAAAATACGGATCAATCAAATACCGATTCGATTCTTTTCCGGGAATCGGCGGACAAGCCGCCGGAAGCGAAGCGAACCGAAGCGAGTTCGGCAGAGCGGATGGCGGAATACCGGGATCTGATCCGCGACAACATCCAGTACCCGCTGCTGGTGGCGCAGCACCCGGAGGATGCCGACCTGATCGACGAGATTGTCGAGCTCATGACCGAAACCGTCTGTGCCCGTCGCAAGACCACCCGCGTCTGTGGGGCCGACTTCCCGGCCGAGGTGGTCAAATCGCAACTGCTCAAGCTGGATGCCGAGCACATTCGCTTTGTGCTGAAATGCCTGCATGAGAACACCAGCAAGATCAAAAACATCAAGCAGTACCTGCTGGCGACGCTGTACAACGCACCAATCACCATCAACAGCTACTACAGCGCGCTGGTCAGCCATGACCTGGCCGAACCGACAGGCAAAGAAACCGCGAAAGGGGGGATGCCTATGCTTGCCCATTGATGTGCCCCAAAGTGACTGCCCCATGTACATCTTGCCCTTGTTGGCATTGCTTCCATTTGCACGATCATTGCATTCGTTCTTTGTTGGGTCTTGGTATAGCTTTCCCTTGACCTTTGGAGTATGCTTGCTTTGCAAGCAAAAACAACGCAGGCATGACAGAAAGGAGAGACTATAGAAACCAAAGGCCTGACCTGCAAGATCCCGCTGGAACTGCATGATCGCATCACCGCGGAGATCCGGCAGAACGAAAGCACGATGAGCAAATTCATCGAACAGATCATCTTGGAGCACTACGCGAAAGGAGCCACCACAATGGGAAAAACACGGACAATGGCCTTCCAGGTCAGCGAGGAACTCTTCCAGCAGATCAAGGAGTATCTGGCGCGCTACGAACAGACCTACCACCGCAGGCTCAGCCAGAAGGAGTTCGTCATCGGCCTGATCGAGCAGGCGCTCGCAGAGGCAGATGAAGAATTTGAGGCTGCCGAAGCAGCTGCAGCCGAGGATCTGGCGGACGAAATCGAAGATATGGACCAGGAGGACGAGGTGACCAGTGATGTCGAATCGGACGAGGATGCGGAACCGGATGATGCGCCGGAAGGCAATGCGGAAGCAGATACGGCTCTGGCAGACTGTGCGGGCGCGGATGCGGGATTTGACGGCCCTGCCTTCGATGCAGATGCCGAGAGAGCGGTATGACCGCAACGGCGATGAGATCAAACCGGGAATGCACCTTGTAACGGACGATGGCGACAAAATGTACGTCTTCAGCCTTCCCAGCCTGTACATCGTCGCAGACCAGGGCACCAGGGAAGCCAACCTGGCCTACGCTGCCAAGTGCATCCGCACCGGCCGGGGTGAGTTCTATCCGCTGGACTTCCTGATCCTGGACAGATGGGAGATCAAAAAGTGACCCAATGGCCCGCAGCCTGCGGACCATTTCCTTTGAAGGGGGAATGATTTTGCAACTTGACATTACCGCCATCCGGCCGGCAGAGATCCCGTTTGCCTTTGACCAGGACGAGCAGTTGGACAGCCGTTCCGGCTGTATCGGCCATCTGCAGGGGGACTTCGGCTCGGGCCGGGAATTCTACCCCGAATGGGTAGACCACCAGGCACAGTTCAAGACCCATGACTTTGGCGTCGAACTCAACAAGGTGGTTCACGCTCTGCGGGCCAAAGGCGGCTGCGGCCTTTTGGCGGATCGTCACCGCATGGCCGAGTTCTGCGCCCGCCACCCGGAAACGGCGCTGGGGACCGGCTACGCGGCCGTGTACGGCGTCAAACTCAAGACAGTGAGCCGTACCTACCTGCTGCGCTGCGACCCGCGTAAGGGCGAAACCAACTTCTGCCTCTATGCCTACGAGACACCGCTGCTGGAACACTGTGTCGAGCAGCTTGTCCGGCAGCGACCTGCGCCTGCCGGCACCCGCTTCCGTGAGGAAGCGCGGTAACAAGACCGAACCATAAG
Source organism: uncultured Subdoligranulum sp. (assembly GCF_937890665.1). Next base: position 3,734 of record NZ_CALADU010000142.1, read on the forward strand.
TTTAGACGCCTGCAATGCTTGCCACATAGATGGCAGGCGATGCGGGCCTTTTTGTTTGGGAGGGATGCGGAAAGACCATTCGTTTTATTGACATGTTTGCCGGCATCGGCGGCTTCCACGAGGGGCTGACCCGTGCCGGCGGTTTCACCTGCGTGGGACACTGCGAGTGCGACAAATACGCCGAGCGCAGTTACCGTGCGCTGTTCGATTGCAAAGGAGAGTGGTACATCGAAGATGCCAGAAACGCCGACCCCGCAACCATGCCCGACTTCGACCTGCTCTGTGGCGGATTTCCCTGCCAGGCTTTCAGCCTTGCTGGACGCCGCCAGGGATTCGGAGACCCCCGTGGCACCCTCTTCTTTGAACTTGCCCGCCTGGCTGAGGCCCGGCACCCTCGCTATCTGCTCTTTGAGAACGTACCCGGCCTGCTGTCTCATGACGGCGGACGGACGTTTGCGGCGATCCTCGATTCGCTGGACCGACTGGGGTATGGCGTGGAATGGCAGGTGCTCAACAGCAAAGATTTTGGCGTCCCCCAATCCCGACGCCGCGTGTACATTGTCGGATATCTTGATGACCGATGTAGAGGAAAAATACTACCTTTCACCGAAACAGCAGGAACTTCTCTTGCACAAATCCAACCAGGAACGCAAGGGGAGCGGATCTAGTCCCCCACAGGTGTAAGCTGTACGCTTTCGGCTTTGGCTGGAGGTTTCGGCGGGCGGACCGGCCTGTATGCTGTAGGGCTGCCCATCAAAGAAGCGCCCCGGAAAGGCTACAAGATAGCCTATCCCGGGGACAGCATCGACATCAGCTACTACAGCACCAACACCCGCCGCGGCCGGGTGGGGCATAAAATTGCCCACACGCTTACAACCAGCAGCACACAGGGGACACTATGTTTCATCGATATGAACCGTGATCCTGAAACCACAGAGATCGCCCGCTGCCTGACTGCCAAGCAGAACGGAGGCATTCACAATCATAAACGGGAAGCCTCCGGTGTGCTGTTCGCCGGCCGAATTCGCCGCCTGACCCCGCGGGAATGCCTGCGGCTGCAGGGCTGGCAGGATGACCGCATCGATAAGGTGCTGGCCATTCAAAGTGACAACCAGATATACAGACAGGCCGGCAACGGTGTGACGGTCACTGTGGTGGAAGCCATCGGCCGCAGACTGGCGGCGGTGGATGACGCCTTACAGAAAAGCAGCGGATGTTGCTCATCCACCGAGCCTGCTCCAATGCGGCCCAATCTATGATTTTGTCGCTCCTGGACAGAAAATCCACAGACCATTCGTTAGGTTTGCTGAATAGCTATCCGACAGTGGTTGTGGCATTGTTGGTGTCAGGCTAAAAGGCCTAAATCAAACAAGGAGGTATAAAACGATGGATCAAGAAAGAGCAAGAGAGCTGCAAGGGAAGCTCGTGCAGCAGGCAGCGGCATCGCTGGTGCTTACGGGCAGCGGCGAGGACGTGGACGCCTACGAGCAGGTCGTTGCGCTGATCGGCAAGGCTTGGGACCTTCCGATGTCGGGAACAGCCAAACAGCTGGCCCTGATCGAGCAGGAGCGCGAGACCATGCAGCGGATCGAGCATGGGGCAAAAGCGGAACACATCGCACCGATCCAGGATGTCCTCAAAGGATGGTCGGGGCTGGAAAGCGTGGAGGTGATTGAAGATCTCTTCGAGACCGCAACGCTGCTGGACGACCACGCAGGCCGGAAAGCTCTGTTCAATATGGCAATGACACTGGTGGGAAGCCAGAGTCTGCTGGATTGGATCGAGAAAACGGATGAGGAAAGGATGCTGCCGGAGTGGTCCGAGCCGTCCGCAAAGGTGGCAGAGGGCGACTAAGGCGCAAGCATCACTGAAATGACAACTACACAGGATCAGGCATAAAGCACGATCCGGCCCCAACGCATAGCCGACATAGGGCAATGTGTTGGGGCTTTTTCTGTTGAAGGAGGCGATTATCAGTGAGAACACGAAAGAAAAGGCATGGCGGCGTGTTTGCCGTGAAGTGTAGGGGTGAGCCCGTTGCCCCTTGACTTCCGCGACCAAAAATTTGGCTGCGAGATCGAGATGACTGGCATCACCCGGCAGCAGGCCGCCGGGGCGGTGGCTGCGCTGTTTGGTACAACGGCGCGCCAGACGCATGAATCCCGTATCTACGACCCCTGGGAGACTATAGATAACGAGGGTAAAAAGTGGCGCTTTGTTTTTGACGGCAGCATCCAGGCAACGCAGCGCGTTGGTCGAAGGCAGGAACAGGCCCGCGATTCGGCCTATAAGGTAGAACTGAACTCGCCGGTGCTGGAATATGCCGAGATGGGCAAATTGCAGGAGGTCGTGCGGGCACTGCGCCATGCCGGGGCAGTGGTCAACCCCAGTTGCGGGCTGCACGTCCATGTGGATGCCGCCAACCATACGCCGCGCAGCCTGCGCAACCTGCTGTCCATCATGTACTCCAAAGAGGACCTGATCCTGAAGGCACTGGGGACCCAGCCGCGAAGGGTGCAGCAGTATTGCCATCTGTCGCGGGAAAATGTGATGAAGGTAGTTCGCAATATGCCGCCGAGCCTTTCGATGGAGCAGCTCCGCCGCGCCTGGTACGAGGGCCGAGACGGTGCGCATGACCACTACAACTGGTCGAGGTACTATGCGCTGAATCTGCATTCGGTGTTTTACCACGGCACCGTGGAATGGCGCTGTTTTGAGAGTACACTCCACGCCGGGGAGGTCCGCGCCGACATCACGCTGGCGCTGGCCATGTCGGCCCAGGCCATCAACCTGGAAAAGACCGTGGCACGCAAGACGCTGGTGGGGGATAACCCTGCGTTTACGTTCCGCACCTTCCTGCTCCGCCTTGGCCTGATCGGCCCCGAATACAAGAATGTGCGGATGCACCTGCTCAAGCGCCTGCCCGGCGACCCGGCCTGGCTGCGAGACCGAAACCAGTATGAAAGTTACCAGCGCCGCCATACCCGCGGCGATGCCCGATAGGAGGCGATGTTTTTGGAAGAACTGTATTTTGCTTATGGCTCCAACCTGAACCTTGGCCAGATGGCCGTCCGCTGCCCGCAGGCCGGGGTGGTCGGCAAGGCTGTGTTGGAAGGATACGAACTGGCCTTCCGGCGCGGCGTGCTGACGATCCTGCCCAAAGAGGGCGGCCGGGTGAATGGTCTGCTGTGGCGGATCAATGCCTGGGACGAGTTGACGCTCGACCGCTACGAGGGGTATCCGCACCTGTACACAAAGGAACTGCTGCCGGTGCAGACGGATTCCGGGCTGCAAACCGTTGTGGCCTATGTTATGACCGCGCCCTACTGTGAGAGAACCCAGCCGCCTACCTCCACTTACCTGCAAACGGTTTTGGATGGGTGCCGCATGGCCGGTTTCGCCCCGAAAGCCGTGCTGCAAGCGGCAGCCCAGGCCAGACAGGCAGAGCAGCGGATGTCGCGGAAGCGCCGTGACAATGAAAGATGACCACAACGGGAAGGAGGTAGCCATTATGGGTATTAAGGCAATCACGACCAATGGTCTGCGCCGGATGGGCGACCGCGAAGGGCTGATCTTACAGGGCTGCGGCGGCGAACTGCAGGAGTGGCTGGACGGAATCAATGAGATGTTTACCGAGAACGGCATCCTGAAAGATGGCACCAAGTTTGAAAACATTTCCGTTTTTGAGCATGAAGGTCTGACCTGTTTACTTTTCCCCCTTGATGGTGTGAAGCTGGATGTGGGAAAACTTGCCCTGTGGCGGCTGCAGACCCATGCGACGTTCGGCGGCACCTGGCTTTCGGATTATGTGCCGAACCGTTTGGGCGGCTTTTTCCCGATGCCGACGAAATCGGCGGAACAGCCGGAAGCCGCCGCACGGTCGAAACCGAAAAGCCAATCGGAACGGTAACCACAATACATTTGTGACAAAGGAGACAGTTATGTCAAACCATTTTACGAAACTCTGGAAACGGGGGCTGGCGCTGCTGTTGGCAGGCGTTTTGTCGCTCAGCAACCTGGGCGGCGCGTTTGCCTTTGCAGAATCCACACCTCCGCAAGAATCCGCAGTGGCAGCCACTGCTGAAACGGCAGCCACACCCGAAACGGCGCTCAGCCCTGAAGCGCAAGTCTTTGTGGACGCCGTCAATGCGCTGGATCGGGAGTCGATTCTCGCCGCGGTGCGCCAGTGGGCCATTGCCAGCGCGACATGGCAGGCCGAGCCCGACAACGCCGAGCTGGAAGCTGCGCTGAACGAGGCCATCGAAGCATCCGACGCTGCTTCCGCGCCGGTATATGCCACGGAAGATTTGTATTACGCCATCCAAGAAGAAGAGCAACAGAGCGACGAAGTGCAGGCCGCCTATACGGCCCTGGCCGCACTGGTCGCCTCGATGCAGCTGGCGATGGAGCAGCCGGAACTGCCGGATACCGGTGGCGCACCGCCCGACGATGAAGAGATCTATGATGTCCTCTACGACGACCTGCCGGATGCCCCCACGGGAAGCTATATCGGCAGTATGGGCCTGCCCATTGCCACCGGCGAGACGCGCATCTCCATTTCCGAGTGGGTCACCGATCTGTACGACGGTGTGGACGCGCATATCGACGCCGCAGCCCTTCATGCGGACGGCGAGATCATCACAGTTGATAGGATGGCGGGCGAGGATTACGCCATTGTGCCGATCATGGTGCAGGTGGAGTACCCGGCCAATGGCAGCACGACCGAGATCATCCTGCCGGACAGCGTGACGCTGCTGGACTATGAAGGCAACGCAGCCGATGGAGAAGAAACCGAGAACATCCTGCGCGCTTCGTATACCGATACCTCCGCGGCGGCCCACGGCATCTATGTGCAGGCTGCACAGGATTTCACTGCCGAATTTGTGTATACCGCCCCGGACGGGACGGAACTGAGCAAGAGCCTGGAAGTCAAGGTGAGCGACGGCGGCACAAACCCGATCGTCACAGCAAAGAGCGGCATCAGCACCTATGCAGCCGAGCCCACACCCCCGTTCACGACCGGCAAGATCACCTCCATCGCGTTTGAGGGCGGCACCTGGCTCATTTGGTTCAATGGAATCGAAGCATACTGCTGCTCGCACGGGCTCAGCGGTCAGCCCAATGGCTGCCCCACATATTCGTTCGCCTATGTGTCCAAGCTCGAACCCGGCCAGTATACCCCGGGCAGCCACTATGCCAACCAGATCAACATCTGGGGCGGACTTAACCAGTTGTCGCTCGGTTTGCTGGAAGAAAAGCACAGCGGTGCTTCCGCTACGACCTATGGCCTGGCGAACGATGCAGCAGAGGGAACCGCCTACCGCTATTACGATGACACCCAGCTGTGGATCATGGAGCACTACCCGGACAGTCTGGCTGCACAGACCTACCGTGCTTCGGCCCAGGCATTGGCAGAGCATAGCAACGGCAACGGGTTCACCACCTACAGCGGCGAGAACGGCTACTACACCTACATTTACACGCCCCCGGCCGGATACGCCTGGCAGACGGTTGCCATCGTGGGCGAGGAGATCACCGAGGAAGGCGGTACGGATGTGCCGGATATTCCCGAATCGCAGTATTATGCCTCCTGGTCGGCCGGCCCGCAGACGGCCAGCGGGACGCTGGATCTGAGCTATGGGCTGGATCTGCACAAAATCGGGCTCGTGACCGGTGAAACGATCGACGAAGCAACTTTTGAGATCACGCCTTCCGCCACCAGCGGAAGCATTGACGGCGGCAGCTGGAGCCTGAGCCCTGCCGGCAGCCAGACTGTGACCACCGGCGGCCACGTCATGGATGATACCTACCACACTACCGGCGGCAATGCCTCGGCCAGCTGGACGCTGCACTACACGGTCAGTAAGACCAGCGGCACGGCCAGCGGGAACGTGGGGCCGTATTCGTCCCAAGAAGAAGCCAACGCGGCGGCCAGTGCCGCGCAGAGCGAAGCGGTCAGCCGACTGCAGGGTGAAGCACAGGCGGTCGTGGATGCCGCCATTGTATCGGCGCGCAGCCAGCTGGCGAACATCACGTTTACGGTCAAAGAGACCAGTGTTCCGCATGGGTTTGACGCCTACACGGGCAGCACCGGCAGCGAACAGCAAGTCTCTGTGCCCGCAGATGGCAGCACCGATGTGACCATCCACAACGAGGAATGGTCTGTGCAGGTCAACATTGCCAAAATCGACAGCGAGACCCACCAGCCCATCGCGGCAGATGCAGAGTTTGCTGTGTTTGAGTGGGACACGGTCGAGCAGATGTACATCCCGTTTGGCGGGTACAACCAGTATACGGTTATCCGCAATGAGGACGGCAGTTATTCCGTTGCCAACGGCAGCAGCTATGCCACCGGCAGCCCGGTTGACCGCACGCTGTACTATACCCAGCGAAACGAGGGCAAGTTCATCATTGTCGAGACCCGCGCCCCGAAAGGCTACTACGGCGACTGGACGGACATCACCCACTCCGGCACAGCCGGACAGGTGGAGGGCAAGCACGCCTATGCGTTCACCATCTCCAAAGGAAATGACGGCTCGGTCATCGACCTGTCCAACAAGGATTACAATGCGGACATCGGCACCGCCGACAGCGGCGGCACCCTGCTGCGCACGCCGGAGGGCAACACCGTTACCGCTACGCTGTATGACGCACCGCAGGATGCAACCCGCATCTATACCACCGACAGCACCGGCCTGGCAGACAATGAGGATAGCTACACCAGCACGCCGATTGCGGGCAAGTTTACCAACGACCGCGTGATCGGCGAGATCGTGCTGACCAAGTCTGATCTGGATCAGGCCGTGGAAGGCGCCGACACCGCCTTGCATGGCACCTCCAGTATTGAGGGCGCGGTGTACGACCTGTACGCTGCCGAGGATATCCAGCACCCGGACGGCGTTTCGGGTGTGGTGGATTATTCCAAGATTGTGAATACCAACGGTGACTCGATCTGGCACACCACCGTTCTGACCAACGGCGGTTGGGATACCGACTATTTGCCGGTTCTCGCCAAAGACCACCTGGTCGCCAGCGCCGAGATTCGGGACGGTGTGCTGGCTTTCGCCAACCTCTACCTGGGCAAGTATTACCTGGTCGAGCGCGCTACCGGCATTGTACTGCCGCTGGATGGGGACGGCCAGTATTATGTCTCCGGCCAGTATCCCGTGCTGGACAGGACTTTGCAGCCCACCGGCGAGTATGAACCCCTGGCTGTCAACAGCCACGGCGAGTACACCGACTACGTCTACAAGAACCTGTACAGTTCCGTGGCCGAGGGCCGTGCGCTGTCTGGCGTCAAGACCTACGATGGCTATTACCTCAGCTTCGCCGAAGGGTATCTGTGCGATGAGATCAACCACTACAGCACCCTGGCCTACGGTAGCGAGAGCCAGTACATCATCCGCAGTGACGATTACTCCAACGATGCGGTACTGAAATCCGGCTTCTCCATCCAGAAGGTGGTCAGCACCACCGGCCCCGGCACGCCTGCCCCCAAACTGGAGGGCGCGGGCTTCACGGTTTACCGTGTGTGGGAATTGTCCAAAGCGGACCAATTTACACTCAACCCGGACGGCACCTACAATGTACAATCCATTCTGGATGCCTATCGTAAAGACAGCTACGACAACAATACGCCGAAGTATGATTTCAGCAGCGAAGGCGCGGCGGTTGCCCGAATGTACGAATCCGACAAGGCATTGGTGGAAGAATACAACGCAACACTGACTGCGGCATACGACTATGCTAACGGCCAGGGCGAAGGTTGGGTACCTACCAAGAACACCAATGAATACCGCCTGTCCGAACTGTTCACAAACGAGGAAGGCATCATTCGTGTGACCGGCCTGCCGTATGGCCAGTATCTGGTCGTGGAAACGACGCTGCCCAAAGACCTGTTCCAGGCCGACCCGTTTGTGGTCACGGTGGATTCAGCTGCGCCGCAGAGCGTCCTGTGCCAGCCGGATGGCAGCGTGACTACGCCCAGCAACTCCTACATGACCTACAATGTGCTGAACGAGGAACTCGAAGGGTATCTGCAGCTCATCAAAATCGACGCCGAAACCGGCAAGCCGGTCAAGATCGCTGACACCGCTTTCCAAATCTACAAGATCGAAGAGGACGGCACCGAGACGCTGCTGGAGATGCCTGACCCGGATTCCGGCAGTGCCACCGCCAAGACCTCCACTTTCTACACAGACGCAGACGGCTACCTCAAAACACCCGAAAAGCTGCCGCTTGGCCGCTACCGTGTTGTCGAGATTGAGGGCCCCGAAGGGTTCTTCAATGATGAACAGTACAATGTCGTGTTCGAGTTGACCAGCGAACGCGTCTGGGAAGTTGTCGGCAATGCCACCGACGACATGGACGACTACATTATTACCGAGGAATACAGCAACCACGAGACGCTGGGGCAGTTGACCATCCGCAAGGTCGGCAACGTGCTGACCGGTTACGAGGACGGCCAGTTCATCTACGAGCAAGCCAACCTAGCCGGGGCCACCTACGAGATCCGCGCCCACGGCGACATTGCCACCGGCGACCGCCAGGGCACGCTGTGGTATGCGGACGGCGATCTGATCGCCACCGTGACCACGGGTGCGACCGGCCAGGTGGATGAAGTCAGATTCAGTCCCACCCGCACGCCTGCTACCTACGACTTTCTGACTGTAAGTCACGATGGCACGACCGGCGAAGTAACGATCACCCTGCCGCTTGGTTCCTACGACATCACCGAGGTGCAGGCCCCATACGGCTTTGTGCTGACTGACCAAACCTACACCGTGACTTTTGGCTGGAATGACCAAAGCAACGATGTGGTGCTGGCACAAACAATCATTGATCACACCCAGGACGGCGACGAGGTTTACAGTTACGACATCATCAACGCTGCCGATGTCAGCGATGAGCAGCTCACCGGTCAGCCCGGTACCATCGTGTTCGAGAACGCCCGCGTGCTGCCTGTGCCCGAAACGCCGGAGGATTTGGTGGACAAAATCGGCGTCGGTATCCGCAAACAGGATGCCGAAACCAGCCAGCCGCTGGCCGGGGCTGTATATGAGCTCTACACGGTGGAGGCGATCTACGATCTAAACGGCAACAAGCTGGCCGACGCCGGCACCCTGCTCGCCACCAGCGCCCCGACCAATAGCACCGGCTTCACCTGGTTCGATGTGGACGTGCCCATCCGCGGCGAGGCCTACGCGGACGGCGAGACCGAACCGGCGGACGGCGTCTGGAACGCCCGCTACAACAGCGGCAACTATCAGATTGTCGAGGTCGCAAGCCCCGACGGCTACCTGCTCGACCCAACGCCCATTGCGGTCAGCTTCACCTATCCCGGCCCGCAAACAGCCTGGCAGGTGGTCGCCGCCACCCAGGCCGACCAGCCACTGGACAAACTGACCATCCACAAGACCGACGTCGGCGGCAAGGAATTGCCCGGCGCGGAGTTGACCGTCACCACGCTGGAAGGCAAACCCGTTGACAGCTGGGTGAGCGAGGAAACGCCGCACACGCTGCCCATTCTGGAACCCGATGCCGAAGAACAGGACGGTGCGATTCACTACTCGGACGAGGACAACGAGTTTGTCTATATCCTGCACGAGGACGCCGCGCCGGATGGCTATCTGGTTGCGTCCGATATCCAGTTCAAGGTGGAGCGGGACGCGGAAGGCCATATCGTGGTATTCACCTGCGCGACCGCCGCAGACAGCTGGCACATAGTCGATGGTGCATCGGTCACGATGGTTGACGCGGCCCAGCCGCAACCCACCCCGACGCCTACGCCCACCACGACCGTCACGGTCACGGCAACGCCCACGCCGGCACCGGTTGCCCATGTGCCGCAGACCGGGGACAGCACCCCGCTGCTGGCGATGGTAATTGCGACCGCACTGGCGGCGGTTGGTTTTGTCGCGCTGCTGGTGATGCGCTGCCGCCGAAACCGGCTGGAAGAAGAAACCGACCCGCAGTTAGAACCGCGGGACGACCCGGAGGAAACCCATGAGTAAGCCTGCAAAGCTGCGTGTTGTCATTGTGGAACCGGGAAGGTATGCCCGCAAAGCCACAATCGAAAACACATTGGAAGCGGAACAGGCGGTGGTCGGGGGAATGATCGATGTTATCCGGCCCTGGCCCAAGGAAAACGTCTGCCTTGTCCTCAATGATGAAGGGAAGGTCATCCCACTGCAGCCGAACCGGGGTTTGTCCGAAATCGATGATGTGGTGTACGGTACCTTTTTCCTTTGCGGTGAGGATGGCGAGAATTTTTGCAGCCTGACCAATGAACAGGTGGAGCGGTATCTCGCACGATTCCGGGAGCCGGAGATCATCTGTGACATGCCCGATGCAATCATTTGCTTTCCATGCTCACCGCAACGGTACAGACGATACATGGAGGGGTTGAACATTGGAAATGGGCTGGAGCGGCCCGACCACCGGGACAATCCGTCCCGCTGACGTTCGACCATCAGGGGGGCGCAGCCAGGGTGGCATCTTTCAGCGTGCTCCCCCGGTATGCATTTTCGTCGGAAGTTCTTATCGTACTTTCGGCCAAGAAAGTATGGAAAAATATGGCCGAAGCACCGCCCCGGATCTTTTGCCTCGGGGTTTCTCTGCTGGCAAAAATGCGGTATAATAGGGGAAACGAGGAGGAAAACCTATGAAATACTGCGACAATCACGGCGCCCCGCAGCGGGACGCCGCCCTGCCTGACCGCTGCGGCGGGGCCAATGTCCCGACTTCCGCCATGCCGGCCCTGTTGGCCTGCATCCTGGCCCTGGCGCTGTGCCTTGGAGGCTGTACAGGTCGGCCCGCCGCCGGGGACACCAACGAGACGCCTGGCAGCGGGTCTGCGGCGGCAGAAATCCCGCTGCCGGAGGAAACGCCCGCCAGCCCGGCGCCGGCATCCCCGCCCCCCGCCGCTTCCGGTGAGGACGGCCCCTCGCCGATGTCCCAGCCGGTGACCACCGAGATGGCGGGCCTGGTACCCGCCTCCAAGCCCTGGCAGGGCGCCTGGGTCAACGCGAAGGACAGCGACGACTTCTTCGTCTTTGAGAACGTCTCCAACGTCAGCGACACCCCCGTCGACAACGGCGACGGCAGCTACTTCATCTACCGCGCCCGCCTCGAGGGCAACGCGCTGACCGACGCCTTCCTGTTTGAGCGCAACGACGAACGGGAAATGCTGACCCGGATGGACGCCGCGGGCGATCTGGTGGGCTACTATGTCCGCCCCACCTACGACAGGGCCCCCAGCCCGCTGCCCACGGAGGACTGGGGGATGTACACCCAGAGCGAAGAAAACCCGGAGGGCACCCCCAACCCGTTCGGCCCGTTCGACGTTTTTATGATCGACGCGTTCCGCTTCGGCAGCCGCCCCTACCAGCGGCTGGTGGACAACGGCGGCGGGTCCTGGACCTGCGCCTGCGATTTCCCCGAGGGGGAGAACGATCTGGAAGTTAACTTCCGCTTTGAAGTCCAGGGGGACGATCTGTACATGACCATCTACGACGCCGCCGGCAACGCGCGGTATCTCTATGTGCTCGCCGGTCGATAACCCCCGCCCCGGGCCTGCACACACCCCAAAAAAGCACGCCCCACGGGACGCGCTCAATCTGTTGAAAAAGGCCACCGTCCGGTGGCCTTTTTTCTCGTAA
>NZ_CALADU010000143.1 GCF_937890665.1 uncultured Subdoligranulum sp.
GGCCCCGGATCCCCCATGTGGTTGTGGGTATCGATCACGCCCGCCATAACGATCCGTCCGGCGGCGTCGATGACCTTCACATCTTTCCCCAGTTCGCACCCGCCATGAAACAGGGCGCTTATGCGGCCGTTCTCTAACAAAAGATTGATGTTGGCGATTCCGTCCGGCAGGACGACTTGACCGTTCACGATGGCGGTCTTGCCATTTTGACCAAAAGTGTTCACGAATAGCGCCTCCGTTTTGGTTTGTTTTATCGTAACCCTATCTTAGCATCCACAAAAAAAGCCGTCAATTTGCGAAATTGACGGCTTCTTGCGAGTTTCTATTTGATTTTCCACACAAAATTTGGAGAAAATTCTTCCTTTCCAACCCAATTCCACAACATTCCAGAGGGTTTTTACTCGATTTTTTCGGCGGGGACGACCTTGACGCCGATGCCTTCCCACCGTTCGATCTCCTTTGCCGGGATGGTCCAGTCGGTGATGATATAGTCCAGCTCCTCGGCGGGGCAGATGCGGTGGAAGGCCAGTTCGGAGAATTTGACGTATTCACACAGGACGATCTTGGTACGGCCGATGTCCAGCATCTTGCGGATGATGGCGGCCTCCTCGGGGTTGAATTCTGTAATGCCCCCGTCGAGGGAAACACCGTCGATGGATACACAGACCTTATCCACTTTAAAGGCGTCCAGACAGTCCAGACACATGCTGCCCACCAAACTTTGGTTGTGGCTGCGCAGATACCCGGACGCTACATAGACGTGGTTGGTCTCGTTGCGGTTCAGGATCAGTGCGATTTCCGGCGAATTGGTGACGATGGTCAGATTGTTCCGTTCTTTGGTCAGGCAGCGGGCAAACTCCAGCGTGGCGGTGCCGTTGTTTAAGGCTAGGGCGTCCCCGTCCTGAATATACTGCACGGCCTGCTGGGCAATGGCACGCTTTTCAATTTGGTTGCTCTGCATGCGCTGGGCATATTCCATCTCCTGTGCACGGGCGCTGCAATACATGGCACCGCCCCGCACCCGTTTGACCAGCGCGGTCTTCTCCAATTCCAGCAGATCGCGCCGGATCGTTTCCGGTGAAACCTCGTACAGTTCCGAAAGCTGTTCCAAACGCAAGAACTTTACTTCCGACAGACGCCGCAGGATATCTTGTTGTCGCTGTTGATGCATGAAATCCCTCCTGCTGGAATTTTGTCCGGTTTTCCACAACTTTTACAACAGGAAACGCCAACTTCCCCCATAAAAAAGTGAAGAAAAGAAAGCGATGTGGAAAAGAAACAAAAAAAATAAACCGCTCGCTTAATTTAATAAAGTGGCCCGGACAGGCAAAATGCATAAATCAATATAGCAACATTATAGCATATTTTACAAAAATGTTCAAGATTTGTCTATTTTCTCGGGAAAAATGGCGATGCTATGCAGGGCGAGCGCCTGCAACCATGGGAACGGGTGGAAAGCGGATTTTGTATATTTTGTACTTTTTGACCCTATCTTTTTGAAACAAAGAGGAGAAAAGGGGACTTTTATAAGGAAAGGTATCCCCAGTATGTGCAAAAAATTACCCCGCTATACGGGGGACGCCGCAAACGCTGTGCCGCGGCGACAGGGGGGGACGAAATACAACACAGAAGGGCGCTCCGCTTGGGAGCGCCCTTCTGTGATTAGGGGAGGAAGGAACGGTTGTGTCAGGTTCAGTTGGCCGACGGGCGGCAGGCCGCTACGCTGCGGACCAGTTCCTGTACCGCGCGGGTGCAGGCGTCCCAGTCGCAGGCGGCCAAGGCAGCCTTGGGGACCAGTGCGCTGGCCAGTCCCACGGCCAGATAGCCGGCCCGCAGGAAGTCCGCGGCGTTGGCGGCACTCACGCCGCCGATGGCCATATACCGGGTCTGGTCGTAGGGGCCTTGCAGGCTTTTCACATAGCTCATCGGCAGGTCCCCGGCGGGGAAGAGCTTCAGGGTGGAAAAGCCGTGGTCCAGACAATGCTGCACGTCGGTGGGGGTCATGACGCCGGGCAGCAGCGGGATGTCGTGCTGCTGGCAGTAGGCCAGCACCGACTCCGGCGCGCTGGGGGTCAGCAGAAAGCCGGCCCCGGCATCCATGGCCATCTGGGCCAGTTCCGGCGTCACGGCGGTACCGGCGCCCAGCAGGATGTCCTGCCCAAAGGCGGCCCGCAGCAGGCGAATCTGGTCAAAAGCCCCGGGGGAGTTCAGCGCCACCTCAAAAAAGCGGACGCCGCCGTTCATCACCGCCCGGGCATAGGCCACGGCGTGGTCGTTGGGCACATTGCGGAAGATGGCCAAAATGGGATTTTGTTCTACCATGGCACGCATATCAGCCATGATGATCACCTCTCTATACTTCTCTCAGCGGTAGATCTCGGCTTGCCCGGACAGGGCTGCCTCCATCTGTTCCCGGGTGGGGGTGCCTTCAATGTCACCGGGGGTCTCGGTAGCCATGGCCCCGGCGATGGCGCCCATCCGGCCGCAGGTTTCGGGGGACAGGCCTTGCAGCCACCCCGCCAAGAACCCGGCGTTGAAGGCGTCGCCTGCGCCCACCGGCTCCACACAATGGCAGGGCCAAGGCGGCAGGGACAGGGCCGGCTGCCCCGGCACCGCCACGGTGCAGCCCCGGGCGCCGTCCTTCAGGGCGATGATCTGCACCCCTTGGGCAAAGGCGGTATCGCCCAGCACCGCAATGTCGTCGGTGCCGAACAGTGCCTCGGCCTCCTCCCGTCCCAGCAGCAGCACGGTGCTTTGCAGGGCCAGTTGCCGCAGCAGCGGCGTGTGGTCGGTGCCATGCCAGAGCTTGCGGCGGATGTTGGGGTCAAAGCTCAGGGGAATGCCTTGGACGCGGGCCATCTGGGCCGCAGCCAGCACCGCGTCCCGGCAGCTTTCGCTGAGCACCGGTGTGATGCCGGTGAGGTGCAGCAGGCCCACCCCCTCGAACAGGTCGGGGGTGATGTCCTCCGGGGCCAGAAAACTGGCGGCGCTGCCCGCCCGGTAGTAGGTGACCCGGGTCTCCCCGGCGCCGATCTGTTTGAACATCAGACCGGTGGGGTGTTCCGCGTCAAACACCACAGAGCGGCAGTCCACCCCTTCGCCCCGGATGCGGTTGCACACAAAGGCGCCAAATTCGTCCCGGCCCAACCGGCTGAACCACCGGCTGGGAATGCCCAGCTTGGCGGCGTTGATGGCCAGATTGCTCTCCGCCCCGGCCAGCGTCATCCGGTAGCCGGTGACGTAGCGCAGCGGGCCGGAGGCTTCCGGCATAAAGCAGGCCAGCGTTTCCCCAAGGGTAAGCAGTGTTTTCACCGATTTCTCCTTTCCCGGGTGCGCTCAGCACCCGGTCAGTTCGATCTCCAGCGGGAAGTCCCAACTGGCACCGGCCTTCAGCACCGGGCAGGCGCCCCGGCTTAGGGCCAGCGGGATGTTGTCGTAGTAGCCGTTGGCAGGTTCCAAGGCACAGTTCACGTCGCCCCGGTAGCCCCCGGCGGTGGCCCAAAAGCCCAGATAAGGCAGGGCTTTGGGGTCATAGCGCAGGGTGGCGGTCACCCCGGCGTGGGGGTAGTGGTAGCGGCACCAACCGGCCTGCACCGGGCCGTCGGCATAAAATTTCACCATGCCGTCCGGCGGCATCTGCCGCAGGTCCACCGGCCCGTGGGGGCCGTCCGCTACCGGATACTGCCGGCGTTGGGCGGCCTCTCCCAACAGGGGATTGGCAAAGACGTTTTCCACCGTGGTGACCTCGGGCGGCAGCTCGATGCGCAGGTCCGGTTCCGCCCGGACCAGACAATGGCAGACCCACAGGGCGGGAAGATCCCGCGGGGTGGGGTTTTCGATGTGGTAGCGGCAGACCAGCCGGGACCCTTCCAGCGAGAAGCGCTTGGTGTACCGGTAGCCCAGCAGCGGGCTGGTAAAGGTAAGCACCAGTGCCTCCCCGTCGGGTTGGGCGGTAAAGGCAGCGCTCCACAGTTCCCCGTGGTCGGGGTAGGGCACCGGTTGGCCGTCCACCGTCACGGTGCAGGCATCCACGGTGGGAAATGCCTCGTCGAAGCCGCAGGCCTCAAAGCGGGAAAAGTCATCCCCGCAGTGGGCCGCAGCAAAGGTGGGTTTGGGATTTTGAAAGAGCAGTTCAAAGTGGGACGCCCGCAAGACCAGCGAGGCCACTTTGCCGCCGTGGCCGGGCAGAATGACGGCGCGCAGGGCGTCGTTTTCCAGCGTCCACGCCTCACTACCCATAAATTGGCCCTGTTGCAGCATGGCACAGGCCTCCTTTTTTATAAGGTAAGGGTCAAACGCCCCGGCTGTGCAGCAGAATGCCCACATGGTTGGGGTCCAGCTCATGGGCTTGGGCAAAGCAGGCACGGGCTTCGTCGGTGCGGCCCCGGCCCATCAGACCCAGTCCCCGCATGAACAGGCAGTGTACCCGGTTGCGGATGTCCAGATCTTCCTCAAAGATCTGCAGGTCGGGCAGCGATACCGCGAAGTAGTCGATCTTCACATGGTCGGTCAGGTGCTGCTCGGCGTAGTCGATGAGCTTGTTGAACCGGCTGCGGGCGCCGTCCTCGTCGCCTAGAGCGCGGTGGGCCAAGCCTTGGTAGTAGATCATCTCGGGCGGCTGGTCGTTGTAGTACATCATGCCGGCGGGTTCGGACAGACCCACACTTGCCTTGCGCAGGCAGGCTTCGGTCTCCTCCTCGTGGCCCAAGGCACGCTCGGCCAGACCCAGATAGTAGTAGATGTCATTCTCCTGCGCACCGGCCAGCTTGCCTTCGCCCAGATTGTGGGGGTAGACGGTGGCCTGCCGCAGCAGGTCGGCAGCCTTGGCGGCGTCGCCGCTGTCCAGCGCCTGCCGGGCCATCTCGGTCAAGGCCAGCCGGTACTGGGCCGGGACCTTGCCTTCGCCGCCTTCCCACGGGTGGAAGTGGCGGCCCATCAGCATCTGGTAGGCTTCCTTGTAGCGGCCCAAGGCGTTGTGCAGCGTGATGTACTCCAGATACAGGTCATCCCGCTTTTGCACCACGGGCAGGTATTTCTCCAGCAGGGGCAGCCGGGTAGCGGCGTCCATGCCCAGCTTCTTGCGCAGTTGGTCCAGTTCCATCAGCACCCGGGCGTCGGTTTCATCCAGCGCAAAGGCCTGTTCCATCTCGGTCAGGGCATCCTGCGGACGGTTGTACTTGTTGAAGTAGGCCAGCGCCAAGTTGCGGTGGGCGGTGGGGAAGGTGGGATCCAGATCCCGGCTGCGTTCCCAGCAGGCCACGGCGTCGTCGTACTGACGCTTGTCGTACCACAGGTCGCCCAGATAGTAGAAGCCCTTGGCGTCGGTGGGGTTCTTTTCCACCGCTTCCTGCAAGACCAGCAGATCCTCCAACCGATGGGGGAAGCAGTAGTCGCTGGGGGCGACGGCCGCCTGTGCCCGCTGGGCGGCGGCATCCTCGCCCTGGTCCAGACGATCCAAGAAGGAGGCCAGATGGTAGTGCAGCAGCGGATAAGTCCCGCCACGGCGCAGGCTGTCCTGCAGGATGGCGGCGGCTTCCTCGTACAGACCGGCCCCGGCGTATTCCAGCGCCAGTTCCAGCGCCCAGTTGGCGTTGGTGGCCAGATCGGCCAGCACGGCCTCCCGGCTCTGTCCGCCCAGCTCCCACCGGGCGGCGTAGTCCATGGGGTCGATGGTCAGGCTCTGGCGGGCAAAGTCCGCGGCTTCCTGCGTGCGGCCCAGATGGCGCAGAATGGCGGTTTTCAGGCTGCGGGCTTCCATGTTGTGGCAGCCCTGTACCAAGCTGCGCTCCACATGGGCCAGCGCCAGCTCCCAGTCGCCCTCGGCGGCTTTCAGGCAGGCCATGGCGTAGAAGGCAGGTCCCTGCCATGCGCCGCTCCAGGTCGCTTTGTAGAACGCGTCGTAGGCGTCGTCGTTCTTGCCCTGCAATTTCAGGCAGAGGCCCAAGTTGTAGTAGGGCTCGCTGTCGTAGGGGTTGGGGTTGGAACGGGTGTATTTGGCGATGGCGGCCCGGAAATAGGTCTCGGCCTCGGTCAGACGGCCCCGGCGCATGAGCAGCAAGCCGTAGGCGTTGTTGATGCGGGCGTCGGTGGGGTCGCGCTTCAGGCCCTCGCGGTAGTAGTCCTCGGCCAGATAGGTGGCGTGGCGGTACTGCTCGATGTGCTGGCCATAGAGGAAGAGGTCCTCGTTGGTGGGCACCTTATCGGGATCGGGTACGGCCTTGGCGGGGTCGGGGGTCTTTTCGATCTTCTCGGCCTCGGGGGTGTAGTGGAGCAGCTCCTTGCCCGTGGCGTTGTAGACCCGCAGGGTCAGGGCGGTGGCATCGGTTCCGGCCTTCTCCACCCGGGTGGTCAGGGTCTGCACGGGGGACAGGTCCAGCGTCTGCTCCCACAGGGGATGGCCGTCCCGTTCCAGTACGACCCTGGCGCCGGGCAGATCGCCGGTGGCGTAGACCGCCAGATCGGCGGTGTCGCCGTCCAGATCCAGCCGCAGGGCCACGTCGGTGCTGGCGCAGCGGATCATGCCAACATCCTTGTAGGGCATGAAATACTGGGTAAAGGTCTTTTCCTCGTAGGGGGCCAGCCAAGTAAAGTCGGGCTGGTTGTCGGTAAAGCAGCCGGTCATCAGCTCCACGTAGGGACCATCCGAGTCGGTCAGGTTGCGGTCCCAGGCCTGGCCGAAGTCGCCGCAGCCCCAGGTCCACTGTTTCTTGCCGGGGGCGACGTGGTGGTCAGCCACATGCAGGATACCGGCCTGTTTGCCGTGGTCGTAACCGCCCACGAAGTCGTAGTCCGAATGGTAAGCCATGTAGGAGGTGGGCACCGGGATGTTCTTATAGCGGGAAATATCCACGCCGGCGGAGTAGTCCTGCTTGTAGTAGACGCCGGTGGCGATGGGGAAGCGGGAAACGTCCCGCTTGCCGTGGTCCATAACGGCGTGGACATCCGGCGGGAAGACCGACTGGGTGTCCTGATTTACCGGCACGGCGGGGTTGGCCCACCACAGGAAGGTCTGGGGCATGGGAGTACGGTTGTACAGTTGGGCGTCGATGCGGATGTAGGCTTTATCGGGGTAGATGGTAAAGCTGGCCATGCCCTTGGTGCGGAACATGTTTTCGATCTCGCTGACGACGACGGTGCAGCTTCCGTCGGGGTTTTCCCGGATGGTACTGTCCACCGGGTCAAAGGTGCTGGGACGGTGGTGCTGGGGCCAGTTGAACTCAATGCCGCCGCTGATCCACGGCCCGGCCAAGCCCACCAAGGCGGGCTTGATCACATGGTTGTAGTAGACGAAGTCGTAGCCGTTGGTCTTGTCGTAGGCGCGCTGGATGCGGCCGCCCAGTTCGGGCAGGACCATGACAAAGAGGTATTTGTTCTCCAAGCAGAGGGCTTTGTAGGTGCGGTCCTCCTTCTCGTCATAGATCTTGTCGATGACGCTGTGGGGATAGACCTTGCCGCTGCTGCCTTGGTAGACGCGCTTTTCCAAGAACATGGGGTTTTTGTCCGGCTGGCCGACGGGGTAGGTGGGGATGGTGACATCCTCTCTCCAAACGGCCACGCCCTCTGTGATATGCTTCATCATAAAAGGGTTCCCTCCTGTAAAAATGAATGGTCACAAAGCGGTCGAAGCCGCCTGTTGGAATGCCTGTTCCACGGCGTGCACACAGGCATCCACCGTGTAGTCCACAATGTGGGCCCCCAGTTCGGGGGTGGCGTCCCGCGGATCGTAGCGGACGGTGTAGTCCGCGTTGGGTCCGTGGGCAAAGGTTTCGCTGTCCACAATGGCGTAGCGGGTGTTGGGCAGCGGTTCGGGTTTGGGGGGCAGGCGGTCCAGCGCCACCGCCTCGGGGCAGAGATGCTGGAAGATGGCGGTTTCCGCCAAGCCTGCGTGGCCCAGCCCGGCGCCGCAGCCCTCCCACAGCGCCAAAAGGGTCATGACGCAGCGGCCCGATGCCTGCGATGCCTCGCGGCAGACCCGCTGCAAGATTTCGATTTGGGCGTCGGCGCCATGCCCGTTGAGCCAGACGATTTGGGCAAAGCCCATATCCAGCAGCATTTGGGTCTGTTGGCGGACGATCTGCTCAAACAAAGCGGGGGGCCAGTAAAAGCTCTTGATGCTGTTGGCGGGAAAGTCCATGCCCACGATCTGCTCTGTGCCGGTAAAACCGACCTTGCGCAGCGTTTCGGGGCTGCGGGGCGTTTCGGTGCCGATGTATAGGGGCGGCAGCACCACGCCGCCGGTGCGGCGGGCCAGGGCAGCGGTTTTGCCCGCAACAGATTTGT
>NZ_CALADU010000144.1 GCF_937890665.1 uncultured Subdoligranulum sp.
GGGCGACCACGCCGTGAACGTGGCCGAGTGGGTGGAGTTCCTCAAGACCGGCGTGCACAAGTCCCGCAAGATCGTCTGATACGCCGCTTTTCCCTTACCATTCCCTTATTTTCCTATACCAACCAGAGTGGGGCCTGCCCTTGGGGCGGACCCCACTTTGGTTTATAGTAATCAAAGAGGGGCACAGTCCTGCACGGCGGTGCCTGACAGGCCTATTCCCCCCTTTGGATTCCCCCTCGACAAAATTCGGCGGCAAATCGCGCACTCGTCGCGGGGCTCCTCACACACAATTTGCCGTCGAATTTCCCTGGCGGTGTCTGCGCCGTCGGCGCATGTCCGCCGCCGCAGACAAATAAAAACAGCCCTGCACGGCGGTAAAAATGCGGTTGATTCCTGGGGGCGGCTGCGGTACAATAGGGGCAAGTCAAATCCAACCGCAAAGGAGCCTTGCACTATGCCACATACCGAAACCACACTGGAAAGCAAAGAGATCTTCAAGGGCCGGGTCATCCGGGTCACGCTGGACACCGTCCGGCTGGAAAACGGCAACACCAGCACCAGGGAGGTCGTTCATCACCACGGCGGCGCCTGCATTCTGCCGGTGGACGCCGACGGCAACGTCTACATGGTCCGGCAGTTCCGCTACGCCATGGGGGAGGAGATCTGGGAGCTGCCCGCCGGCAAGCTGGAAGCCGGGGAAGACCCCTTCGAGGCCGCCAAGCGGGAACTGGGCGAAGAGTGCGGCCTGACTGCCGACCACTTCACCGATTTGGGGGTGGTCTACGCCACGGTGGGCTATGACAGCGAGAAGATCTATGTCTGGGCTGCCACCGGGCTGCATCCCGTGGCCCAGCACCTCGACCCCGACGAGTTCCTCGACGTGGTCAAGATGCCCTTCGACAAGGCGCTGGGGATGGTGCTGGACGGCACCATCCAGGACTCCAAGACCCAAGTGGGCTTGATGAAATACGCGCTGCTGCGCGATAAAGCGTGAATAAGACCGAGATCCTCGACCACGGCACCCGGGTCTACACCGCGCCGGGGGCGGGGCTTGGCACCGACGCGCTGCTGCTGGCCCGGTTTGCCCAGCCCCGGCCGGGGGAACGGGCACTGGATCTGTGCAGCGGGTGCGGCATTGTGGCGCTGGTCTGGCATGATGACGGCCACCGGGGGCCCTGCACGGCGCTGGAACTGGACCCCACGGCCAGCGCCCTCTGCGCCGCTGCGGTGCGGGACAACGACGCCGGACATATCACCCCGCTGTGCGCCGACCTGCGGGACTTTTGCCGCACCGGAGCGGAGCAAGGCCGGTATGACTTTGCTGCCTGCAACCCGCCCTATTTTGCCGCCGGACCCCGCAGCCCCAACCCGATGCGGGCCGCTGCCCGCCATACCGACAGTTGCACGCTGGCCGATGCAGTGAACGCCGCCGCCCGCGCTTTGCGGGAAGGGGGACGGTTCCTGCTTTGCCACCGGCCCGACCAACTGGCCGAGGTCTTTTGCACCCTGCGGGCCGCCCGGCTGGAACCCAAACGGCTGACCTTTGCCCGTCAGCGTCCCGACAGTCTGCCCATGCTCTTTGTGGTGGAAGCCCAAAAAGGACGCCGCCCCGGCCTGCGCCTGGAACCCGACCAGATCATCGAACAGGGTGCGGCCCGGTACGGCTTAGAATAAGGAGAAAAACCATGCCTCTTTTCAACATGCACTATGACCGTCCGGGGCCCGGTGTGGACCCCGATACCCCCCGCAAAAAGGGCTTTGCCCGTTTTGTCGAAGTGCTGGGCCGGGACCTGACCTCGTTCTGGCTGGCCGGCCTGCTGGCCATGCTCAGCGCCATCCCGTTTTTGTTGGGCGTCTGGTTTTCGCTGGTCAGCCATGCGGTGCTGCCCGCGCTGCTGGCAGGTGTGCTGGGCGGTATGATCGCCGCCCCCCAGCTTTGCGGCTTGCAGGATGTCATCCTGCGCAGCCTGCGGGATGAACCCGGCTACTGGTGGACCACCTACCGCCGGGTGTGGAAGCGCAACGCCAAAGCGGCTCTGCTGCCCGGGGCGCTGGGCGGGCTGGTGCTGGCCATGCAGATCTTTACCGTCTACCATCTGCCTGCCGGGCAGGGGGCGATGATCCTTGTCGCCCTGCTGGTGGGGCTGATCTTCTTGACCGGATTGGCCCAGTATGTCTTTGCCCAGATCGTGCTGCTGGAACTGCCCTTTGGGGTGGTGCTCAAAAATGCCGTGCTGATGTTCTTGGGCTACCTGCCCCGCACCATGCTGGGGGTGGTATGGCAGCTTGCCTACTGGGGTGCGCTGCTCTTCTTCTGGCCTTTCAGCTCGGTGCTGCTGGTCATCACCGGTACCTGGCTGCCCGCGGTGCTCAGCCTAATGGCCATCTACCCGCTGCTGGACCAGAACTTCCATATTGAGGAAAACGTCCAGAAACTGCGGGAAGAACAGTACAAAGATTCCTGATTTCGGGCCGGGACCCCGCTGGTTGCGGGGCCCCGGCTTTTTGCTGTGCGTTCTTGCGCAGAACCGGCAAAAAGGGTATAATAGCAAAATAGGCGAACTATAGCATAAAGGGAGGAAACGGCGTGAAGATCCTGCTCATCCACTGCCATTACCGCCTGCCCGGCGGTGAGGATGCCGTCTTTGCGGCGGAGCGGGCGCTGTTGGAACGCCACGGTCATACCGTGGTGGTGTATGAGCGCAGCAACGAGGAAGCCGCCCACGGGCTGGCCAAACTGCTGCTGCCGCTGCGCGCCGTCTGGAACTTTGCCGCCGCCCGGGAGGTGCGCGCCCTGATTGCCCGGGAAAAACCCGATGCCATCCATATCCACAACACGCTGCTGCTCCTCAGCCCGGCGGTGGTTCGGGCAGCCAAACAAAGCGGTGTGCCGGTGGTGCAGTCGCTGCACAACTTCCGGCTGTTCTGCCCTAATGGCATTTTGCTGCGGGAGTGCGCTGTCTGTGAGGACTGCCCCCACAAGGGGCTGTCCTGCGCGCTGCGTCACCACTGCTACCGGGGCAGTCTGTTGCAGACCGCCGTGGTGGCGGCTGCCTACGGGCTGCACCGGCGGCTGGGCACTTGGCGGGGCGTTACGGTGGTGGCTTTGACGGACTTTGACCGCCGCAAACTGCTGGAATACAACCGCATGTGTCCCACCTTTGATGCCGAACGTCTGGTGGTCAAGCCCAACCCTGTCTGTGTGGAGCCCCGGCCCATCCTGCCGTGGCACCAGCGGAAAAACCAGTGCCTCTTTGCCGGACGGCTGGAGGAACTCAAAGGGCTACCCACCGTGCTGGAAGCATGGCAGCAGTTGGGGGACACCGCCCCCGACCTGCTGGTGGCGGGGGAGGGCCCCTTAGGGGAATGGGCCAAAAGCCATGCCGGGCCGAAGGTGCGCTTTTTGGGCCAGCTTTCCCCGGCGGAACTCCACCGCCATATGGCGGAAAGTAAGGCCGTGGTGGCCGCCAGTCTCTGTTACGAGAGTTTTGCGCTGGTCCCGGCGGAAGCCCACCTGCTGGGCACCCCGGTGCTGGCCAGCGATTTGGGCAATGTGGGGGCGTCGGTACAGCCCGGCATCGACGGGCTGCGGTTTGCCCCCGGGGATGCCCATGCCTTGGCGGGCGCGGTGGAAGCGCTGCACACCGCCGCCTTTGACTGCGACGCCATCGCCGCCGCGGCCCGCCGTACTTACAGTGAAGAAGAAAACTACCGCGCACTGCTGCGCTTATATACAAAGGAAGCACCATGAACCAACTGTATCGCGCCCTGCACATGCCGCCCGGACGGCTGCTGCGCAAACTGACGGGCGAAAAAGAGATCTATACCATCGCTGTGCGGCCGGTGCCCACGGCGGAAGGCGCCGACCCCCTGCCTGCGCTGGGGGCTGCGCCCTACATCCAACTGCCGGGGCGGGAGGGGTTCTGGTTTGCCGACCCGCTGCTCTATCGCCGGGGCGGCCACCGGTATCTTTTTGCCGAAGCCATGGACCTGGCCACCGGCAAAGGCCGCATCGAAGTCTGCGAACTGCAGGACGACGGCAAGGCAGGGGACTGGCAGGTGGCGCTGGAGGAGGAGTTTCACCTTTCCTTCCCCACGGTGTTTGACTGGAACGGCGAGACTTGGATGATCCCCGAGACCGGCAGCGACCACAGCCTGCGGCTCTACCGCTGCCGGACGTTCCCCACCCAGTGGGAGCTGGTCCAGCGGTTCGCCGTGGATGCCGAACTGTGCGACGCCATTCTGGTGGACCGCACCCCGGCGGCGCTGACGCTGCTTTGCAGCGAAACCAAGCCCGACAACCAGCTCTATGTACGGTGGCGGCGGTTCACCCTGCGCCATGCTGTCTCGGCTGCTGCGCCGCTGCCCGGCACCGAAGCGCCGGAACCGGCCGCCGAACCCTTTGAGCTGCTGCCCGATGAAACCTTCGACCTGCAGCATCAGGAATTTGACCTGACCAGCCGCAATGCCGGACCGCTCTTCCTGCTGGGGGAGCAGGTCATCCATCCCACGCAGGTCAGCACCACAGTGGATTACGGGGTCTATCTGCAATTTTCCGCCCGGCGGGGCAGTTCCGAGGTGCCGCTTTGCGCCGCACTGCCTCAGGGCGTCCGCATCGAGGGGCTGGACCCCAAGGACATCATCGGCATTCACACCTATTGCCGCGATGACACGTTGGAAGTCATCGACGCGCGGTATCTTGCAAAGGTGGCAACCCATTCATGAAAACCATCGCTATCCCGCAGTTTTACTGCGGGCCTTCGGGCCGCAAAGGCCTGTATAACCGGCAGGAGGTAGGTCTGGCCCGGGCCTTCGCGGCGCTGGGCGCCCGGGGCATCGTGCTCTATCCTGCGCCGGACGCCGACGCCCCCACGGTGGAGGAACCGGAACCCAACGTCAAGATCTACTATCTGCCGGTGCGCAAGCTGGGCTCGCAGGCCTTTTACAAAAGCTGGCAGATCCTGCTGGACGAAAAGGTGGACGCTGTCCACGTCATGGGGGACAACTCCCCCGGGGTGCCGTCCCTCTACCGGTTCTGCCGCCGTCACGGCATTTTGTTTTACAGCCAGCTGGGGGCGCTGAAGAGCGCCTCCAACCACCGGGCGGTGCGCCTTGTCATGGACTTGCTGCTCCGCCGCAATCTGGCTATCTACAAAAAAACGCCCACCTACGCCAAAACTCCGGCGGTGGTGCAGGAACTGGAAAGCATGGGGGTGCCCTGCGCCGGGCTGATGCCCGTAGGGCTGGACACCGCCATCATCCCCGACGTGCCCGCCGAGCGCACCAAGCTGCGGGGGGCCGTGGGGCTGGACCCCCACGCCAAGATCCTGATTTTTGTGGGGCGGCTGGACCCCTACAAGCGGCCGCTGGATCTGGTGCCGCTGCTGCAGGCTGCGCCGGATTGGCAGGCGGTGATCGTGGGGCAGGGCAGTCAAAGCGACGCGCTGCGCCGCGGGCTGAACGATGCGGGTCTTTCGGACCGCTGCCGGCTGATTCCCCAACTGGCCAACACGGCGGTGCATGTCTACTACCATGCCTGCAACGCCTTTGTGAACCTCAACGAGCAGGAAATTTTTGGGATGAGCCTGCTGGAAGCCATGTACGCGGGCTGCCCGCCGGTGGCCCGCCATGCGCCGGGGCCTGACCTGATCATCGAGGACGGCACCAGCGGCATCCTCTGTGATTCGGTGGCCGAGATGGCCGCCGCGCTGGACCAGGTGGATGACGAGATGGGCGCCGCTGCCCAAAGGCGGATCAACGAACATTTTCTGTGGCAGAACAGTGCCGAACTGGCGCTGACGCTGCTGCCCAACAAGCGGGAGGTCGGCCATGGACAACGATAACGCCCTGCTGGAAACCGCCCGCAACCTTTATAAAGGGTGGCGGTTCGGCTGGAAATACCGGGGGGTCAAGGTGCTGGACGCCGAGGCCGGCAACGATCTGGCCCGGGCGGCCATCCAAAAAGGCGGGCCCTTCCTGTTTGCCCGCTGCGGCGCCACCGAGATGCGCACCGTGGCGGACTGGATGGCCCACGGCGACCACTTTACCGACCGCACCCGGCAGGACATCCGGGCGCTGTCGGGGGTATTCCCCACCGACGACGACACGCTGCGCCGCTTTTGCGAAAAGTATGTGGCCTGTGCCCAAAGCGCCGACCTGCTGGCCCTCTGGGACGTGGGGGCCGAGCGGGAGGTCATCCGGGGCTGCAAGGGCACGGTGTTCGCCAAATTGCGGGCGCTGGAACCCTACTACCACCCCCATCCTTGGAGCGGGGCGCTGGCGGGCAAAAAGGTGCTGGTGGTCCATCCCTTTAAGGACACCATCCTGCGCCAATACGCCCAGCGGGAAGCCCTCTTCCCCGGCACCGACGTGCTGCCCGCCTTTGCCAGCCTGACGGTCATTCGGGCCGTGCAGGGCTTGGCCGGGCAGGAGACCGGTTACGCCAGTTGGTTTGACGCCTTGGAGGCCATGCAGGCCCAGATGGATGCTGTCGACTACGAGGTGGCCATTGTGGGGGCGGGGGCGTACAGCCTGCCGCTGGCGGGCCATGCCCGGGACACCGGTCACACCGCCATCCAGATGAGCGGCGCCACCCAGCTACTCTTCGGCATCAAGGGCAAGCGGTGGGACACCCACCCGGTGCTGTCCAAGCTGTACAACGACGCGTGGGTACGCCCGGCGGAAAACGAGGGCATCGCCAACCGGGAAGCCGTGGAAGGCGGCAGTTACTGGTAAACCCGGGGCAAGAAAAAAGGAGCGAATCATGGAACTTACTTGGAGAAAACGGCTTTGGAAACTGGGGGACACCCTCTTCCACAAGATGAGCTTTGCCGAGGCCGAAACCTTCAATGTGCTGCGGCTCTACGCGGGGGACATCCCGGCGGTGCCGCTGTATGAGAATCAGGGCTTCATCGGCCTGTCCATCAAGCAGGCGGACTGGAACACCATCAAGCACGACATCACCCAGCCCTATCCCCTCAAGGACAACAGTGTGGACTTCTATCAGGCCGAGGACGTGCTGGAGCACATCCCCTACGAGGCGCTGCCCGCTGTGTTGGCCGAGGTCTACCGCATCCTCAAGCCGGGGGCGCGGATGCGCATCTCGGTGCCGGACTACCGGTGCGATGTCTACGCCAACCGCTGCCAGAAGGACGCCGATGGGAAGATCGTTTTTGACCCGGACGGCGGCGGCTGGTATCGGGACGGTAAGCTGGGCGGCGGCGCCCACCTGTGGTTCCCCGTTTGGGAGAGCGTCAAGGCGCTGGCCGACCAAAGCCCCTTCCCCAAAGCAGAATTTTACCACTACTACGACGAAAACGGCCAGTCGGTCACCCGTCCCATCGACTACACGCTGGGCTATGTGGACCGCACGCCGGACCACGACAAGCGGGTGCAGCATCCCTACCGCGCCCTCTCCATCGTGGTGGATCTTATTAAATAAGGAAGACCTATGAAGATTCTGATGATCGGCAACCATCTGGGGGTACAAAGCGGCGTCCAGCGCTATGTGCAAAACCTGTTGCTCCACATGGACCTGACCCGCTATCCCGTGGATCTGTTCGTGGGACAGTGCCCGCCGGAACAGGCCTCCTCGGCCCCCGCGCTGGAAGCCGCCGGGGTGCGCATCTTTGCCGTGCCCGACCATAAAAAGGACCGCATCGTGGCCCTGTGGCGCCACCTGCGCACCCATAAGGACTACGACATCATCCACTACCACACCGCCAGCAAGATCGGCGCGCTGGTCTGCGGCATGATGCGGCTGCTCTGTCCCCGGGCCAAGATCATCGTCCACAGCCATATCGTCTACCCGCCTCTGACCCTGACCTGGCGGGCAGCCCACGGGGTCTACCAGCTCTTTGCCGACTACTTCCTCGGCTGCGGCGTGGCCGCGGGCCGGTTCGTCTTTGGTGACCACATCGACCGCAAACCCAATTTTGCGGTGGCCTGCAACGCCGTGGACCAAGGGCGGTTTTTCCCCGATGCAGCGGCCCGCGCCGCCACCCGGGCCCAGTACGGCATTGCCGACGCTGACCGGCTGGCCGGGTTTGTGGGGCGGCTCAACCACCAGAAAAACCCGCTGTTTTTGATCGAGGTTTTTGCGGCGATGGCCGCCGCCGACCCCGCGTGGAAACTGCTGCTGGTGGGCGGCGGCGAGATGGAAGCGGACATCCGGCAGGCGGTGGCCCGCCACGGCCTGACCGACCGGGTGATTTTCGCGGGGGTGCAGAGCAATGTGCCCGCCTATATGAACGCCTTTGACCTGTTTTTGCTGCCCAGCAACTTCG
>NZ_CALADU010000145.1 GCF_937890665.1 uncultured Subdoligranulum sp.
TGACCTGGAACAGGGTGGGCGCGTCGCTCTTGGCCATCTCGCTCATCAGGGTGGTCTCGTACTCGCCGGAAGCGGCGGTCACCACCGTGACGGGTACGCCGGTCTGCTCGGTGTAGACCTTGGCCAGCGCCTGCCACTGCTCGTCCTGCTCGGGCTTGAAGTTCAGGTAATACACTTTACCGGCAGCCGTGTTGGTGGCGGAAGCTTCACTGGTGGCGGTGTCGCCCGAAGCGGCGGTGGACGAGCTGCTGCCCGAAGAGCTGCAGCCGGCCAGCAGCGCAACGGCCATGGTACCGGCGATGCCCAGCGAAAGAAGTTTCTTGGCTTTCATATTCTTCTCCTCCTTGAAAAAAGGTGTTTGGTGCCTGAAGGATTCAGGCGGGATTCTTGTTGTCTTTCGGTTGGTAACGTTTCCAACCTTTCGATGCCTCTATGGTACATGGTTTCCCACAAAAAATCAAGAACTTTTTCCACTTTTTAATTAATTTTGTTTAAAACCACAAGAGCGCGTCGCTCTTTTTGTGCACTTCTTACGGTGGAAATGACAAAATGGTTGAAATCGTTTCCAATTTGTCATTTTTTCGTTGGGGCAAACAAAATTCCCGCTCTGCCGGCAGGCCGTCCCGCCGGTGGGGGCGGTGGCAGTCCGCGATTTTGCGGCCGGTTCCGGCCGTGGGCACATCTCTGCCAAGGGAGCTTGCCAACGCAGCAAAGCGCCGGACTTTGTGGCCATCGCACAAAATTCGGCGCTCTGTGGTATCCGGCGGCAGAAGGGACCCCACCCGTGGGGGCGCGGCCCTTTGCCGGTTGTTATTTGCTCTTTCGCTCCTCGACCATCTGCACAAACCATTCCACCATGGCTGGGTCGCTGTGAGAGAAGAAGGCGCTTTGCCCTTTGTCCAAGGCGGCGATCCGGTCCATATCCGCCGGTTTCAACGCAAAGTCGAAGATGTTCAGGTTTTCCGCCATGCGGTCTTTATGGGTGGATTTGGGAATGACCACCACACCCCGCTGTATATGCCAGCGCAGCATGATCTGCGCCGTGGTTTTGCGGTACTTTTCGGCAAGCTGTACCAGCAGGGGGTTCTCAAACAGGCCGCCCCGCCCCTCCCCAAAGGGGGCCCAGGCTTCCATCTGAACGCCGTACTTCTCCATCCAGCGTTTCGCTTCGCCCTGCTGGTGGAAGGGGTGGCATTCCACTTGGTTGACCATGGGCTTTACCCGGCTGAAGGAGGCTATGTCTACCAGCCGGTCGGGATAAAAGTTGGAAACGCCGATGGCCCGCACTTTCCCTTCCGCATACAGATCTTCCAAGGCACGGTAGGCGCCATAATAACCCGAAAACGGCTGGTGCAGCAAAACCAGATCCAGATACGAGGTTTGCAGTTTCCGCATGGATTCCAGCACGGACTTTTTGGCTTCCTCGTACCCGTAGTGTTCCACCCACACTTTGGTGGTCAGAAAAATCTCTTCCCGGGGCACGCCGGAATTCACAAGGGCATGGCCCACCTGTGCTTCATTAAAATAGCTTTGGGCCGTGTCGATCGCCCGGTACCCCACGGCAAGGGCGTCCCGCACACAGCGCTCGCATTCTTCGGGGGATACTTGGTAGACGCCGTACCCCACCAGCGGCATCTTTACGCCATTGTACAAAGTGACCTGTTCCATCTTGGTTGCCTCGCTTTCAAATGCTGAAAAAAGGGTGGTGATTTTCTGTGTTTTGTGGTACCATACACAGTGTAGCACCCGGTTGTAACTACCGGTCAACCGGTTTTTCAAAAAAATTGCATTTTTGGGGGTGTTTTCTGTGCAGTACAGCATGAAGCAGGTGTGCCAAGAAGTGGGGATGACCTATGAGGGCCTAAAGTTTTATTGCAACCAAGGGCTGGTCCCCCATGTCAAGCGGGACAAAAACAACTACCGGGTCTTTGACGAGCGGGACATCGCATGGATCAAGGGGCTTACCTGTCTAAAACGCTGCGGCATGAGTCTGGAGGACATGAAGCGCTATCTGGACCTGTGTCTGGGGGGAAAGCCCACCATCCCCGAAAGAAAAGAGATCCTGCAAAAGCAGCGGGACCTGCTGGAACAAAAGCGGAAAGCCTTACAGGAGGATATTGCCTACATCGACGGCAAGCAGCGCTACTATGACGACGTTCTGGCGGGAAAGATCCCCTACACCAGCAACCTCATCGACACAGAAGAAGGATAAAACGCAGAAAGAGCGCGCCCTTTGGGGGTGCGCTCTTTCCTATTATTATATGGGAGAAAAAGAAACTGTCAGAGGAATGGATGCTTCACCGGCGAACGGGAGGCCCGCCCTTTTAGGCGGTGGTCCACACCGTAAAATCGCCTTCCAGCGTTTGGTCCAGCCCAAACACAACATGGCTGAGCACATAGCGTCCGTCGTCGAGGAAAATCTCGATCAAGTTTTCCTCCACAAAAAGGTCCACCCGGCAGGTGTCCGCTCCCAGCGGCGGGGTGTGGGCTGTCAGGCGGCAGCCGGGCAGGCCGTCCATAACGGCGGAGCGGTCGGCAAAAAGCTGCCCGTCCGCCATCCGAAGGCGGTACCCGCCCACGTTCCAAAGCTGCCCGTTGTGCAGGGTGCCCCGCAGCCGTACCGGCTTGTGGGCCGCCAGCGGCGACAGGTCGGTTTCCGGCTTGGTAAAGCAGGCGGACACGTTGGGATGGACCGGAAAGCAAACCTGCCCGTCCCGCCATTCCACCAGCCGGGGCAAACTCATCATGCCGCGCCAAGGGGGACGGTCGTCGGGGGTGCCTTCCACCGGGCGGGGCATCCGCATCCAGCCGATCATCACCCGGCGGCCCGCCGCATCCACCGTGGTCTGGGGGGCGTACAGGTCCAGTCCCCAGTCCACCATGGCAGGGGTGCCCTTGGGGGTCAGGCGGCAGGTGGTTTCGTCAAAATCCACCGGCAGGCAGCAGGCTTGGTCGGGGTATTGCAGCCCGTCCGCGGTGATGCCCATGGGGCAGCCCAGCAAAAGCCAGCCGTCGCCCAGGGGGAACAGGTCGGGGCATTCCAGCGTGGTGCCCAGGGCAGGGGCGGTGTACCGGTTGGCGGGGGTCCATGTCAGGCCGTCGGCGCTGCGGTAAAAAAGCAGTTCGCCCACCCCGTTGCGGGTGCTGCCCAACACCATGCGAAAACTGCCGTCCGCCGCCCGCCATACCTTGGGGTCCCGGGTGTTTTGGGGGTCGCCCTCTTCCGGCGCTGCCGCCACGGGCAGGATCTGGCGCTTGGCTTCCAGATTGTCGAAGCAGACCCCGTCCGGCGAGATCAACAGGGCCTGACTGGCCCAAAATCGGTTGTTCACCGCCCGGTGGATGTTGTCGGGGTTTTCCTGTTCATAGCGGATGGCCGTGTAGTAGAGATATAATTTGCCGTCCACTTCCGCCGCACTGCCGGAAAAAACCCCGTTGCGGTCATAGGCCTTGGAAGGGTAGAGGGCGATGCCTCGGTGCTCCCAATGGACCAGATCCTTGCTGACCGCGTGGCCCCAGTGCATGGTGCCCCACCGCGGCAGATAGGGAAAATGCTGGTAAAACAGGTGGTACTGGCCCCGGTAATATATAAAGCCGTTGGGGTCGTTGATCCAGTTTCCCGGTGCTTTCAGATGGATAAAATCGTGCAGCAAAAGGGTTCCTCCCTGTCAGATGCGCCAACGCCCCGGGTCACTGGGGGCTGACTTCCAGTAGCGGCTGCAAGGCTTGGCAACTGCCGGTGTGTACTTTCATGTCGCCGTAGTCGTCGGCATTGGTCAGCAGCACCGCAACCATGTCGGGGTGACCGGCCGCGGCGATCTTTTGGCGGTCAAAGGTCAGCAGCTTGTCGCCGGCATGGACCTTCTGGCCCTGCTGCACAAAGCAGGCAAAGCCGTCGCCGTTCATCTCCACGGTGTCCACGCCCACGTGGATCAGCAGTTCCATCCCGTCGGGGGCGGTAATGCCCACCGCGTGGCGGGTCTCTGCCACCGAGGAGATCTCGCCGTCCAAGGGGGCGACGATGGTTTCGCCTTCCGGGCGGATGCCGGCGCCCCGGCCCAGCACGCCGGTGGCAAAGGTTTCGTCGGGGATCTGGTCGGAGGGCACTGCCTCACCGGCCACCGGGGCATAGACGGTGCCGGGCTGGCAGGTCATGGCCGGTACGGCTTCGGTGGGGGTGGCGGGGGCATCCTGCGCTTCGGGGGTGGGGTCCTTGTAGCCGAACATCCAAGTCAGGGCAAAGGCCACGCCGATGGAGATCGCCGCCATGATGATGTATTCCAAGGGATGTTCCAAGCAGAGCAGCAGGCCGAAGATACCGGTGACACCGGTGCCGCTGGCGCCCAGATGGACCAGCGAAGCGTACATGGCGCCCGCTGCGCCGCCCAGTGCGCCGCAGACGAAGGGCTTGAAGAAACGCAGGTTGACGCCGAAGATGGCGGGTTCGGTGATGCCCATGAAGCAGGAGAAGGCGGAGGGCAGCGCCAGCGATTTGGTCTTGCCGTTTTTGCTCTTGAGGGCGACGGCGAGGGTGGCGGCACCCTGCGCCATGTTGGCGGCGGAGGCCAGCGGCAGCCAGTAGGTCACGCCGTACATCGAGAGCTGGCCCATATCGATGACGGTATACATATGGTGGATACCGGCCACCACGGTGGTGGAGTACAGGCCGCCCATGATCAGGCTGCCGATGCCGAAGGGCAGGGTCAGCAGGGTCTGGATGCCGCCGATGATGCCGTTTTCGATGGTGACAAAGATGGGTCCGATGATGGAGAAGGTCAGGTAGCCGGTGACAAACACGCTGACCAGCGGGGTAACAAAGAGGTTGAACATCGCGGGCACGATTTTGTGGAGCCGCTTTTCCAAGAAGCACATGACCCACACGGCGATGATGACGGGGATGACGTGGCCCTGATAGCCGACCATATCCACCGAGTACAGGCCGAACCAGACGCTTTGGGTCTGCTGGACGCCTTCGGTGGCAACGGTCCAGGCGTTTTGCAGGTTGGGGTGGATCATCATCATGCCGATGACGGCGCCCAGATAGGGGTTGCCGCCAAAGGCGTTGGCCGCGCTGTACGCGATCAGGATGGGCAGGAAGGTGTACGCCGTGTTGGAGAACAGGTTGGCGAACACATAGATGGACCCGGAGGTGTCGATGTTCAGGAAGTTGTTGTTCACCATGAAGTTCAGCGCTTCCATGATGCCCATAAGGAAGCCGCTGGCCACGATGGCGGGGATGATGGGCACAAAGATGTCGCCCAGCGTCTTGATGGCGCGCTTAAAGGGGTTCTGCCGGGCCGCGGCGGCGGCTTTCACCTCGTCCTTGGTGGCGGCGCTCAGGCCGGAAATGGCGATAAACTCGTCATACACCTTGTCCACAACGCCGGTGCCCAGAATGATCTGCAACTGGCCCGAGGCACTGAAAACGCCCTTGACGCCCTCGATGTCCTCCACCGCTTTGGCGTCGCACTTGGCGTTGTCCACCAGCACAAGGCGCAGCCGGGTGGCGCAGTGCGCTGCCGAGACCAGATTCTCTTTTCGCCCGACCTTGTCGTAGATCGCTTGGGCTACTTTCTTGTAATCCATACATTACATCCTTTCTGACAGGTTGTTTATTCGATCCCTTCCGGTAAGAAGGGCAGGAATACAGAAAACGAGGGGGCAAAGGGAGCAAATACGGTTGAGAATACGTATTCACAAAGGGGTAAAAAAACACCCCGTTCTCCCTTTCCGCAAGGCGGGAGTTAGGTGCTTTCCCGAAGGACCAACTCGGTGGAAAAGGCGCGCTGCACAGGCAGGGACGCGTCGGCATGCTCGATGCGGTCCAGCAGCCAGTTGACGGCCTGCCGGGCCATTTGGGCGGTGGGCTGGCGGACGGTGCTCAGCCGGGGGTTCAGGTACTGGCCCATAAAGGTGTCGTCAAACCCTATGACCCCCACCTGCGCCGGAACGCTGATCTGCAATTCCCGCAGGATGTCCAGCACCTGCAAGGCGTAGATGTCGTTGCCGGCAAACACCGCGGCCCGCAGGTCGCTTTCCGCCAGCCATCGTTCCAGCGCCTGCCGGAACTGGTCGTGGTTTTGCAGCACCTGATGGGTGACCACATCGCCCAGCCCGTGTTCGGCCAGCCATTGCCGGAACCCGACGTATTTGCCGTCATATTCTTTGCCGATAAACAAAAACCGGCGATACCCCCGGTCGGCAAGGTAGGCGGCTACCTGCCCACCGGCGGTGGGGTGATCTACATAGAAAGAATCCAGCCCGGTGGCCCGGCGGGTGATGGTGACCACCGGCACGTCCAGCCGTTTTACATAGTCATACCACTGGGGGCTGGTCTCCCGGATGGGGACCGCCAGCACACCGTCCACACGGTAGCGGCGCACCACGTCCAGATATTCCTGCTCGTTGTCGGGGTTGTAGTCGCTGTTGAACAGGATGATGCTGTATCCCCGTTCCCGGGCGCAAATTTCGATCTGCTTGGTCAGGTCGGCAAAAAAGCCGTTGGCAATGTCGGTGACAAGGACCCCCAGCAGATGGGTGGGGCTGCCCTTCAGCCCTTTGGCCAGGGCGTTCAGTTGGTAGTCATGCTCCCGCGCACAGGCAAGCACCCGCTCCCGGATCTCGGGCGAAACTTTGGGGTTGCCGTTGAGCACCCGGGAAACCGTAGGCTGAGAAACATGAGTCAGCCGTGCAATTTCTGCCATGGTGATCATAGGAAATCCCTCCGTGAATACGTATTCTTGTGATTGCACTGTTATTCTACAATAAGTTGACCGGCAATTCTATTCGTGGAACGTACAAATTTTCCGCGAATATTTTGTGCAGTATTTCAGAGGCCGGCGGGGCAAAGGGGCAAAACGCAACAAAACGGCCCGGCCCCGAAAGGGGGACCGGGCTATACAGACAAGGGGAAAAGGGACTGTGCAGGCGGCGCAGCCTGTTTACTGCACCGTAAACGCCATGGGGCGCAGGGGCTGTACCGCAGCGTCGGCCCCCCGCAGCGAAACCGGGATGGAACTGTCCTCGGGGTAGAACCGGGTGGAAAAGACGGTGGCGCCGTCGTTGCAGAATACCTCCAGCGAGGCGCGGTCCACCACCAGATCCAAGGAAAGCGGTCCCGCGCCGCAGACGGCACGGCGGATCGTGCGGCCTCCACCCACTGCCTCGTCGCTGAAGCGCAGCACCAGACGTTGGGCGGCGGTGTCCCGCTCCAGATGCAGCCCACCGGCCAGCGTCAAGGCAAAGTCGCGGTCGGCAGTCATCCGCAGGCGGAAGGGCAGCGGCAGCGTGACGGTGCTGCCATCCTCTACCGATTGGGGGGCGCCGTCGGCCGGTGCGTCCAACTCCCGCAGGGGGCGCTGGCGCAGCCCCTCGGGACCGGATACGATCTCCCGGGGCAGGGTCAGGCAATGCTGCCAGCCCAAGGCGGCGGTGGGGTTGCGGTAGTCGGCGTCGGGCATGCCCATCCAGCCGATCAGCAACAGCCGCCCATCGGGGGCGCGCAGCGTCTGGGGGGCGTAAAAGTCAAAGCCCTTGTCCCACTCGGTAAACCCGGACAGGGTGCCGGTCTCCCAATCGCCGTCCACGGCAAAATAGCCGCTCTGGTAGACGTTCTGGTTTTCCGTTTCGCCGTGGGGCAAGCCTTGGGGGCAGGCGCTCAGCCAACAGCGGCCCTCCACCACAAAGCCGTCGGGGCATTCCCACATATAGCCGAAGGCGGGCGTGGGCTCCCAAACGCGGGCCAACTGCCAGACAAGGCCGTCCTGACTGCGGTAGAGCAGCAGCCGCCCGGCGTCCTGCAGGCTGCGGGCGCCCAGCAGCATATACCAGCGGTCCTCTTCCCGCCACACTTTGGGGTCACGCACATGGAGCGAACAGTCTGCCGGGTAGTCGGCGTTGGTCAGCAAAAGCTGCTTGGCCCCCATCTGGATGCCGTCGGGGGTCTCTACCATTAGGGTGTTGGACTCCCGCCCGGTGCGGATATAGTCGTACGGCCCGGGATGCTTGACGTTGCCGGTATAGTAGAGCCGCAGCAAATCACCGCAGGCTACCGCGCAGCCCGAATACGCCCCGTTTTGGTCCTGGGGCGTATCGGGGAAAAGGGAAGCGCCAGTAAAAGTCCAGTGCAGCAGGTCGGGGCTTTGGCAGTGGCCCCAGCATTTGGGGGCGGTGCCGTCCGGCTGCGTAGGGCAGTATTGGAAAAAGACATGGTACAATCCGTGAAAGAAGCATAACCCGTTGGGGTCGTTGAGCCAGCCCTGGGGCGGCTCGATATGCAGCGCCTGACGCCAGTTTGCCATGAAGTCCTCCTTTGGTATCGCAAACAAAAGGGCTGCGCCGGTGGGCCCGGCGTGCCAAATTTTTCCCCAGTATAGCAAAAGCCGGGCCGAGATGCAAGGCGGGGCAGTGATGCGCCGGGAGATGGCCAGCCTGCGGCAGAACGAGGCGGTGGCCTCTTGACCCAAAAACGCCCTTTCGCAGCGATCTTTCAATCGGCGGAAGGGCGTTTTTGTATGGGAGAAAAGAGCGGCGCTGTCAGGCGAGGGTGTGGTGGACCAAGTCCAGAACCGCGGGTCCTTCGCTGTGCAGCGAGATACCGTCTGCCGCTGCGGGGGTGTCCAGCAGGGCGGAGAGCACCCGCTCGCCGTCGTTGAGGAA
This sequence comes from uncultured Subdoligranulum sp., assembly GCF_937890665.1. Next base: position 8,659 of record NZ_CALADU010000145.1, read on the forward strand.
GAGTTCCAGACAATCTCCGTCCAGAACCAGCCGCAGGGTCAGCTTGCCATCCCGCGGGGCGGCTTGCAGGCGGCGCAGATGGGGGATGTCCCGGCGGGTGCCGCAGCCGCTGCGGTCAAAGAGCAGTTCGTTGTACAGGGGGCTCCATTCCACCTTGGTGCGGTGGCGGGCATCCTCGGCCAAGCAGAGGGTGAACCGGCGGCAGTCGGGGCTGGCGGCAGCGTCCAGCGTCACGGTCAGGTCCAGCCGCCGCCCGGCCACACCGTCGTAGACGGCGTCGCCGTTCAGCGTATCCCGGTAATGCAGGGTGTTCTGCCACAGGGTTTCCAGTTCCCGCACCGGCCGCTGGCAGAGCCGCCCGTTTTGCACAAACAGCTCCCGGGGCATCGTCATCCGGCCAAACCATTGGTGGCGGCGGGGCGCTTCGTTGACGGTGGCCCAGTTTTCCATCCAAGCCACCATCACCCGGCGGCCGTCCGGGGTCAGCACGGTCTGGGGCGCGTAGAAGTCGGTGCCGTAATCCACCGGCTGTACCGCTTCCCGGGTAAACCGGGCTTCGCCTTTGTCGTACTGTCCCAGCAGAGCCACCGTGCCGAACCCGGGGTGAAATTCCCCGTCGGGGCTGGCCTCCATCTCTTGCGGGCTGACCAGCAATACCTGTTGGCCGTCCAGTGCAAAGAAGTCGGGGCATTCCCACATTTTGCCGTATTCCCCGCGGCAGGCGTCCAGCGTGGTGCGGTAGGTCCAGCGGCGGGCGTCGGGGCTTTCGTACAGCAGGATGCGCCCTTGGTCTTGGGCGTCCCGGGTGGAAACCACACACAGGTACCGGCCATCCTCGTACCAGATCTTTGGGTCGCGGAAATCTACCGCGCTGCCCCCTTCGGGCAGCAGGTCGGCCCCGATCACGGGGTTGGCGGCGTCCTTCTCAAAGTCGGTGCCGTCCCCCACCGCCAGACATTGCAGTTGGTTGACTTGGTCGGGGGCATCCCCCACCTGCTGCACCCCGGTGTAGAGCAGCAGCAGGCGGCCGTCGGGGGTGGGCACCGCCGTACCGGAAAAACACCCCTTGGCGTCGGCGACGGTGTCGGGGGCCAGCGCACAGGGGCGGTAGTCCCAGTGCAGCAGGTCGGTGGTCATGGCGTGGCCCCAGTGCATGGGCCCCCAGACCGTATCGTAGGGGTAGTATTGGTAAAACAGGTGATACGCACCTTGGTAGTAGCAAAAGCCGTTGGGGTCGTTCATCCAGCCCGTCCGGGGCGTCAGGTGAAACAGCGGCCGGTCGTCGGCGGGGATGGCAGCGCCTTCCCGCGCCTCATAGATGCGGGCTTCTTCCAGTTTGGTGGCCATAGGGGAAGAACCTCTCTTTCGGGTAAAGTTTCGGGTCAGGGTCAGGCCGCGCTCTCGGCGGTGGCGGTGGTGGTGCCGGCGGTCTCTACATAGCGGTCATAGGCGGCTTGGTAGGTCTCCAGCAGTTCCTGCATGCCGTAGCTGTTCAGGTTGTCCTTGTAGGCGGCCCAGGTCTCGTCGGTGATGCCGCCGTCCCGCAGCCAAGTGGCTTCCTGTTCGGCCACAAAGTTCTCAAAGTCCACACGCCATTTGTCGATGGTGTCCAGTTCGTCCTCGGTGTAGACGCAGTCGATGGGGTAGCAGGTGGTGTCCTTGACAAAGGGCATCCAGTAGTCGTACAGGTCGGTCAGACGGTCCACGGCACGGGGCTCCATCTCAAAGGTGGTGGCGTAGTAGTCGGACAAAATCAGCTTGGGACCGTAGACTTCGTACTCGCTCTTCAGTTCGCCGGCGCTCTTGCCGAACTTTTCCTGAGCTTCGGCGTCGGTGATGCTCTGCCACAGGCCATTCTCGTCCTGCTGGGTGAAGTAGGTGCCGATGGGGCCGTACTGCAGCTGCATGACGTTTTCGGGGTCATACCACT
>NZ_CALADU010000146.1 GCF_937890665.1 uncultured Subdoligranulum sp.
CCACTCGTCATAAGATTTTCCCTTGCCGTCCGTTTCGATTACGGACAGCCGATTTTCTCGGCAAAGTTCATCGGAAGTTTCGCGAATTCCTTTATAATAGGTATTGAAATCGCTTCGGAACATTCTGCCATCAGCGTAGGATACAGAATTTACTACAATATGGATTATGCAGATGCCCTCGGTCAAGGTGGGTTGATACAGTACATTCAAATCGATCTGCGAGAAAGCGCTGCACAAACTCGCAGCCGATTTGATGCACTTGGTCGGGCGTGGCTTCGCCGGGCGCAAAACTTTGTATAATATGATAGGCCAAAATGTTGCCGTCTTTTACAGGCTTGCGCCAGCGTGTTTTGGTTTCAATCATAATTTCATAGGCGTTTTGCGGTATACAGTTAAATCCGCTTACATATAGTTGGTGTTCGGTTTTGTCATTGTTTTGAGTGTAGTTAAGCAGCTTGTTCAAGTCCTCCGCACTCCGGCGCTCGGTTTTCATTGGATTGCTTGTGTAGTCTAAACACAGATTCAAGTTCGACTTCACCTTAATAATTTTGGTATATGCCATATCAAAGACTATCCCTCACACAGCGCCACATATCTTCCAGTAGGCTTTGCGCTCTGTCCAACTGCGAAGCACTTACTCGGCCTGTCGCATTTGCAACGTGGGTCAACTGATTCAAATTGTTGCCGATGGCCGACAACTGCTGGCGCAGTTTGTTGTAGCTGTCGGGTGGTGCGGGTTTGATTCTGCACCCATCCACCAACGCACGGACAAACGGCTCCATTTTCATGCCCGCAATTTCGCACTTTCCTTTTAAGGCTGCATATTCTTCTTCAGTAAAGCGGACAGTCAACTGCTTTTTTCGTATTGCGATAATCGCGCACCTCCTTTTTTTGTAAAATACGGCGGCAAAGTCCACGGGGTCTTAGGGGGGCCCCCTAACAAGTGGTCGTTTTGCTGTCATGACAGCAAAATGACATGCTTGCTCGTACTGTGCCATAGGCACAGTACGCCGCCTGCTGAAAATCACCACGGCAGTTGCCGCCTCTTTCGGGTCGCATAACGTTCGACACGACGAGCCAGCCGAAACATATTAACCCGGTCACGCAGGCTGTATTCCATCGCCGTGACCTGTACACCGTGCTGCATAAGCCGCTTGAAAAAAGAGTACAAGTGGCGCTCCTTGCCGCTGACCTGACGCATACGGCAGATGTAAACCCGGTCAACTTTTCCGGCCTTAATTTGCCGCAGCATATCACGGTAGCCGGGACGCAGCAGCCAGCCGCCGCGTTCGTCGATGCTCCCACCGACAATATCACAGCCGTCATGCAGCGCCTGCATTGAGCAAACTTTATAGCTGTTCATTGTGCCATCGTAGTCGCCGGGAATTCTCGCGTACACCCACGCGCGGGGTCTTTTCTGTTCGTCCATTGTTCACCGTTCCTCATAAAAACTTAGTTGTTCGCCCTCCTGCCGAAAGCGTTCGTCTATCTCACGAAAAGTGCGTCGCCAACTAAAACGTTCGGTGGGTTTATTCGGCACGTCCTGTAATTCAAGCAAAAGCTGCCAGAGTTCGGGGTGGTATCTGTAGAGATGCCGCAGTTCGCTGATTGATGCGTTCGGGCAAAACCAACAACCCCCGCGTTTAGTGAAGTCATACAGCGGGGACAGCAGCCCCTCAGCTGCGCACATAGACCTCGCTTCTGGTTCGGCCACATGGTACTTGTCCAGCAAAGAAATCTGACCGGGCTTTAATCGTGCCAGTCGCTTGGGTTCATCTGCGGCGATGCCGATGTACTGCACCGTGTCCGGGGGCAATGCCTTCTGATATGCCTTGATCGGCGGCAGCTTGCAATCCCGCTGAATTGTACAGCGCCCACTCAGAGGAAATCCCGAAAGCATCCCCTTGGTTTTTCCTCGCGTGACAACATGGTAAAAGCAGGATAGATAGGTCTTTTCGGAGCGCAAAACCCGTGTCGGGATGCCGCGCTGTTCAAAATACGGGATTGCTGTTTCGTGGATAAATCGGTTGTGTTCGGGCAGCTCGCCGGATATTTCCTCGCTGAACATGACCTCGCAATACACAAGTTCGTCCAGCGGTTCACCATGCTGCAAGGCCAGCAGCGCGGTGGCGATACTGTCTTTTCCGAAACTGCAACTTAAAATGTGTTTTGCCATCTTCTCTCCTATAAAAATAGGGAGGGACGCGCGGTCCTCCCCGTAAAAAAGTATATTTCATTTTCCGATTATTCCTTAGTCCTCGGTGTCCTCGTCATCATCGTCACGGGGCGCAATATCTTTGCGGCGGGCGCTCTTGTGGACCAGAACGGCCAGCCCTGCAAGAGAGATTCCCGCAATCGCCAGCAGCAGCCCCAACGGAGAATTATCGCCGGTCTTAGGAATTGTCAGCAGCGGCGTGGGGGTTGCAGTGGGTGCAGCGGGCGCTGGGGTCGTGTTCGGCGTGGGCTGCGGAGTATGGTCCGGGGTCGGCGTGTTGTCGGGGGTAGGTGTCGGTGTGTCCTCGCGGGCATCTTTCATTACCACGGTCTGCATCTCGCCGGTGGGCAGAACGGTAAAGTCGATACTTTCTGCAACCTTGTAGCCGTTGGGTGCGGTGATTTCCGTCAGTGTATAATCTCCTGCTGGCATCTTTTCCACATAATGTGGTTCGTTTGTGGAAATCCAACGGTCAATCTCGGTGCCGTCCTTGTCCTTGATAACCAGTTCTGCGCCGGGAAGTTCTTCGTTGGTGGTGATATCTACCTTGGAAATTTTCACCTTGATGGTATCATCAAACATTTCAAAGGTCTGCACCTCACCTGTGGGCAGTACCTCAAACTCCACACGTTCCGCAATGGCATAACCGTCCGGGGCAGTCACCTCGGTCAAAGTATACTTGCCAGCAGGCAGCCTTTCCATGTGGTGCGGTGCATCGGTAGAAACCCAGCGGTCAATTTCGTTGCTTTTTTCATCGGTAAGCGTAAGTTCTGCGCCGGGAAGTTCTTCGTTGGTGGTAAGGTCTTTCTTGGAAATCTGCACCTTGGTAATATCATCCTGCATAATAACGGTGGCATCGTCCAGCAGTTTCCAGTCATCCCACTTCCAGAACAAAATGTTCTTGGTGGTCAGATAGTAAACTTCGCACTCCTCCAGAGGATTGCCGTCCCTATCGGATTTCTGAATCAGGCGGAACGTAATATTATCGGCCAGTGCGTACCCATCAGCGGCGCGGATCTCCGTCAGTGTGTAAGATTCACCGAAATGCAGTCTGGTCACGCGATGCGGCTCATCGGTGGACACCCATGTGGTTACGGTATTGCCGTCCATATCCTTGATAGCAAGGGTCGCACCGGGCAGTTCCTCGTCGTTGGTAAGGTCGCGCTTGCTTACCCATATTTCCGTAGGCTTATTGGAACAAGTGTTATCCAGCACCATGACAGTCTGTGCGTCATAGGTGAAAGTAACCTCCATCGGCTCCTCGTTGACATAATAGCCGAGAGGGGCGCGGAGTTCCTTGACGATGTAATTACCGCTGTTGGTGGTGGCGTCCTTGCGGATGCTGCTGCCGTACTGCTCGCCGCGGATGGGAATATCGCAATCGAAGTAGGTGGTGCCGTCCGCATTGGTTTCGGGGCTGGTGGCTACCAGCTCACCAGCTGCAAAAACAAGGCCGCCGTCTGCATCATAGATGTCATCGGCGGTGTATAGGTTAAATACAGCACCGGCAAGATATTTGCCGCTTTCCAGATCAGTTTTGTAGATGCCGACCTTTGCCTTTTCGCGCTCGTTATGGAATTCAACAGTGTCTGCCGCAACAATTTCCTGCGTCTGGTTGTCCCACGCAAGGGTCACATCAAAGGCAGCGTCCGTGCCCACATAGCCATACGGTGGTTTGGTTTCTGCAATGTTGTAGCTGCCCAGCGGCAGGGTCACGCTGACCTCGCCAAGCGTGCCATCGTGGATGACGGACAGGAAATCATAGGTCGCCGCCGTGCGCGCAGGGGCAAACACGGCCGTGTCGGCGGTGCCGTCACCGGTCGTAACGACCGCCACCACATCGCCCTTGGCGTACCAGAGCGTGCGGTTGCCGTAATTGTCAAGCTGGCGATCCTGCGTGTAGATGTCCTCGGCTGCCGTGATGGTGTACTCGGCACCGGCCAGCGGGCGGGTTTCGTAGGTGAAATTGCCATTCTCCGCTTCGCCGGTCATCCACGGGTCAATGCCGTCCGGTTCAGACTGCCACCCGGTCAGCACCTCGCCGGTCTTGCGGATGGTCAGCTTGCCGAGGGTTTCGTGGTTGGAATACTTTTCGCCAATCACCAGCGTGTCCATGCCGTTTTCGTTCTTATCGCCGGTCGCTTGATAAATGCGGTCCGTGGTAATGGTGAAGTCAACGTAGTGGCTTGCATCGGCAGCCCACGCATTGTAATAGCCGTTGGGTGCGGGAGTTTCCACAATGCGATACTTACCCAGCGGCAGTTTTTCGGGCAGGGTCAGGATGCCCTCGGCGTTGGTGTAGAAGGTGGTGACATTCTTGGTCAGATGTCCGTTTACGGTGTCAGTCATACGCACCAGCTTTGGCGCGCCGTTTTCTAAGCGGTAGTTGCCGTCATCGTCCAGATAGTAGATCTGGAACGCCGTACCCGGCAGCAGCACGGGCTTGCCGGTTTCCTCGTCAATTTTGGTGATGCGCAGGTAAACCTCGATTTGCTCGTCCAGCACGGTGAATTTCTGGTAAGAATCCGAGCCGACAATTTCACTGCCCTTGGGCGTTGCCATCGCACTCATCGGGCTGTTGCGGTCAATGACCACCAAGTACGGCTCCGCCTGATACAAATCCTTGGGAACGGTGGTTTCGACCACCAGATAGGTGCCGTAGGGCAAGCCCTGCACACGGATGTTGCCGGTATCGTTGCTGAAAATTTCCGCCAAACGGTACTCGTTGGCGGTACCGGTGGGCTGCCAGCCGTCGCCCTTGCCGTTTTTGTTGTCGCCCGCAGCGGTCAGCGTCTTGTTGTAGGCGGCAATTTCGGCGGCGTTGACCTCGTAAGTTTTGGCAACCGCCTGTCCCTCATCGGAAAAATCCCACTTGGGATGGTCGTTGTTGTAGTTTTTGTCGAGGTAGCAGTCCAGAATGCTTTGCAGGCTGTAGGCACCCGTCTGGCTTTGGGTGAACTGTGCGGCTTTGGACAAATCGGACACCAGATAAAAGGTAAAGCCCGCGTCCTCCAGCTCCTGCCCGTTGGATTCGCCGCTGGAAGAAATGATTTTGCTGATTTCCACATTGCCCTTGGCAATCTGGTCTTGGCTTTCGGTTTGGGCATTATCGCGGTGGATGTGGTAGTTAGCCTTGTACACGGTGTTGTCATCGGCAAAGGTGGTTTTCTCTACATACCAGCCCTCGTCCATATAGGTGGGGCTGATATAATAGTTGTGTTCATCGCACAGATAGCCGTTGGCAAAGGAAAGCGAATAAGCATCATAGGTCCAGCTGCCATCCAATGCCTTGCCCTTGGCGATGGTGCTGAACTGGTTTTTGTACACCCAATCGGTGTACTGCCCGCCGCTGCTTGCCAGTGCCGTGACCTGCCCGGTGGCTGCCTTGGTGCGGCTGTCCACGGTGGGATAGGTCCCAGATACAGCAAGAGCGCCCTCACGCAGCGGAATGACCGTGCCGGTGGAGCGCTCTACCACATAATATTTGCCGAGGTACAGGTTTGCGAAGGTCAGCCAGCCGTCCTCGATTTTGGCGCTGGCTACCAGATGGTCTTTTTTGAGCACCGGCAGGTAATCCGATACCCACTGCCCGCCGTTGTCGCGGATGGTCGTGTGCCAGATGGGATTACCGTCTGCATCCACGATTTTGGAATAGTCCACAACGCCGGTCACACCGTCCGGGTGAGTGATGTCCTCGGCAGCGTAGAGGTCGTACACGGCACCGTCCAGCGTGGCGTTGCCGTGATTTTCAACGTACTTTGCAGCGTCCAAGTCCACCTTGGAAATGCTGATCTCACCCAAGGTGCGGTCGTTTTTCATGACGCCGTCCGTGGCGGTGGTGGTGTAGCTGTCCTCGTTAGCGGCGTTGCCGCTGTTGTCGGTGTTGTAGCTGCGGTTAGGGTTCTTGTACACATTGGAAATCGTGACAGTGGTTTCCACACCACCACTGGTCACCAGCTTGGTGCCGCCCTTGTCGGCTGTCAGGATGTCGGCGTTGTAGTTGGCATTGTCCAGCCAAAGCACGGAATTGTTATTGTTCTGCGTAATCTCGATATAGTAGGCGCGCTTACCCAAGGGCGTTCCTGCCGTGCCGGGGTGGTCGATGTCTGTCCAGTCGCCAAAATATCCGGCAGGGGCTTTGGTTTCCACAAGGATGAACTTGCCCTGATTGCGCTGGGTGTAATACAGCGTGTGGCGCATCGCGTCATTGACGGCATAGGCAGCGCTGTTGATGACCGCATAGGTGCCATCTCCCTGACGCTGCACGCTGTAGGTGTTGTAACCGCCGGCGGGCTGGCATTTGCCGGTCACCACATCCCACTGATAGATCTCATACTGGGCATCGGCTGCGATCTGGCTGCCGGTTTCACTGTCGGTTTTCTTGAGGTTGATCTGCAAACTCCACTCGTCATTTTTCATGACATAGTCATTGTTGGTGTTTGCGGGTACCGAAATCGTTTGGCTGCTGCCGTTCGTGCCCCAGTACTTGCCGAATCCATACGGTACTGTGATTTCCTCATAGCGGAACTGGATGCTTCCCAGCTGCGCTTTGGCCGCTGCTATAGCATTGTTGACAGCGTTCTGGGCCTCACCCTGTAATTCCGCAATGGCGGCGTCGCGGGCGCTGTTGGCGGCCTCGTCGGCAGCCTCCTGCGTGGTGAAAGGACCAACCTGTCCATTGCGAGTGCCTGATGTTTTGGTAACAGCATAGTGCAGACTCCAGCTTGCGCCTGCATCGCCGCCGTTCTTCTGGTAGTTGTCATCGGCGGTATGACCGCTGGTGGTCACCGTTTGCTTTCCGGCAGGACTGATAGACCAGCTGCCGCCGTCAATGCTGCCGGATTTGGTGATGGGCTCAATCTCGATGGTCGCGCCGTCCACCTTTTCCTGCGTTTTCAGCTGGATCTTATCCGTGCGGATTCCATAGGAAAAATCAAAACTTCCGCTGGCGGTCTGAGCCGGTGCCTCCCAGCTGGCGTAGTATTCCTGTACAACAGGTTCCGGCTCAGGTTCCTCCTCACCGATCTCAGGTCCGATCAGGGCAACGGTCTGCCACCCTGCGCGACCGGGATTGTAGATGTAGGTGTAGTACCCGCGGGCAGAGGCGTAGGTTTCCACGCCGTTCAGCAGCTCATCGGCAGAGGCAAGATAAATTTCCGCGGCAGTGCTTTCAGGGAAGTTTTCGATAATATACATCTGCACATCGTCATAAATTGATGCGCAGAAATCTAAAAGAGAGATTTCTTCACCCTCGTCAGCGGAAAAAACAGCGGGCAGATCGTCCGCATCGCTCAAAGCGAGCTGGTTCAAGCCGCCCCAGATGCGAATCTGGTTGCCGTAGTGGTCACCGGGGATGCACTGGTCTGCGTTGACCGTGGAAGTGTTCACATAGGTGTATGTCGGGCATCCCGCAGGTTGTCCGTTGGCACCGTGGGTGCAGCAGTAAGCGGGTTCGCCGTTGAACCAGATCAGCCAAGTGCCGTTGACCTTGGCAACTTTGGTGATTTTGCCGCTTGTCACCGCAGGGGTGGGGCGCTCGGCAAAGGCGGCAATTTCGCTGTCGGGGAAAGGATATTCAGCAGTCGCATTGCGGTCAATGGTCACCTGTAAGGTTTTGGTCAGGCAGCTGCCGTCCGGCGCGGTATAAACCAGCTGCGCGGTAAAATCTGCATCTGCCTGTACATACACACCCAGCACAGCAGCAGAGGTTTCGCTGTACTCATTGTGCAGCAGGCTTTCTGCGTTTTCGGCGGGTGCGCCGTAGTAGTCCAGCAGGGTCACACCGTCCGGCAAAATCAGATCAAGGGCACTGCCATCGGCGGGGTACTCCACCTGCGCCAGAATCGGCACAATGGCGTAGTCGGTATCTTCCAGCAAGGGCGCTGCCAGTGTAAGATTGTCATTGTCCAGCGCCTCGGCACTGAGATAATTGGTTTGTTCTAAATCGGCATCCCACGCGCCAAGCCCGATTTTGGTTTCACCGGTCGCCACCGGCAAACCGTAGCTGCCAATGTAGGAGCCTGTGGGGGCGTCCGGCATATCCTGATACAAAACCTCACCGTCAAAGATGTAAGGCTCGTTTTCTTCAGCAGGCTCGTCCGTGGTTGGTGCTGCGCTTTCCTCGGTAGCTGCTCCGGGGTCGGGGCTGCTGGCATCGGTCTGCCCGTTGTCTGTTTCAGACGGCTCGGTCTGCTGCTCCATCTGCACGGTTTCCTCGGTGGGCTGCGGTGTGGGTTCCTCCGCAAACGCTGCACCGGGCAGCATGGAGCAGAGCATTACCGCCGCCGCAAACAGCGCGGTAACGCGATGCTTCAATTTATAATGTGTTTCTTTCATTGTGAAATCCTTTCAAAACAGAGATTTTTTCACGAAAAAAAGCGCCTGCAAAATGCAGACGCTGCGGTTATCTTTCGGGGGTATCCTGAGCGGGCTGGGCTTTGGCTCTTTCAAATTTTCGCACTTGGTTTACAAAACCGTCCAATAGGCAGGTACGCGCTTGTAGGTCAGCGTAGTAACAGGAACGATCAAATCCACGGCGATCCATATCTTTGATCGTGCGAATGGAATCTGCCCATTCTCTATTTGTGCGCGAAATGCGACCATCTCCATCACGGGTTTGAATGGCCGCTGCCAACACATATTTTGTGCGCTCCAAACCATATTCCGCCACTACCTGTTCAACAGCGCCAGCGCCCAGCCGCATACCATCAAAGCGCTGTGCAAGCGCTGCGTCAATCTCGTCCCGACACCTTTCATTCAAGTGGCAAGACGCATGGTACTGCTGCAATTCGCCGTGTTCGCGGGCATAAGTGACGGACTGTCGATATACTTTGGGTGGGTTCTGCTGCTGCTCCTTTTTCAGCAAGTCATCTGCACGGTCTTCCACGCATTGAGCCACAATGCTCATATAATCGGTTTCCAGCTTGGAAAAATCCTTATACACATCCGCCAGCGGCGCGGGAGATTTCAGCAGCGCCCGCACCTGTGCAGGGGTGAGGTTCATTTCTTCCGTTGCCAGAATAATGTCCTCACGGACGCTGTACTCGTAGGCGTGGTGTAAAATTTCTTCTGGCGGCTGTGCGGTCAGCCATAGGCAATAGGCGCTCTGCTCCACCCGCATTTTTTCGCAGAGCTGCTCCTGCAGGGTCATTCTTTTACCTCGCACACCAAAGAATTGGTTTCCAGCACATGACGCCAAAAATCGACCTGCCTGTCATAAGACATATTTTCATAGCAGACATCAATCAGCGTTGCATACAGCTTTTCCTCATCTTCAGGGGAAATGGCAAGAGAAATATTGTTTTGCGAACAATAGCACAGGTAATCAACAAGGTCGCCCATAGTATCTGCACCGCTGTTCTCCAACAATTCTTCCCACTCGTGCGGAAAATCGAGATCTTCCAGCACAATATCCACCGTGTCGTCACACATAGGAATGCTTACGGTTACTTCCTCTCCCGGATGCGGGCTGAAACAGTCCAAAATAGGTAAACAGCCAGCGTGTCCGGCTGCATCTGCCAGCGTGTTTGCCAGCAGACTCATCATTTCATCGTGCGTCATAAAATCCTCCGAAGCAGATAAGATTCCACAAAAATTACGACTGCATACTGAATAAATCACTTCGTGTATGCAAATCATTCAACGTCTCTCCATTCCAAGGAGTTGTTTTCAAGCATATCTTCCCAAAATACCATCTTGCCGTCCATGTCCATATTTTCATAGCAGATTTTGAGCAATGCAGTAAAAAGAACATCATCAGCACTTGAATTTTCGGATTTGTTTTTGTTCAGATAATCGGCAACGTCTCCGATCGTTTCAGCACCAATTTTTTTCAGTAACGGTTCGCACTCCTCCGGCCAGATTTCGCTGCCAACCGGCATGATGCGCATAACAGCGTCAACAGGATACTCTATGCGAGTTTTATCCTCCTCGCACTGTGAGAAACCGTCTATAACACTAATACAGCCCTCATACCTTGCCTTTGTAAGCAGGGTCAACGCTAATTCTTCAATAAGTTCGTCATAAATCATGTTTTCCTCCAATAGAAAAAGCGCCCACAAAAGTGAGCGCCCAGATAAAATATTCGGTTATGAGAACATCGGCAAACTTCCGTTTGCTGTATCCGTTTTCAGAATGGTGATCCAGTTGCTTTTGCCGTAGAGAAACCGCACGATATGCACGGTTTGCGTGGCATCGTCCACCGTATAGAACGCAAGGTAGTTCATAACGATGGTGAAGCGGATTCCCCACAATGAAAGCAGTTTGTCGGAAACGACTTCAAATTTGTGCGGGAATTCTGCCAGCGCACCGATTTTTTCGTCGGCCACATCCAACAGCTTGTCGGCGGCAGTTGGATTTTTCA
>NZ_CALADU010000147.1 GCF_937890665.1 uncultured Subdoligranulum sp.
GGTGATGCTCGAACCAGCGGAAATACAGCCAGTCCAGATCAAAGCGCAGCGCCTGACTGCCGAAGGATACCCCGTGCATATCGTATTTGCTGTTGCCGCTATGCTGCCAGGGTCCCAGAATGACCTTGCGCATCCCCCGGGGAAAGTCGTGGACCAGTTCCAGAGCCTCCGTGGTGCCCATGCCGTTGTCATCGAACCAGCCGGACTGGATCAGCGCCGGAATCTGCGCCCCGGCGGAGCGCTCCTGCCAGTTGGACTGACGCCAGAAATCATTGTAATCGCTGGGTTCCAGCCACCGGGTGATGAAGGGTACATCGTACCCCAGAGCCTTTTTGGACAGGTCGGTCAGGGGGCGGATGTTCAGCACTTCCTCCCAGTCGTCCCGCTCCATCAGTTCGGGATGGAAGGTTTTCTGGGACACTGCAAAGGCCCAGGCCAGCATGCCCGAGGTGAAGGACCCGCCCCGGCGAGGCAGATCCACAAAGGAGCTGCCCGCGCAGACCACGCTGATCAGAGCTTTCAGGTGGGGGTTGCCGCTGGCGGCAGCCGCCCACTGTACATAGCCCAGATAGGACCCGCCCACCATGCCGATGCGTCCGCTGCACCAGGGCTGGGCGGCGATCCAGTTCAGGGTATCGTCGCCGTCTTCCACCTCGTGGTAGTTGGGCAGCCATTCGCCTTCGCTGGCGTTGCGGCCGCGTACATCCTGTACCACCACCGCATAGCCGCGCTGGACGTAGCGGTAGTAGACTTCACAGCCGTCCTCCTTGCCGTAAGGGGTTCGCACCAACACCGCGGGCACCGGAGCGCTGCAGCCTTTGGGCAGGTATACGTCGGTGGAAAGATGCACCCCGTCCCGCATGGGCACCGGGAAGGTCCCCGCGTGCTCTACCGGAAACAGTTGTTCCTCCGGCCAGGTCGAGCGCCAGAGGCGCAGGATGGTCTCCTCCTCGGCACCGGGTTCCACCAGCACCGTGACCATCTCTCGGGCAGGGCAGGTGACGGCGATCAGCCGCCCCTCTTTCATTTGTTTGTTGTTGGGGAATTTTACATCCCGCTGCAGGTAGTTGCAACCGTCCTCGCTGGTGTAACGCTCGCCACACAGCGAAACTTCCCCGGTGCCCTGCAGACTCGCCTCGTAGTGGGACAGGTTCTGCCCCAGAGCGGCAAAGTCCATCTTTACAAAGGAGCGGTAAAAGTCCCGGTCCTGATCGGTCAGGTCCTGCCAGTCCAGCAGCGCACCGGTGTGCACGTCCAGTTTCTGGATCTGAGGTGTACCGTCGCCCAGACGCAGCCTGCCGTACAGGATGCCCGAAACATATAAGTCAAAATTGCGCATTTCCGTTTCTCCCGTTTTCCGGTCAGGCGCCAATGAAGGCACGGATGGCATAGGCTACACCGATGCCCACATAGTTGCCCAGAGCACCGGCCAGTACGCCCATGAGCAGACCGATGTTGATGAGGGTCTTCCACTGGGCGCTGGAGGCGATGAGGGCGGCGGTGGGGCCGTCCGAGATGCAGCCCACGATGGACAGCAGCACATACTCAAAGCGGACTTTCAGCAGCCGGGTGATGAGCAGGTGCAGCAGGATGGAACAGACGATGACGCAGAAGCAGAACAGGGTGATGTAGAAGGTGGAGCCGAAGAACTGCTGCAGGTCCACCGCAAAGCCGATGGTTACCAGGAACAACAGTGCTACAAAGAGGCCCAGATCAAAGTTGCCGCGCAGCTTACGGATGGCGGGCACCTGTGCCAGAATGATGGAGAAGGTGGTGATGAGCAGGATGCGACCCGCACTGCGGAATCCTTCCCCGAACACCACCGAGGAGATGGAGGTGGCAGCCCACACGGTACCGAAACCGATGGCCAGCAACCAGGCGATTTCCTGAATGGACCATTCCTTAGAGGCCATCAGTTCTTCGTGGTCGCCGTCACCCAGCAGTTCCGATTCGCTCATATCATAGGGCCACAGCTTTTTCAGCCATTTGGAACTCTTGTACAAGGCGGGGGTAGCGAACATCAGGATCAGCGTGGGGATACCCACCACATAGTCGGCGGCGTTGGCCGAGGCAATGGTGGTCTTGCTGGCCTCCAGACCCACGGCGATGGCGGTCAGGTTGGAGCTGC
>NZ_CALADU010000148.1 GCF_937890665.1 uncultured Subdoligranulum sp.
AAACCTTAATGTCTCAATAATGTGAGGTACATATGAAAACTTATAACGCCCTTACGGGTGAGGAAATTGAGAATCCCGATCTGGAGGCCGGTTACACCTATCCCGGCAAAAGATATATCGGGACGCAAAAAGTCGTGATGGAAGGCTCCGTGGAGCGGTATCCGCCGGACGGGCTGCGGCATGAAGAACCTGTATATGAGGATTGTCTCTTCTGGCAACCCAATCCCACCGAACCGCCGGAACAGCAGGAGCCGGACATTGACAAGAAGATCAGCGACGCGGTAACAGCCGCAGTTGCACTTGCGAAAGGAGGAATTTAATGAACAGCACCGCATACACCGCAATGGCCGAGCAGATGGAAAAAGGCGCGTATACCGAACCGGCAGCAAAAATCACCATTGCCAATTTGTACGCACGACAGATGCTCACAGAAGGAGAGTACAACGAACTGATGGACAAGGCCGACGCCTTGGCTGCAAACACGCCGGACGGGGAAGCCCTATCCCGTATCGTCGCGCTAGAAAGCGCTGTAAAAACGTTGCAGTCTGAAGTGGCAGCACTGAAAGAGGCCGTGACCTCTGGCAGCACGGAAATCCCGGAACCAGAACCCGGCCAAACTGGTGCTGAAGATGATCCCATCGACGCTGTGCGCGGCATGACCTACTACAAAGACAAGTATTACCGAGATCCGGACGACGGGCAGGTATACCAGTGCTATCGAGATAGCGACAGCCACCCGGGCAGCGGTGTGGCTCTTGCCTACCTCCCCCACGAGCTGGTGAATATCTACTTTTATTTCACAAGAGTGAGTTAAGGAGATGCAGGAGGTTTAAATGACAACACTTTTACAAGACGCCGCGAAATTGGCGCAGGACATGCAGACCGGCATCTTCAATGGTCGAGCGCAGATTGTCTACAGCTACGGGTGTTACGGCTACACCCGCGGCGGAGGTGCTATCTGGCACGGGGGTCTGGATCTGGTAGGTCTGGATGATGCGTTTATCAGGATGCCGCCCTATATGGGAAAGAGGGTGATTCGGGGCACCGTGACCCGCGCCCGCATCGTAACCGACCACAACGACAAGACCTGGGAGTGGGGCTGGTACATCTGCGTGCAGCTGGATGCTGGCCAGACGCCCGACGCGGTGAACTATCTCTATTTCTGCCACTGCAAGGAACTGCTCGTGAAAGTGGGGCAGAAAGTCAAGACCGGCGACATCCTTGGCATCATGGGCCAGACCGGAAACGCGCAAGGCGGGTACGATCACTGCCATCTGGAAGCACGCGCCACTGCCACCGGCATCGGTCTGGACCCCACAGCCTACAGCGGTACCGACAACGCGGTGGGTATCTACGGTACAAAACCTGTAACCGAGCCGGACCTCACATTGGTGCCCAACAGCCAGCTTTCCAACATCCAGCTGGTGAGTCTGGCTCCGCTCAATGATGAGCAGATGCGCCAGACGGATGCCTTGGCCGAAGCCTTGGGGCTGTCCGATAGTGAGCACTATCAGCAGTTGCATCTGGGAGATGGTTATTTCGCCGCGGTCTTTGCCGTGAGCAACGGAGACGCCTTGCAGGTCATGGAGCTATCCCAGAGCAACGGCTGGGACACGTTGGAGCGGTATCACAGCCGGTTTGTGGGGTGAGTTCTATGAAAAAAATCTTTATCAGCCAACCGATGGGTGGTAAGAGGGATGAAGAAATCCTGCGGGAGCGAAAGGCACTGGTCGCACAGGCTGCTGCGGCGCTGGGGGAAGATGAAATTCAGGCGCTGGATTCCTTCTTTACGGATTTCGCAGAAGAAACACCGCCACTGGTCTACCTTGGCAGGTCCTTGGAAGTTTTGGCACTTGCTGACGCGGCGATCTTTGCCTCTGATTGGGAGACGGCCCGGGGGTGCCGCATTGAACACGATGCCGCCGAAGCATACGGCGTGCCCATCGTGGATTGGAAGGGCTGAGCTGAATTACACTTTCCTGACAGGAAAAGTGAAACATATATACAAAAACGATTACTGTAATTACCATTTTTGAATTGAATTACATTGGGAGGGTGAAATCGTAGGATGGAAAACGAAAATGTATTCTTGGTGCTCAAGGCGGCGGTGGTAGCCGCGGCGAGTGCGTTCAGCGCAGCCTTTGGTTGGATGGGATTATTGTTTCTGGCCTGGGTGGGCTGCATGGCGATGGACTGGATTAGCGGCAGCGCGGCGGCAGCCGCTAAGGGAAAGTGGTCGAGCGCGGTGGCGAGAGCCGGAGTGTGGCACAAGGCGGGTATGACCATTGTGGTGATGGTGGCTTTTGTGACAGACAAGGTGGTAAGCGTGAGCCTTGCCAATATGGAATGGCTGCCGTTTGATTACGAATTCTTAGTGTCCCCGGTGATTTTGGTGTGGTACATTTTTACCGAACTGGGCTCAATCGCAGAAAATGCGGTAGAGATGGGAGCACCGATACCGGCTTGGCTGCCCAAGATGCTGGAAGCAGGAAAAGATGCGGCGGATAAACTGGGTGGAACGAAATAGGAAATCGGTACAGAGAACAGGGTGAGGAGGGAAGACGATGCACGATTTATTTAACGGAAGAAATACGAGGGGAAACGCTGTAAGCACGGTGAAAAATCCGATTTTTAACAGCGCGAATGATTATGCAAATTATGTGTTTGATAATCTGCCTCTTAAAAGACCCAACTACAAAGTCACTGCGCCCAACACGGGCGGGAGCGCAAGTTCGGGCGGAAATTCCGGATCGAGCAGTGCGGGATATGGTTACGGAAGCGGATATGGAAGTGGATATGGCAGCGGATATGGCAGCGGGACGGGCAGCACCGCCAGTGTGGCGGCGCCGGTGAGCAACCCGTATGCGGATTGGTACACACAGCAGCAGGCACTTTTGGCGGCCGCCGAAGAAGCGAAGCGAAAGGCGGCACAGGATGCCTACGACAGGAGCATGGGGGCCTTAAACGGAGCCTACAACAGTGCCCGGGATATGTTGCAGCAAAATTACAACAGCAGTGTGGGCGTGATGACCGACAGCTATAATACCGGTGTTGCCGGGGTAAACCGGCAGGCAGACAAGAGCCAGAATGAGGCCTATATAAATTACATGCTGAGCAAACGGGACCTGCCCCAGATGATGGCGGCGCAGGGACTGACCGGCGGCGCAGCGGAGAGCACCATGGCAGGTTTGCAGAACAACTACGGAAACAGCCGGAATGAGATCGATGTGGGAAGAAATGAGAGCTTGACGGGGCTTTTGCAGGAATATAACGCCGGAAAGGCCAGTGCACTGCAGGCGCTGAACAGCAGTCTGGTACAGTTGGAAAACCAGAAGATGGCATACCAGATGCAGCTGGAACAGGCGCTGCAGCAGGGGATCACTGGGGCAATCAGCTCACGGTATGATGCGCTGGCGGACATCGGGAACGCGTATCTTGCGAATACGGCAGAATGGAATGCACAGGTACAGGAGGCGGCCATGAAAGCCGCAGCCACGACCTACAATGCCAACAATGCACTTGCCAGCCTGAGCACACAACAGGGGGCCGCAGCAACCGGAGGCACAAACTACAGCGCGGTGGAGCGGATGCTGAACAACGGTTATTCGCAGGAGGAAATCATCACGGAGTTGAACGCCATGGGGTATACAGCCAGCGATATTCAGAAGATGCTGAACAATTACGCGGCATAAAAAGGAGAACGAGATGAGCGTTAGTCTGGACTATATCAATGAAGTCATAGCCCGGAATAATGCCGGAAAGCAGGCAGGGGCTATGGCCCCTGCCTCTTCTGGTAATAACGGGAACAGCGCTGCACGGCAGCAGCTTTTGGACATTGTGCAGCGGCAGGCATTTTACCGGCAAGCCAATGCGGCACAGGAAAGAGCCCCTGTTTCTGGGAATAGCCGGAATCAGGCTGCACGGCAGCAACTTTTAGACAGTATGCAACGGCAGGCGGCTTACCGGCAAGCCAATGCGGAAGAGATCCAGAAGAAAGCCGAGGAAGAAGCCCAACAGAGAGAGCAGCAACGGAAGCTGCGGGCGTTTGCCGTGGAGAACCGGGCGGCGCAGTATGATGCGGTTCAGGAATATTTAAGCCAGAACGAGAAGGCAAGTGCACTGTGGGCGGAAGAACACGCGCTTTTACGAGATGAGAAAACGATCGAAAGTTTGCGCGCCGGCATGACGGTGCAAGAGCAGGAAGTCTATGACGCTGCGAAAGCTGCCAGAGAAAGTTACGGGGGACTGTATGAGGCGCAGCGAAGAGTTGGCGGGCTGGTGGCCGGAAGCCTGCAAAATGCCGCGGGCAATGTGTTGACGGCTGGGCAGACTGTGTGGGAGGCGTATCAGGACCGGCAAAACGCCATGTACGAGGCGGCCTTGGAAGCAGAAAAGAAGAAAACCGGGGACAACACTTTTGCGGATTACGCGAAGGAAGAGGAAGACAGGACCGCAGCCTATAGCAGGCTGATGAAAGAAAAACGAGACACAAGCCGTACAGAAAACCTGATACAGGAAGAAAACACCCCCGGTTTGCAGCTGGCACGAGAGGGAAGCGAGCAGATGCAGCGGGGAGCTGCCGGTTTAAGCGGCGCCGGAAAAATGGCCTATGATCTGGCAGGCAGCATAGTGGCCAATGCGCCCAGCATGGCGCTGGCACTGATCCCCGGTGTGGGTACGGCAGCAAGCCTTGGGACAATGGGCGCACAGGCAGCAGGTGGGAAGATCGACGAACTGAGCCAGAAAGGCGTGAGCCGGCAGGAGGCACTGGAACGCGGTGTTGTGAGCGGCATGATTGAGGCGGCTACAGAAAAACTCCCTGTAAGCAGCTGGACCAAGATCGTAAAGACTGGCGGGAAGAAAGCCCTGCAAAATATCTTGCAGCAGGCGCTGGGAGAGGGAACCGAAGAAGCTGCAAGCTATGTAGCAAACTGGTTGGCAGATATGGCGTACAGGGATCCGGAGGCTGAATTTAGTCTGCAAGATTTGGCATACAGTGCGGCCATGGGGGCTGCATCGGGCGGCATCTACGGCGCAGTAGGTACCGGAATCAACCGCGCCGTGAACACGGCTGTAAGAAACGGGAAAAAGGACGGCAATAACACGCAACAGAGTGGTAAGCAAGCCACAAAGGGAACGCAACCGGCAGATGTACTGGCTGTTGCGCGGGAAGACGAGCTGCTGAACCAGCAGATCCCCGGCGGGCAGACTGCCCAGAGAGCTGCACAGGTGCAGCAGAATGCCGTGAATGCTGCCCGGATGCAGCAGGCAGAGGCAGGATCTGTACAGTCAGATAACCAGCTGAATCAGCTGCTCCCAGACGGCCAGACTGCCCAGAGAGCTGAGCAGGTGCAACAGGAGGAGATACAGGAGCGTGCCATGCAGGTGCGGAAGTGGGCGGAGGGAAACGAGAGCTTTACACCGGAGATGCGCACCTTGGCGGCGGAAAACTACCAGCCAGAAGCAAACGCAGCACTGTATACCACAGCTGTACAGAATTTTTATGACGCGGGGCGAAGCGGGGCGCTGAGCTACGAACAGGCTATGGAGCTGAACCAGAACAGGGCAGCAGTATTGAAGCAGGACAGCGTGCTGCGCCGTGCCTGGGAGTTGGGGCAGAAGGCGGCGACCCCGGTGCAGGACGCCCCCGGAGGCGGCCGTGTGGAAGGGCAGGTACAGTACGAAAACGGAGCAGAGCTGAACGCCGCGATGGACGATACGGTATTACAGGCGGCAGCCTACAAGCTGGGGGTAAACATCAAGGTAGTACAGGAGCTGACCGATGACGCCGGAGGAAAAGCCAACGGGCGGTGGGCCGCCGCCATGAGTGAGATCGCGCTGGGAGAAAACAGTTCCAATGCCTATCAGACACTGGCGCATGAGATGACCCACTACATGGGAAGCTATAACCCGGAAGGTTGGCAGCGGCTACGGAGTAGTGCGCTGGAATGGTATGCCCAGCAAGGCGGACAGCGAACAGGCGAAGATATGGCCCGGTACGAGGCGGCCTATGGCGATTACGCTAAGGGGGCCGATGAGGCGGCCCGGGATATCCTGAGCGGCGTGATGAGCACAGAGGGCGGCGTACGCAGCTTTTTGGCCTACCTGAGTACCGAGAGCGGTTACACCGTGCAGGAACAAAAGACCATCCTGCAGACCCTGCGGGAGATGCTGGATACTCTGCTGGAAAAGGTACGGGGATTGCTGCGGGGCGGCGACGCGACGGTGACAGCTGCCCAGGCGCGGCAGATGGCTGAGCGGGCGGACCAGCTGGAAGCACGGCGCGCATTGATCAATGATTATCTGTATGAGCTGGACAACGCCAGGCAAAATGCGGAACAGGCAGGTTTGCAGTTGAGTGCAAAAGAAAACGCCCCGGCGGCGAGCCGGAGCGAGGCAGAGTACAGTATCAACCCGGAATTTGACCGGGAAATCCGTGAATGGGATGCCGAAGGGCGAAATGAGAGCAAAATCTTTACT
Organism: uncultured Subdoligranulum sp.; assembly: GCF_937890665.1. Next base: position 6,481 of record NZ_CALADU010000148.1, read on the forward strand.
CTGGGGACGACCAGCGAGGCGCTGCAAAGTATTGGAGTGCGCGACCGCAGTATCGTGATGCTGAGTGGAAAAATACGCAAAATTCTGCGCGACCACCCGGGCATGACCATGGATATGATCCGTCAGATACCTGCCATGCTGGAACACCCGGCGCTGGTGCTGGAAAGTCAGGGCGCAAGTATACTGCCCGGGACAAAACAGAACAGCCGGATCGTTGTGGTGGGAACCGTTACGGACGCCCAGGGAAACCCAGTGCTCTGTGCGCTGGATCTGGCACCGAGCTCCAGACAGGATATGGAATTGGGGCTGCAGGACTTTAATAAGGTCAGCAGCGCCTATGCCAAGGATGTGAACCCCAAAGGATTCCTGAAAAAGAGCAACGTGCTGTACGCATCCCCAGATAAAAAAATAACCCAGACTGTGCTCAGTTCCTTCAGCTTCAAACTTGCTTCGTCGGAACTGAACCACCTGAGTTCTATAGGAAGAATAACATACCAGGGTGGAAAAGTCAATATACAGGGTGTGCCGTTCCGTCAAGTATTCGGCGAAGTGGGAAGTAATGCTGAATACAGCCGAGAGATTGACAGCCGAGAGGAAGCGGAGCGGCTGCGCCGCGAGCGGGATGCGTGGCTGGACAGCGAGGAAGTGCGGCAGGTACGGGCGGACTATGAGCGTGAACGGCAGATGTACGGGTTGTTTGGCGTACAAATGAAAGAATGGAAGAGCAGCAACCCGGCATGGCAGGAATATGAACGGCGCCGAAAGGAGTATAACCAGAAAATCGCCGCGCTGCGGGAGGAAAGCCGGGAGGAGGGAAGAGAGCGAACAACAGTAAGGAAAGAACACCCGCAAGGAAAGATGACCGGCGGAGAACAGGTGAGTTACCAAACGCTTAAGAATTTGCCGGATATGCAGGTGACTGCCGTGCAAAGCAATGCGGCAGAAGGGAAGAGTGTGCAGCAGCTTATTGAAGATGGGTTGAACAGCACCCAGCGTACCTATGGAAAGAAAAATGGCCGAGTGGTAAACAACTATACCGGGGATACTATTGTGGTTACACAGGACGGACTGCGCCATGGGTTGCTGCGGAAAGGAAGCGTACAGAAAAACGGGACATATATCGGAAAAATTGGTCAGATAATAGAAAACGCGGTCAAGATTAATGAACTTGAACCGCGCGGTAAGGAATTGCGTTCCGATGTGTATTTAGGGGCTTGTCAGGATGAAAATGGAACAATGCGTGCCATCCGGTTCATAGTCAATATGTACGAGAATGGCAACGCAACACTTGATGGAGACAGCCTGCAGCCTTTGCAGGGGAGTTTGTATGCACATACAAGCAAAAAAGGTGGAACAGCGCCCATAAAGGGACAGGGGATCGGTACGAATACCGTGGCCCCAGACCGTTCCAACACAATCAGTATACCAGAGTTCCTGAACAGCGTCAAGGAAGTATGGGGCGACAACCTTGCCGGGACGGTACGGTATGAACTGGGAATTGATGCGCAGAAAGCTGGTACAGATAATTTAAAGGAGGCACTACGTTATAGCAGAAAAGGCAGCGATGAGCAGGAGCTGGTGACGGAAAGACGCCGACGCCGGGCTGCGGAGACGGAAAACCGGAAACTGGCACGGGAAAATACCCGAATGGCTGACCAAATTGAGCTGCTGAAGCAGGAAACGCGGCTGAGCGGCGGCCACCTGATGGATACAGGAGCCGTGCACGACGTGGCCACCCGTGTGGTACAGAACACCCATTCCCGGTATAGCGCAGCACAGCTTGAAATTGAGCTGCGGCGCGTCTATGAGAGCATGAGCCGGGGCAAGGTGAGTGGCGTACAGGAAGCGATGGAGACCCTGACGGATCTGGCGCGCGGCGTGCTGAGCCAGCAGCGGCCCGGTGTGAATCAGGCACGGGAAGTGTACAAGCCGTTGCTGGACAAGGTGCGGGCTGCCGATTGGACTGTAAGGGAAGGATCCCCGCTGTATCAGGACCTGTTGGACCTGTATGGAGATGGCCCTAACGGAAAAACATGGGGCAATGTGCGCCGGGCGCTGTTCGGCAGAATGAACGTAAGGCTGGCGGATGAAAGCGGAACAAGCGGGAGAATCGATACCCTTTTCGAGGAACTGGGAGAAGAATGGCCTGGCATCTTTGACCCGGAAGCCGCCCCGGCGGATAACATCCAACGCCTGATGGAAGTATACGACGAAGTGCGGGACGGGGCTGCCTATGATCTGGAGACGGGCATGAGCGAAGAAGAACAAGCGGCCTACTTGGCGCAGGACTTGTATGAAGCCTACCTGAGTATGCCCAGACGGAAGACATACGCAGACCGTAGCGCTGCACAGGCGGAAGCCATGGCCAAACAGTTTCGGCAGAAAAAAGCGCAGGCTATGGCACAGCAGAAGACCGCTTATGAGCAGAAGCTACAGGAACAGAGAAAATGGGCAAGGGACCGCATGACGGAACTGGAAAACCAGTACAAGGCGGCGAAAGAAGCCCATGATCAGGAACTCGTGATCAAAACACACAACCAGATCGTGAAAGCAAGAAAGCAGGCAAATGACGTCCTGCTGCGGCGCCGGGCCGCACTGGAGCTGCAGTGGTCAAACAAGAAAGAAAGGGCCGATGTGACGAAGCATCGACAGCGGGTGCAAAAGAGCGTACAGGCACTGCACCGCTGGCTGATGAAACCGACGGAACAGCAGCATATACAGACGAAGATGCAGGGCGCCGTTCTGAATCTGTTGAACAGCCTGAATATGAATGTGGGACGGGAAGGAACCGGAACTGCGGTGCGTTGGCAGGAAACCATGAAAGACATCCAACTGATGGCAAAGGACGCGTTGGCAGCCGATAGCGGGCTGACGGACACCGATGTCTATGCGGATTTTGACCCTGACCTGCCGGAAATGATCAGCGAGCTGATGGCTGGAACGGAAACACTGGATGTGCAGACCATGAACAGCCGGCAGCTGAAACAGCTGGCCGATGTGCTGACAAGTATGCAGACCAGTATCCGGAACGCCAACAAGATGATGAGCGATGCGCAAGGACGCACTGTGGACGAGATTGCTCAGGAAAGCGCACAGGAGATGGAGAAGGAAGCAGGAACGCTGTTGAAAAACCGTTATGTCTGGGCAGAAAAGGCTTCCGAGAGCCGTGTGGGCATTGCGGCGAGCCAGCTGCTGGGTCTTGATATGATGGATGCGCGGCGGTACTTCACGAGTCTGGGGGAAACGGCACAGAAAAAGGTATACGAGCCCATCCGGAAAGGCTTTGACAAGCGCGTGTGGCTGCTGGACAGCGCCCAGAATGCCTTCGATGATATTGTGGGAGACACAGATATCTCCCAATGGACGGGAGACCGTGCGCCGGCACAGAAGTTCGAGCTGCACGACGGTAAAACCATTCGGATGACGGTAGGTCAGCGCATGGAGTTGTACAACCTGAGCCAGCGGCAGCAGGCCCACGAGCACCTGATGCAGGGCGGAATCACGCTGGTGGACAGCCAGGGATCCAAGAAGGGAAAACGTGTAAACATCACGCCGGCAGATCTTGCCAAAATCGTGGGAAGCCTGACAAACGAGCAGGTGCAGATCGCCAGAAAGATGAGCGACTACCTGAGCGCAAGGGACGGCCCGGCAGGCTGGGGCAATGAGGTGAGCCGTCAGCTCTACGGACTGGACAAATTCAACGAGCGGCACTACTGGCCGATAAAGAGCGATTCCAACCAGACAAGGACCAGTGATGCGACCGATGGGGGCACGGCAGGATTCTGGGCCATCAAGAACCAGGGCTTTACGAAGAGCCTGCAGAAATACGCCAACAACAGTGTGTTGGTGGGAGATGCCTTTGATACCTGGGCCAACCATGTGGCCAACATGGCGACCTATAACGCATGGAGCGTGCCTCTCAGTGATGCCATGAAGTGGTACAACTGGAAGAGCGGAACGGATGTAAGCACCAAGGAGGAAATCGAAGGAATTTTCGGTAAAAGCGGAAAAGCCTATTTCACGACCCTTATGCAGGACATCAACGGTATGAGTGCAAAGCCGAGTACCACAGGATTGGACAAGTTTACCAAAGAGGTGACTAGGAACTGGAAAGTGGCGAAGGTGAGTGCAAACCTCCGTGTGGCAGTGCAGCAGCCGACGGCATACATCCGGGCGGCGGCTGTTATGAGCCCCAAATATCTGGCCGAGGGTCTGGCTGCCGACGTGACAAAGCTGCGCTACGGGATGCAGATGGCAGAGGAACACTGTGCCATTGCAAAGTGGAAAAGCTGGGGCTACTTTGAAACGAACCTTGGTCAGAGTATGAAAACCGTTCTGACCGGTGAGCAGACCGCACTGGATTCGGTGCGGGAAGTCGGAACCAAGTTGGCGGAACTGGGGGATCAGGTAACCTGGGGCACGCTGTGGAACGCCTGTGAGGCCGAGGCCAGAGCAAAAGGTATGAAAACCGGAACGGAAGGATTCAACCAGTATTGCGCGGACCGGCTGAGCGAAATCGTGGACAAGACTCAGGTGGTGGACAGTGTGCTGCACCGAAGCCACATTATGCGCAGCAAAAACCCGCTGGCACAGATGAGCACGAACTTCTTTGCGGAGCCGACCAAGAGTTACAGTATGATGGCAGAAGCCTGGACGAATGTGGTCCATGGGAAGAAGGATGCAAAGAAGAACTTCGCCCGTGCCACGGCCACCTATGCCTTAACCGCGCTGGGAACGGCTGCTGCGGCAAGCCTCATCGATGCCGCCCGCGTGTCGCGGGATGAGGACCGTGACAAGGAATACGACGAGCGGTATCTGGAGAAACTTTGGGAGAACTTCCGGGATGGCGTGAAACTTTTGAACAATATTCCGCTTGTGAAAGATATTCTGAGCATCGCGCAGGGCTATGATGCGACCCGCAGCGATATGGAGATGTTCTCGGATATGATAAGCGCTGTAGATTCTATTCAGAAGGCTCAAGAGGGGGATATCACGCCATACAGGCTGACCTATCAGGTGGCGACGGCACTATCGAGTCTGACCGGAATTCCCATGAGTTCCGCTGTGCGGGAAGCAAAGAGCGCTTACGACATGATTACCGATCTGCAGGACCCGCTGCGATTGGACCGCAAGATGAACCGGGCCGAGGACGACTACAGCTACATTGATCTGTACAATCAGGTAAAGGCGGCTGGAGGGGACAAGGACGAGTTCAAAGCGCTCTATCAGGGCAAAACTTACGGCGAAATGCTGGGGACCGACAAGGCCAAGGCCGTGGACAACTGGGTGCAGGCGCTGGCAAAGAACAGCGGAAAGGAAGGAGAGGAGAATAAAGCCGTTCTGCCGAAGCACCTGAACAATGAAATCAGCTACACAGACAGCGAGGGAACAGAGCACAAGGTAGTGCTGAAAGGGCCTGACTATATCCAATATGCCAAGAGCCTGCAGAGCGCGGCTGTGAATCTCATAGACGAGTATATGAGAACGGCCGGAGCGACGGCAACCACTGGGGAGCAGGCTAGGTTTGTGACACTTGCAAAGGAGTATGCTCAGGAGACGGCACGTGAAACGGTGATTTCTGGATATGAAGCCAAAGACTGGGTGGCAAGAGTGCAGACGCTGAGCGGAGGCAAGAATATCGCGGCGATGATTCAGGCGCGACAGATTGTGAACGGTGCTGAAGGTGAAAAGGACGCGGATGGAAAGACCATCAGTGGAAGCAAGGTATCCAACGCAGTTGAACAGCTGCAGAAGTCTCTGGGATACAGCGCCGGCGAGGCACAGGCCCTTTACAATAACTTGAGAGGCTCTGAAGAAAACACCTATATGAAGCTGTACAAGGACGTGGAGAGCAATGAGACCCAGATAGACAAACTTGCGGCGCTGTATGGTACAGGAGAAGCTGCAACTTATTCCGGAATGCTGCAGAACAGCGGTGCGGCCAAGGTAGACAACTACCTGCAGAACCTGAGCAAGAGTCAGGGAAAAGAGGTGCTTCCGGACAGGGCCGCTACGAAGTTTAACGCCAGAGGAGAGGAGGTGGAACTGAGCGGAAAACAGTACATCGACTATGCGCAGAAACGTACACAGACGGCCTATAACATTCTGAATGAGTTAATTCCCAATGCGGGGAACTACACGAAGGAAGAACAGGCAGGGTTTGTATCGAAGGTAGAAGACTACGCTACCCAGATTGCCAAAGCTGATGTCTCTGATTTTGAGCCGTACAAGTGGATGCAGGAAGTGCAGCAGCGAGCCGGAAACGACAGCCAGCAGTTGTATGACCTGATCATGGCCAAGACGCTGATTGATTCGGCGGAAGGACAGAAGGGAGCGAACGGAAAGACCATCAGCGGTTCCAAGAAAGCTGCAGCGATCCAGAGTATGCAGGATGCCGGATACAGTGCTGCGATGGCGCAACAGATGTACAAACTGTTTGGATAATCGAGGCTGACTACTTTTTGACTACCATTGCTTGCTTACGATGAAGCATTATAAAAGGAAAAGTAACGATGACTCGTTTTTTGTGATTCGAATTTCACTGTTTGGAAGCATATATTCCGGGTTCGTAATCAGCAGGTCGTCGGTTCAAGTCCGACTACTAGCTCCAACGCAGAAAAGAAGTCGATTGCGGGAACGCAGTCGGCTTCTTTTTTATATCTTTGAAATGAAATTTTGGGAGGGAAGAGCAGATGTTTCAGCCGGCGCCGGGCGTATCGATCCCTTTTCCTGAAAGGATTGCAGAACAATTTGAAGTATATGAAAATCAGTGCTTGCGGGCGAATATTAGCTTTGAAAAATTGCAGCCGCTGGTAACTGAGATGTACCAAAGCTTTCCGGAACCTTTGTTTTTTGTCTTGTAACTGCCGCTTACGGCGCAGGAAGAACAACAGACTGGACAAAATGGTATACTACATCAAGCGGTCTATTATCTAGATGGTCAAACGCAAAAACAGATAGATTCTATTCTGGACTCGTACGGTGAGGTTTTGTGGGGCGATGGAATTTCTCAATTTGCGATTGCTTCCCATGCCAACCATGAGGAAGTGTTTGTACAAAAGTACAAATTGACGGATTTATATTCTGCAACGCCACGCCGCTTTATTCCGCTCCTAGAAAGATACGGGCTTGAGGAAGCGGAGCACCTTGTTACCGTATGGGATACCTTTTCTCAGGAATCACCCGGTCAATGCAGACGCCTTTGTGTGAAAGGGGTGGATGTTTATGAGGTTCTAGAGCGGCTCCGAAGGCGGGGAATGTATAAAGCCAAGATAATCGAAGAACCGTAAACGCCACTTTTAGAGCAAAAAGCAAGAGAGATTGACAAAAAAGCATATAAGCTGACCGAGTGCAAGTGGAGGCTCCTTATAAATTAAAATGTTCATAAAAATTTTATATAGAAACCTCTTGATTTTTTATGCGAAAGTGGTTATTATATGTTTAGCACTCAAGACAACCGAGTGCTAAACCAAATCTTTAAAGAGAAATCTTTTATTAGGGAGGATCTTTCGTTATGAAAATCAAACCTCTTGCAGACCGTGTTGTGATTAAGCTGGTCGAAGAAGAAGAAACCACCAAAGGTGGCTTGATTCTGTCTGGTTCCGCTAAGGAAAAGCCGCAGGTTGCTGAAGTTCTTGCTGTTGGTCCCGGTGGCATGGTGGACGGCAAGGAAGTCCAGATGATTGTTAAGGTCGGCGATAAAGTGCTGACCAGCAAATACTCCGGCACCGAAGTGAAGGTGGACGGTGAGGAATGCACCATCGTCCGCCAGAACGACATCCTCGCGGTAGTGGAGTAATTCGATTCAAATCATAACGTTCTGATACAAAGGAGATAATGCTCTATGGCTAAACAGATTAAGCAGGGCGCTGAAGCCCGCAAGGCGCTGTGCGCCGGTATCGACCAGCTGGCCAATACTGTTAAGGTTACCCTTGGCCCCAAAGGCCGCAATGTGGTTCTGGCCAAGAAGTTTGGCAGCCCGCTGATCACCAATGACGGCGTGACCATCGCAAAAGAGATCGAGCTGAAGGATGAGTTTGAGAACATGGGTGCTCAGCTGGTCCGCGAAGTGGCAACCAAGACCAACGATGCCGCTGGTGACGGTACCACTACGGCTACCGTTTTGGCACAGGCTTTGGTCAACGAAGGTATGAAGAACGTGACCGCGGGTGCGAATCCCATGGACATTAAGCGCGGTATGCAGAAGGCTGTTTCCGCTGCTGTGGATGCTGTGAAGGCCAACAGCCAGAAGGTCAACGGCAGCAAGGACATTGCCCGCGTTGGCACTGTTTCTGCAGGTGATGCTGAGATTGGCCAGTTGATTGCCGATGCAATGGAGAAAGTCACTGCGGATGGCGTTATCACCATTGAGGAGAACAAGACCACTGCCGAGACCTACACCGAAGTTGTGGAAGGCATGCAGTTCGATCGTGGCTATGTGACTCCCTACATGGTCACCGACACCGAAAAGATGGAGACCGTCTACGAGGATTGCTCCGTGCTGATCACCGATAAGAAGATCAGCGTGTTCCAAGACATTGTGCCGCTGCTGGAGCAGGTCATTCAGTCCGGCCGCAAGCTGCTCATCATCGCTGAGGACGTAGAGGGTGATGCACTGTCCAACCTGATCATCAACCGTCTGCGTGGTGGTTTGAATGTTGTTGCCGTGAAGGCTCCCGGCTTCGGTGATCGCCGCAAGGAGATGCTGCAGGATATCGCCGTTTTGACCGGTGGTACTGTGATTAGCAGCGATTTGGGCTATGAGCTGAAAGATGCCACCATGCAGCTGCTGGGCACTGCTCGTCAGGTTAAGGTCACCAAGGAGAACACCACCATCGTCGGCGGTAATGGTGACAAGCAGGCCATTGCAGATCGTGTTGCGCAGATCCGCAGCCAGATCACTACGGCTACTTCTGACTTTGATCGCGAAAAGCTGCAGGAGCGCTTGGCCAAGATGGCTGGTGGCGTAGCCGTTATCAAGGTTGGCGCTGCCACTGAAGTTGAGATGAAAGATAAGAAGCTCCGCATCGAGGATGCTTTGAACGCTACGAAGGCAGCGGTAGAGGAAGGTATTGTTGCTGGCGGCGGTACGGCTACCATCAATGCTATTCCTGCTGTCGACAAGGTTGTCGATGCACTGGAAGGCGACGAGCGCACCGGTGCGAAGATCGTGCGCAAGGCATTGGAAGCTCCTCTGCGCCAGATCGCGGCCAACGCTGGTCTGGAAGGCAGCGTGATCATCGACAATATCCTGAAGGCGAACAAGGCCAACTATGGCTTCGATGCGCAGAAGGAAGAGTATGTGGATGATATGATCGAGGCCGGTATCGTGGATCCCACCAAGGTCACTCGTTCTGCCTTGGAAAATGCGGCCAGCGTGGCGGCTATGGTCCTGACCACCGAGAGCCTGGTTGCTGATCTGCCGGAACCGCCGGCTCCGGCTGCTCCGGCCGGTGGTGACATGGGCGGCATGTACTAAGTCGCGCTCCTTTCAACCGTAGATAAGCAAGCATAACAGCCCCCGGAACCTTTGAAAGGTTCCGGGGGCTGTTTCATATAGTTCAAAACTATATCAGGAATGTTTGCTTTTTCGCGGGCAAGCAAAGGCCTGTCGAACAAAACGATCCATTTCAGATTTGGCGGCATAGCAACCAATCGCAAATTCTTCGCCCATGGCGCCTGCAAGAGCCGGAGGCATTTGTCCGGTTACAAGCAGATGATCCCCACAGGTGCCGCAAAGTTCTTGCAGCGAAAGCGCATAGTTTTTGTGAAGGCGGCGGCCAATATAAACACAGTAGCTTTTTGGACCTACAAAGCTATGGCGGCGAGTGTCAAAAGCAACCATGTCTGCATAAATCTGGTAGACATCTACACTTTGCCCGTAATTGATCATTTCGGTGGTAAAGCCGCCTGCCGGGCGCATATTAACTTCCAATCCGACCAAAGAACCCTTTGTGCCCAGACCGGATTTATCTTTGGTTAACCGGAAAAATTCAAAATGGAAAAAGCGTTGTGTCACGCCAAAGGCCTTTAAGGTTTGGCGTCCGATAGTTTCTACATCGGCGGGAAGGTGAGCATCTATGTAATAATAGGTGGGAACCCCGCGATTGACCATATCCATAATGGAGTTGGGCGTTACGTGACTGACAGCAAATAGAACTTCGCCTTTTGAATTGCAGATGCCATCGTAGGTTGTAACGACACCGGGAACATACTCCTCCATCACATAAGGAACCTGCGGCAAAGCGGTAAAAAAGGCGGCAATGTCAGCATCATTTTCCAAACGATAGGTAGCATTGGCACCCACGCCGTTGTCCGGTTTTACTACAACCGGATAGCTCACTTCGGCAGCAAAAGCAAGCGCGGCATTCTGGGTGGTCACTGGCACACAGCGGGCACAGGGGATTCCGGCGCGCTGGTAGATTTCCTTCATAGCCAACTTGCTTTTCCACGCATGGATCGCATCTGCCTT
>NZ_CALADU010000149.1 GCF_937890665.1 uncultured Subdoligranulum sp.
TGGTAGGGGAGCCTTTAAGCGCGTTGCCGCGTGAAAAAGTTTCCCCACCATAAGGTTGCAAGGTTGAGTGCTCCCGTTGCCTCAGGCTAGCGCCTCGTGCAGCGTCTTGCGCACCGCGCCGGGGCCCGCCAGTTCGGCCACGAAGTATTCCTCGATCTTCGCAGCCAGCGGCGTGGCGGTCAGGTCCACGCCGAAGATGGACGCATTGCTCAGGATGCCCTTGAGCTGGCCCTGATACGTCTCCGGCTTGCCCACTTCGATGCCCGCCAGCTTCGCCTGCAGGTCGTCCTTCAGCGGGTCGGCCGAAACTTCAAACGCCTTGCCCTCGTCGTCCACCGCCAGCAGGTAACGCAGCCAGCCGGCCAGCGCCAGCGGGATGGATACCAGCGTGTTCAGGTCGCGGCCTTCCGCGATGTAGCTCTTGATGGTCTCGCCAAAGCGGATGCCCACCTTCTGGGACGTGTCGGTGGCGATGCGCTGCGGCGCGTCCGGCATGAAGGGGTTGGGCAGGCGCTGGCCCACGACCTCGTCAATGAACGCTTTGGGGTCCAGGATGCCGGGGTCCACGACCACCGGCAGGCCCTCGACGTAGCCCAGCCGCTTGATGAGCGCCACGATGTCGGCGTCCTTCATCTCGTCGCAGATCAGCGTGTAGCCCAGCATGCAGCCGTACACGCTCATGGCCGTGTGCAGCGGGTTCAGGCAGGTGGTGACCTTCATGCGCTCGGTCTTGTTCACCGTGTCGCGGTCGGTCAGGTAGACGCCGGCCTTCTCCAGCGGCGGGCGGCCGTTGGGGAACTTGTCCTCGACCACCAGATACTGCGGGCGCTCGGCGTTGACGAAAGCCGCGATGTAGGTGTTCTTGGAAGTGACGATGGGCGCCATGCCCTCGATGCCGTCCTTCGCCAGCGATTCTTCCACCATCTGGTGCGGGCGCGGGGTGATCTTGTCGATCATCGACCAGGGGAAGGCGATCTTCTTCTCGTCGTTGAGGTAGTCCAGGAAGTCCTGCCCCACAAAGCCCTTCTTCTGCCAGGCTTCGGCCACGGCCATCACGCTGGCACGCAGCTTTTCGCCGTTGTGGGAGCAGTTGTCCATGCTGACGACGGCCAGCGGCGCGGCGCCCGCCTGGAAACGCTCATACAGCAGCGCGGCCACCAGGCTCATGGCGTGGCGGGCGTGGGCGGGGCCTTCGTCCATGTCGGCCTGGACCACCGGCATCAGGCTGCCGTCGGGACGGTAAAGGGCGTAGCCTTTCTCGGTGATGGTGAAAGAGATCATCTGCAGGCCGGGATCGGTGAAGATCTCCTTGAAGCGGGCCATCATGGCCGCGTCGGAGGAATCGGCGCGCAGGGCCTCGGCCACCGAGCCGATGATCTCGCGGCTGGTGGTGCCGTCGGGGTTCAGCGTGACCATCATGGTCAGGTTGTCGTAGGGGGTGTAGATCTTGTCGATGATGTCATAGTCGAAGGTGTCGGCCGCGATGATGCCGCGGTCGGCCAGCCCCTCATTGAGCAGGCGCTGCTGCAGCGCGGCGATGAAACCGCGGAAGATGTTGCCCGCGCCGAAGTGGACCCAGACGGGGTGGGCCTTGGTGGCGGCGGTCATGGCGGCGTGGTCGAAAGCGGGCAGTTTGACGCCCAGTTTTTCCCATTCGGCTTTGTGCGCGGTGAGGGAAGTTGCATTCATCTGCATCATGAAACGCTCCTTTGTGTGCATGGGAATGGGGGCGGCCCTGTGCCACCCTGCTGCCTACAGTATACGCTGCAATTTTTCACAAGAAAATGGCCGATATTGCTTGAAAGATTGCAATAATTGCGGTAAACTATTAAAGTAGTGTAAAAGGCGGGGCCCGCGGGGCAGGCCAGGGAGGTGCAACATGGCAAAACCGGCGTACAATCCCTATACCGGGCGGCAGACGATGGTGGAGCCGGACTACGAGATCTATCGGTACCGGTCCACCTACATGAACGAGGTGGACCTGCACCACCACGATTTTTACGAGATCTACCTGCTGCTGCGCGGCCGGGTGGAATATATCGTGGAGAACAAAATTTTCCGTATGCGGCCGGGCGACTGGATGCTGGTCAGCCCGCTGGAACTGCACCAGGCGCGCATCGGCCCCGACGATACCTATGAGCGCATCGTGCTGTGGGTGGCGCGGCCGTATCTGGAGGGGCTTTCGACCCCGCGCACCAGCCTGACCCGCTGTTTTGACACCAGCGTGCCCACCCACACGAACCTGCTGCGGCCGGGCGGCGCGGTGGGGGCGCAGCTTCGCGCGGAGGTGGAGCGGCTGTACAAGCAGCGGACCTCGCGGGCGTACGGCAGCGACCTTCTGGCGCAGGGCGCGCTGGTGGAACTGCTGGTGGGCCTGAACCGCACGGCCGAGGAGCGCAGCGACAGCGGCCCCGCGGGCGCCAGCGACGAGGCGGTGGACGCGGTATTGCATTACATCAACGAGCATTTCAGCGAACCGCTGACGCTGGACGAGCTGGCGGCGCGGTTTTTCATCAGCAAGTATCACCTGCTGCGCAAGTTCGACGCGCAGGTTGGTACGACGGTACACCGTTATATTTTGCAGAAACGGCTTATCAACGCCAAGCAGCTTTTGGCGGGGGGCGTGCCGCCGAGCCAGGTGTGCCAGTACTGCGGGTTTGGCGATTACGCGAACTTTTACCGGGCGTTCAAGACCGAGTACGGCCAGACGCCGCGCCAGTTCGTGCAGAGCGTGCGCGGCGCGGGGGGCGTTGGGGGTGTCCTTTCTTTGCAAAGAAAGGACCAAAGAAACTCTCTATAAAAAGGCATGGGTGTACACCCATGCCTTTTTGGTTAAAAATTCTTTTGGTTCTTTTCTTATAAGAAAAGAATGAAGAGAGAAGAAAAAACAGATACATGATTTGTGGAATGATGGAACATCTGACGGGGAAGGGGTGTTTTTGCGGAATGGGAGCGTCTGGCGGGAGGTGCAGAACCCTTCCGTCTGCTTCGCAGACACCTCCCCTGGGAGGGGAGGCTTTACTCTACTGCCCGTCAAAGGCTCCCATCGTAGAGGAACCGGTCGCGCAGCACCTTCAAAAGGACTTCCACTGCAGTTTCTACTGCAATCAAAACACGCATGAATTTACATTATAGATTCCCCTCGGGGTGCTGAAAAACACAAGGCAACACATTTCTTCTTGTACGGGACTTTGGGTATTGGAGCCTTTCCAGAATCATTCTTCCTGCCAAATGTCCGATTTTTTGTGTAGGCTGTTTTATAATCGGCACACCACGGAAAAGATGTTCGTATTCCGGTGTATCACTAAAACTCACCACAGCCGGATGATAATTCACGGCGCTTTCCAGGCGCATCAATTCAACATACAGTTTGCTGTTTCCAATCAAAAGTGCTGTGCAGTGTTCTTCCATCAGTTCTTCTGCAGCACAGGCTACCCCGCTATCAATCCCTACATATCGAATAACAGGCGGGAAAGAATACATTTTCGCTGCGTGTCGGTAGGCTGCTACCCTCTCTTTGGTTGTACTCAGATTTTCTTGCCAAGCCAGCATACCAATTTTCTTGTGCCCATGGGCGATCAGATATTCTATGCTTTCCAGAATCGCTTCATAGGAATCGGCACGGACCGTATCGCATTGGCTGTTGATGGGGAGACGGTCGATCAGTACAACAGGAAAGCCGGCCGGAATACAGGTGGAAAGGTCGGCGTAGGATTCAAAACAGCTTGCCACAATCAGGGCATCCACGATCCCAGAAGATAGTCTTTGCAGATGCTCGGCTTCCCGCTGAACATTCTCATGCGTATTGGCCACGATCAGATCATAGTGATTGCACCCCAGGATCTCCTCGAGCGCTTCCACAAGCGTTGGGAAAAACGTATTGCAGATGTCGGGCACAATAAACCCGATGGTCGATTTTTTACCTGTTTTAAAATGGCGGGCAGAGTTATCCGGCATATATTTTAATTTTTCAATCGCTGCCATAACACGCTGCCTTGTTTCCGGTCGTACAGGACGCGTCCCATTGATCACATTGGAAACTGTAGCAATAGACACCCCCGCCATACGCGCCACGTCTGTTATTTTGGACTCCAACTTTCGTCACCTCCTGCAATATAAACGTTTTATCGTACCTATAACAAGCTTAGCAAAATGATATCGAATGTCAATTTGAGATTTATACCAAAATCTCACATGTTTATTGTGCGTTTTGTTCAAAAGCGAAGTAAAACGATTCCGTATAATTGACAGTTTGACTAAAGTACAGTACAATGCAGATAATTAAAACGTTTTAATACCGGCATTTTACAACATCGCATTTCCCTTAAATCTTTCTGCAGGCAGAAAAAACCGTTCCAGGAAAGGAGAGAAAACATCCATGAAAAAACGGTCCCTTACACGCAATTGTCTGATTGCCCTGGCTGTTTGCCTGGTATTGTGCCTGGTGAGCATGGTTGGCACACGCCAAATGTTGACGGACAACGGCAATGTTCTGGTCAAGGATCAAAAGTTCATTACCCCCAAAGGCCAGACCGTGCGCTTTCTGGAATACCGGCCCATCACCGCATCCGAAAACTCGCCGGTCCCTGCCGTTATTTACAGCCCTGGTAACGACAATACCGCAGAGATCTGGCGTGGTGTGGCGCACGAATTATCCCGTCGTGGCTATGCAGTTTTTGTGCCGGACCTGCTTTCTGCCGGTCATTCTGATGAAGCAGTGGGTAATTCTACTACGTTCGGTTTCAGTGAACTGATCGACTATGTGTATGACAACCTGGACTACATCGACAAAGAGAATATCTCCATCGGAGGCTACTCCAAAGGCGGTAATAATACACTGGTGGTCTTAAATGAATACGGCGAACTGCAGCGCAATCATCCTGACCAATACGTTCAGAAGTTCCGCGCAGCTCTTGTGCTGGCCCCACCGCCGCCATCCTTCGAAAATGTCGTCACAGGTGTCAGCATTGGTTTTGGAGCCGGTTTGTACGATCCTTATTCCCGTATCGGCTTCCAACCGGTGGAAGGGTATTGGCCCGGAGATCTCAGTGTAAAAACGGAGATGAAAGAGTTTATCAACCTGGGCGTACCGGGTACTTTTTCGGAAGCCGAAATGACAGACCCCAATGCCAAAATTGAAATAGGCCACGTCTACGGCAGTTTTGCTGATGGAAATGCCCGCGTTGTCTATAATCCCTCTGATTCTACCCATGCTTTTGGCGTTTATAGCCCTCTGTTTACGCAGAATACAGTAAGCTTCTTTATGCAAGCTGTGGAAGCGCCCAACCCCATCGACCCTTCTGAGCAAAATTATATGGTTCTGATGGCCTTCTCGGCACTGGGCTTTTTGGCGATTCTTGCCATGGTCGTGCCTGTTGCACTTCTTATGTTGAATATTCCGGTATTTTCGGCACTCAAGAATCCGGCAGATGCCCCAACTTCCGGCCTGAAAACCCGGAAAGACTGGACGATTTTTATTGTTGCTTCGCTCATCGGAGGTTTTGTGCCGCCCATCATGTCCCCCATCCTGATGCAGCAAACCAGCAAGATTTTTTCTCTCACCGGTACCGGCAGTTCCAGCGGCGTTTTTGTGTACGGTGTAGCCAACAATAACGTGGTCTGGCTGATGTTCAGTGCGCTGTTCCTGTTGGCAATGTTTTTCCTTTTCTTCTTCCTGATCCACAAAAAGAACGGTGCTCGCCTTTCTGATTATCATCTGAAAATCACGCTGCCGAATATCGGCCGCACCCTGTTGCTGGCTGGCTGTGTCGTCTGGATCGCCGACTATTTCTTCAAGGTCGATTTCCGCCTTCTTGATCTGACGCTGGCGACGATCCAGTGGTCTCATTTGCGGATCACCCTGTGCTATGTTCCCTTCTTCGTTCTGTACTGGTGTATCAACTCGCTGATCATGAACGGCTGCAACCGTTTCAAGGGGATGCCGGAATGGGTCAACCTGCTGATCTGCGTACTTTGTAACGTTTTGGGAACGATCGTTGTTGTCTCGGTATATTATGTGAGCATGGCTGCCAACGGGCAGGGATTTGGAGATTCTGGAAATTGGAAGGCTTACATGATGCTTTCCTACATGATCATCATGGCGATTTCCGGTACGATCATCAACCGCAAGCTTTATAATGCCACCAGTAATCTGTACCTTGGGCCTGTAATTTTTGGCATCCTCACCGCCTATATCAATACGACGGTGTACACGCTGCCCGCACCTTGATCATGCAGGTATCATTCTTTTCTTATAAGAAAAGAACCAAAAGAATTTTCACCAAAGAAGGCATGGGTGTATACCCGTGCCTTTTTATCTGGAGTTTCTTTAGTCCTTTCTTTGCAAAGAAAGGGTGATACACATATTTTTATTGTCCATAAGAGCCGATAGCAGGGACAAGTGCTGAATTAAGCCGGAAGGGATTACCTTCCGGGATATGCTCACGGCGGGGTCTTGACCCCGCCGTGTTTTTTGTTGCCCGCAAGGTGTTGGGGTAGGGGAACGTACCACGGGCGGCCTGCAGGCCGCCCCTACATCCGGCGGGAGGGACTATTTTCCCGGCAAGGGTGTGCAAGCGGACAGTAAAACCCCTCAGGCCGCTTCGCGGCCCTGGCCGGGTT